>PBDH01000004.1 GCA_002717305.1 Gammaproteobacteria bacterium | reverse complement strand
GCTGACTCTCTAGGATACCCAGAACCACGCTTGTAAGATTCTGACTGTTCCAATCTGATGGTAAGCAGACCGGCTCGCCATGAACAACAAAAGCGTAAGGCTGAGCCTTCAGTCTCTCCCGCGTCTGGTGACGGGCTCCTTCAACAACTCCCATCACAAAAGCTATACACGGGTCCTTAGCTTGACCACATTCACGCAGGAACTGCTCAACGGTAACATAACCCCCGCTCGCACTGATGGATACACTATATCCGCCTATTATCAGCGTCAGTAGCGCACGAACCATCAAATGTCTGGGACCTTTGCGGTCAGTTCAAACGCTGCATACCAAGCAGCAAGATCTTTAATCTGTGGCTTTTTAAGCCCCTGCGCTATCAGACTCATCCGCCGATCGTGGCGCGCGCCTTTTTGATAATCGACTAGGGATTTTTCAATATACAGGGCACTCAAACCGGCGAGATTAGGAGCCTCAGGATCTCTCGATAACCCATCCTTCCCATGACAGGCAGAGCACTGAGCGGAGAGCGCCTTGCCGTTCGCCAGATCAGCCGCAACTAATACAGAACTTAAGCATAGGCTCAGGCAAAAAACGATCAATCTATTCACAAGTGTTTTATTCTCCACGAATAAAAAACCCCGGCCTACGCCGGGGTTTTTCTGACGTGATTAACTACCGACGTATGAGATCTTATAGATCGCTCCGGCATAATCATCAGAGACGAGCATCGAACCGTCTTTCAACATCGTGATCGACATCGGACGACCGTCATACTCTTTGTTTGCGTTCATCCAGCCCTCAGCAAATGGCTCCATCTTGGCTTTCCCATCTTTGTCGATGAAAGTCACCATGACCCGTGCGCCACAAGGCTCAGTTCTGTTCCAGGAACCGTGCTGCGCTGAGAAAATAGCGTTCTTATACTTCGCAGGGAATTGATCTCCGCTGTAGAATGCCATTCCTAAGTCCGCACAGTGCGCCGTTGTCGAAACCGCTGGATGCACAATACCTGCTGGCGGAGTCTCCTTGGCATACTCATTAGTACGAGTCTTACCACCACCGAACCATGGGTGGCCAAAGTGCTGACCAGCCTTAGTTTGACGATTCAACTCGCCTGGCGGGATGTCGTCGCCCATACCGTCGACTTGGTTATCAGTCCACCACAACTCACCGGTTTTAGGATGGAAGTCCTGACCGACAGAGTTACGAACGCCATAGGTATAAACCTCACGGTTCTTTCCATCACGGTCCATGCGGATGATGCCGCCAATACCTGTCTTCTTGTAGAGATCAAGCTTCTCAGGCGGTGCCACATTGTAAGGCTGACCGAGGGAAATATAGAGCTTATTGTCAGGCCCAATATCGACCACTCGTGCAGTGTGGTTATAGCTCTCTTCGCCCTCAGGGATAAGCTCGCCCTTCGGTACAACGTCAACCGCAACAACATCTGGCCCTTCGAAGAAGAACTCAGCTGCTGGGAATACTCGAACATGGTTCCGCTCTGCTACGTAAAGGAATCCATCCTTCGAGAACTGGACACCATTTGGAACATCAAACTCGAGCGAGGGAGCAAAGTCCTTCACTTCATCGGCGACACCGTCGCGATCACGGTCAGATACGACCCAGACCTTGTCCTTCCGAGTACCTACGAAAAGTACTGTCCCCTGCGGTGCCATCGTCATGTCACGCGCGTCCGGTACAATCGCATACAGGTCTATCTTGAAGCCGGCAGGCATTTTAACATTCTTCAAGATTGCACGGATGTTATCCGCCTTAGCTCCATCCTGCTGGATAAAGGTATGGTCTCCCATCCCTTTTCCGGACGTACCAAAAATGCCTACGTCATTCTCTTTTGCCACTACGCCCGCAGCGAATGCCATCGCTGCAATCGAAGCTGCAATTTTTTTGAGTTTCATTACGAAATTCTCCTCATTTATTATAATAAATAATCACGCTCACAACCTAGGGCCTGTGGAAAACGTGATACTACGCAATCCCTACGCAGACCAATGTGATAACATAAACGATCTTCGTTTATCAAGATCATAATTTGTCTTGCTTACAGATATGTCGCCAAATACGGTAAATAATCTGAGACCGGTTAACGAATAACACAATCTCTGGGTTTACGACCCGTGAACAATGCAGAAGTAATAACCCACCAATACGGTGGAAAACGTAATGCCGGATACTAACTGGCTGACGGAGCATTTCGGTATGACCAAAACGCGAACCCGGATTAGACAAGACAGGGAATAATTTGGAAAAGCATCTTTACAGGGTTAACTTCAACCGAAAAATCATCGTATTTTTGGTTCTGATTATCATTTCAATTGGTGGACCTAGAGCAGTGGCGTTCGAGGCTCTCGTTACGAATGAGCGGTCGGGTGATGTAATACATGTCGATGAAGACGGCAGGACCAACCACGTAGTTCCTATATGCAACCGACCCCGAGGCATGGTCCGTGGCCTAGTCGACTCTCACGTCATAATCGCCTGTTCCGACGACCACAAAGTGATCACATATAATCGAGCCACGCGCACAATCGAGTCAGAGATTAGTCCTGTACGAGGGGCTATGAATATCGCAATTCACAACGCGTCTAGCAGACTCTTTGTGACCAACGAAGGAGCTGCGCGGGCCTCGGCCTTTGATCTATCTTCGGGTCAACTGATTGCTGAGTTACCGACGGGACTCGAGCCTGATGGTATCGCTATCACTGATGATGGCAAAACGCTTTTTGTTGCTTCCGAAAACGCAGGCCTTGTGCATGTATTCGACGGGTCGACCTATGAACAACAAGGAGTTATCAAAACAAACCTCCGCCCGCGTCGGATTACTCTCTTCAAGAAAGAACTCTGGGTCTCATCCGAAATGGGTAGTCGAGTCGAGATCTTCGATATCGAAACACACGCTAAGCGGGATGAGGTCATCTTTGCCCCGAAAGGCTTTCGACCAGAGCAGATGACGCCAGTCGATATTGCGTTCAACGATTTAGCAAACGAGGCATATATCGCGCTCGGTAGCGCCAATCACATAGCCATCGTCGATATCACTACGCGACAGATCACCAAATATATTTTGGTAGGAAGACGTGCTTGGGGCCTCGGCCTGTCCCCCGATAAACAAACACTTATCGTTCTCAATGGACTTTCTGATGACTTTACCCTGATCGACCTTCAGACCAAGCGACCATACCTGACCAAACGAGCAGGATTGATCCCACACTCGATAAAGGTATTCGAATGAGATCTTGGATTCTTCTCCTCATTATCGCGACCTCACTGATGAACCATGCATTAGCGGCCAGCTTCCATCTTGCGATCGTAACCGCATCGAATGCAGAGGAATCTAATCGAGGCCGAAGCTTCGCTGGTATCCAGACTCGAGTAGAGCGCCCTGTAAGACGTGCTGTTGAACTCGCATTATTCGAATCGAAGACGAGCTTCGAAGCGTTCGGTATCGTTCCAGAATTGCAAGTGGTTGATATAGACGCAAAACGGTCGCTCAAGGATCAACTGAAGGCAATTCACAGCAACGCATTAATCATATTGGACCTGCCAAAACCCGAGTTCATTGAAACTGCAAAGCTCCTCGATGAGAGGGGACAAACGACAGTTAACGTGCGACATCCGGACATTGATCTCCGTGATACGCTGTGTTTGCCTTCGCTGTATCACACGATCCCATCAGAGCGCATGTATTTCGACGCTCTCGGCCAATTCCTGATCTATCGTGGCTGGCGAAAAGTACTTGTCGTGCACGGACCGACGGATAAGGATAGACTTAGAACCCAGATTCTCGAGCGAAGTCTGAAAAAATTCGGGGCTAATATTTCAGACTTCCGGGAATTTACACTATCCCATCATCCCGATGATCGCGATAAAAATAAACCCGAATTCCTCACTGGGGACGCATCCTACGATGTTGTCGCGGTCATTGATAGCTCCAAAGATTTTGGTCGGTATATCCAATACAGTACTAGACGAGCGCGTCCCGTGGTTGGAGACGTCGGGCTTACTCCAGCCGGCTGGCACCGGACGCTCGAGCGTTATGGGGCACCTCAGCTGAACGAGCGATACCAGTCCTTTGACCAAGAGAACTCATTACCTGCTAGCGAAGCAATGAGTGACGAAGAATTCGCCGCCTGGAGCGCTGTTAAACTGATAACAAATAGCCTTGGAACTATCGATGCGATTTCAGAGACACTGGATCCGAGAAAGATTCTGGCGCACCCGGATACCCAGGTTGACCTCTACAAGGGAACACGGGGCTCGATCAGGAGATGGAATAACCAACTGCGACAACCAATTCTGCTTGCGACAGGTGACGCTGTAGTTGCTGTGGCTCCGATGCCCAAATTTCTACACCCCAAACATTATGTTGATACGCTTGGATTGGATGAGCCCGAATCGCGTTGCAAACTAAGATAATGCTTGCGCAGTGATTGTTTCCTTACCACGTGTAGCCGCATGATGCTCTGTGCATTGCTGAAACGAAGGAACCAGATCAAAGCAAGCTCAGAGGTATTCAAGTTTATTGCGGATTAGTGCTTGACATCGTGTCTTTTGTTTTGCAGTGTATGGGAACTGACTGTGTCAGTCCTAGGATAATAAAACCACTGGAGGCGGTAATTATGTGGCAAAAACCAACAGCAATCGAAATGTCATGCGGTTGTGAAATCAATATGTATGCTCCAGCAGAAGGCGATCGTCCTCTGTTCTGAGTAATCTTCGGAGGGGCGCTTGCCCCTCTGAATCTCGTCTAGAAATTTAGAAAAAAGGTGTTTTTTGGAGTTAATCGTTCTCGGCTCTGCCGCAGGCGGTGGTCTTCCTCAGTGGAACTGTGCCGGTGGTCAAAGTAAATCGGTCTGGGCGAACGAGCGTCCACCCCAAACGCAAGCAAGCGTAGCGATAGGTTCAACTCGCGACGGTTATGTGGTTATAAATGCTTCACCAGATTTGAGGCAGCAGATCATCGCGACCCCACAGCTGCATCCGAAATCAGATGGTGCAGGTCCTCGAAATTCCCCGATTAAGGCGGTAATCGTTACAAATGCCGATGTTGATAATGTTGCGGGGCTACTCAACCTTCGAGAAAAACAAGAATTTCGACTCTACGGTCCCGAAAAAGTCCTAAATATTTTGGAAGATAACAATATTTTTGCTGTACTTGATCCTGCATTCGTTAGTCAGCAATCACTAGAAGCTGACCAAATTATCTCTCCGATCCCAGATCTAACGATTGAACTCTTTAATGTTCCGGGGAAAGCACCACTCTATCTTGAAGGTTCTTTGGGCATTGAGTCGGGTGATCTTGGATTCACGAGCGGAATTGAGATTCAAACAAATGGTAGTTCTGCGTTGATCATATCTAGTTGTGCGCATCTCAACGACGCACTCAAAGAACGGATTGCTAGAGTCGATTACTTGCTTTTCGATGGGACAGTNTTTTATGACGATGAAATGCGTCGTTTAGGTTTGGGCGATAAAACNGGTACCAGAATGGGGCACCTCGCAATATCGGATGAATTTGGCCCNATAAACGAATTGGCAGACTANCCACTCAANCGCAAAATATTTTTCCATATTAATAACTCAAACCNGATCTGGGATNAGACGTCCAACGAATTCGCGTCGATCCAAAAAGCAGGCTGGGAAANAAGTCACGACGGCATGGTTATAAGATTATGAAACGAAAAATGACCCGAACCGAGTTCGAAGAAAAACTAATGGAAATCGGCGCACATAGATACCACAATCATCATCCATTTCATCACCGTATGCATACCGGTCAATGCTCCGTCGACGAAATTCGCGCTTGGGCCCTAAATCGCTTCTGCTATCAACGAATAATCCCTGAGAAAGATTCGTATGTGATGGCAAAATTGGAGGGCGTCGAAGATCGGCGCGAGTGGCGGCAGAGGATCGTTGACCACGATGGTGAAATTGACGATCATCCGGAGGGTGGATTGCGTCGATGGTTGGCATTGACCACACAACTCGGATTTGACAAAGAGTACGTTATGTCAATGGATGGGGCGCTACCAGTCACTAAATTCGCGGCAAATGCGTATCTCACATTTGTCCGGGAAAAAACAGCCCTTGAGGCAGTGGCTTCGTCTTTGACCGAATTATTTTCGCCCAACATTATCGGCGAACGAGTCCAAGGTATGCTGGCTCACTACGATTTTATAACTGAGGATAGTCTTCGCTACTTTAGCTACCGAAAATCGCAAGCTAACAGAGATTCTAACTGGGCCCTCGATTATATTGACAGGCAAGCCGGTAGTCGTGGCGAGCAAGAACTCTGCCTCGCCGCTCTTAGGTTTAAGTGCGATGTGCTGTGGTCAATGCTCGATGCAATAGCAGGTGCGTATCAATTAGGAGGGACAATTCCGCCTGGTTCTTGGAATCCATCGGCAGATGGGAATCTGTTGAGACATTCTGCATGACGCCAAAAGCTGTACCGTTAGATTCTGTACTAACATTCGAGCCCGGAATCCGCTTGAAACACGATACAGTTCGTGATCGGTATGTCATTCAGGGACCTGAGGTTCTTATTGAGTTAAATGAGACTGGAACTGCGATCATGAAAGAAATCGATGGAATCTCCGAACTCAGCGCGGTTATCGATCGACTCGCTATAACTTTTTCTGTGGATCCGGCTACGATTACTGTAGACGTGTCGGAATTTTGCACTGCATTGGTAATGAAACGGGTACTCACCAAGTGACTAAGCCTATTCCCGCTCCGCAAGTGCTTCTTGCCGAGGTCACACATCGGTGTCCACTTCAATGCGTTTATTGCTCTAATCCCACAGAGCTCATCAAGAAAACGGAAGAAATATCAACCGATACATGGGGGAAAGTTTTTACTGAAGCTGCTGATTTGGGGGTTCTGCAAGTTAGTATATCCGGTGGAGAACCAGCCGCCCGTAGAGACCTTACCAGCCTTATAAAAGCAGCGCGAGATGCAGATCTTTACGTCAATTTAATTACATCTGGCATTGGCTTTAAACGATCGCGATTAGAAGAAGTTATAGAGGCCGGGTGTGAGCATATCCAACTTTCTCTGCAGGATGTTGATTCAGGGGGCGCTGAACTCATTAGCAACCTAAAAAAGGGGCTGGAAAAAAAACTAGAGTTCGCTTCATGGGTGAGAACTCATTCGGTTCCTCTGACAATCAACGCCGTAATGCATCGTCTGAATTTAGACCGATTACCTCAGACTATTGAAATGGCAATCGAAATGGGCGCCAGGCGGCTTGAAATTGCTAATGTGCAATATCACGGGTGGGCTTCTTTTAATAAAAATATATTGATGCCGACGCAAGAACAATCTGATAGGACAAATCAAATCGTGTCGGAGGCTCGTGAAAAGTACCACGGAAAATTATTAATAGACTATGTTCCGGTGGATCATTACGCGGAATATCCAAAATCCTGCATGAACGGCTGGGGACAGGTCGCTCTCATTGTCGCTCCGGACGGATATGTTTTACCCTGCCATAACGCCACCATGTTATCGCACCTAAATTTCGAAAATGTAGTAGACAATTCCTTAGGTTCGATCTGGTACGAGTCAGAAGCATTCAACGCCTATCGTGGAGACGCTTGGATGCCCGACATTTGCAAATCGTGTGATCGTAAAGACATTGATTTTGGTGGTTGTCGTTGTCAGGCCCTTGCGCTCCTCGGAGATGCTTCTGCAGCGGACCCGGTGTGTTCAAGGGCACATCCTCACAATCTTATCCCGAGGGAGTACGCTAACTCTCTTATCGCGACCGATACTGCTTCTATAAATTATCGACCAAACGCCTGAGCGATTAAAATACAGAGATATGCGTGGCCCGTTGCAAGGAATGAAAACGCGGACTTCATTTCCTAGCATTCCTCGGAGATGCTTCTGCACCAGAATCTCAATGCTCGAGGGCACACCCACACCACTTGGTCATTCGTAACGATAGACAGATTCTCAAAATAGTTAAAACTCGACAGTCCAGTGCGATCCAACGCATGAGATGCAAGACCTAGTCGCTAAATAACCTATTAATCGGATACAAATAATCTCAGGCAAGACGAAAGTCGTATCACAAAATTACGGCCCCACGAATATAAAGCGTAAAAAATATAATTCGCGACGCACCGGACACCCAAAACAAATCATCAGACAATTCAATTTCTTGGTATTCTTGATCTCTAACTTGATTCAGAACAACTAGGACCAGCAAGCTACCATGGCACAGTTCGTTTACACCATGAATCGGGTGAGCAAAGTCGTTCCCCCGAAACGTGAAATATTGAAAGATATCTCCCTCTCGTTTTTTCCTGGCGCAAAGATTGGGGTCCTCGGCCTAAACGGTTCTGGTAAATCTACGCTCCTTAAAATTATGGCCGGGATGGACACTGAAATTGATGGTGAGGCACGACCACAACCCGGGATTAACGTGGGATATCTTCCCCAAGAGCCGCAACTTGATCCAAATCAATCCGTGCGCGACGTAGTGGAAGAAGGTGTTGGAGCTATCAAGCAAATCCTGGGTCGCTTTGATGAAATCTCAGCTAGATTCGCAGAACCGATGTCCGATGATGAAATGAATGAACTTCTGATGGAGCAAGGTGAGTTGCAGAATCAGATAGATGCTGTCAACGGTTGGGAGTTGGATCGCGTCCTCGAGCAGGCGGCCGACGCACTCCGTCTGCCACCCTGGAATGCCGTAATCGAAAACCTTTCAGGGGGTGAAAAACGGCGTGTAGCACTCTGTCGACTGCTCCTACAAAAGCCGGATATGCTGTTACTTGACGAGCCGACCAACCACTTGGATGCGGAATCTGTGGCTTGGCTCGAACACTTCTTGGTCGACTTTGACGGGACTGTAGTCGCCATCACGCATGACCGCTACTTTTTGGATAACGCCGCCGGTTGGATTTTAGAACTTGATCGGGGCCGAGGTATCCCATTTGAGGGCAACTATTCGACGTGGCTTGAAGCCAAAGAGAAACGGTTAGAGCAGGAACAAAAATCTGAGGAGGCGCGCCAGAAGACAATAAAGAGTGAGCTTGAGTGGGTTCGTCAAAATGCAAAAGGCCGACAGGTGAAGTCAAAAGCACGCCTAAAAGCCTTTGAAGAGTTACAGAGCCAGGACACCCAAAAACGTAACGAAACGCAAGAAATCTACATACCACCTGGGCCCCGTCTTGGTGACAAGGTAATCGAATTCAGCCAGGTGAGTAAGGCATTTGATGACAATCTGCTACTCGATGATCTGAGCTTTGCGGTGCCGGCGGGTGCGATCGTCGGTGTGATCGGCGGTAACGGTGCCGGTAAGTCAACTCTTTTTAAGATTATTACTGGGCAGGAAATTCCAGACTCTGGAACCGTTGAGATCGGTGATACGGTGCAATTGGCCTATGTGGACCAGTCTCGTGACACATTGGATGGTTCGAAAACTGTGTGGGCCGAAGTGTCTGATGAGCAAGACATTATCAATGTGGGTAACTACTCAATCCCAAGTCGCGCCTATCTGGGCCGTTTCAACTTCAAAGGTGGTGACCAACAGAAATTCGTTAAGGACCTGTCGGGCGGCGAGAGAAATCGTCTACACCTTTCCAAAACACTGAAACAAGGTGGTAACGTCCTGCTACTTGACGAGCCCACCAACGACCTCGATGTGGAGACACTGCGGGCGCTAGAAGAAGCGCTACTCGTCTTCCCTGGGACCGTCCTTGTGATCTCACACGACCGGTGGTTTCTAGACCGAATCGCTACGCACATATTGGCATACGAGGGTGATTCGCAGGCAATCTTTTTCGAAGGTAATTACTCTGAGTATGAAGAAGATCGAAAAAAACGATTGGGAGGAGATATCATTCCCACCCGCGTAAAGTACCGACGACTGGCAGTTTAATGGCGCGCTCCTGGCCGTACCTTGTATTGTTACTACCGCCATTGTTCTGGGCTGGTAATTTCGTCGTTGGCCGAGCATTTTCATCCGATCTTGGCGCCATAACCATGTCTTTTTACCGGTGGCTACTGGCGCTTATTTTGCTCCTCCCGGTTACGTTCCAGACCGTACGTATCGAGTTACCAATTATCCTCAAAAATCTTCCGATCCTAACCCTTTTGGCACTACTCTCAGTGGCGAGTTTCAATGTATTGTTGTACCTCGGTCTTAGGGATACCGAGGCCACTAACGCGCTGTTAATAAATTCTTCGATTCCTGTCTGGATTGTTCTCTTTGGCGTAATTTTTTATGGCGATTCACTCACAATACGACAGGGCCTAGGTATCAGTACCTCACTCGCTGGGGTGAGTTTTCTGATCCTAAGTGATTTAAACGACGACCTTCGGATTAATTCGGGGGATCTGTGGGTAATCGCCTCATCGATCGGTTGGGCACTGTACTCCCTTACATTGAGAAAAAAACCAAATGAGTTGTCGGGACTTGGCTTTCTAACTTATATAGTCTTCTTCGGAGTCTGCTTCAATGGCCTCTTACTGAGCATTAACCCGCTCAGTGAACCACCACTACCCATAACTTTAGATACACTCTTAGCCATTGGCTATGTAGCTTCATTTGCATCACTCGGTGCGTATATCTGCTGGAACTATGGCGTCGCTCAACTCGGCGCGCAGGTCGCAGGACAATACATTCACTTGATGCCTTTTTATGGCGTGGTCCTAGCGTTTTTATTTTTGAATGAATCGCTCACCTCTAATCATTGGATCGCTGGTTTATTGATTGCAGCCGGTCTGATACTTGCACTAAGGCAACCGAAGAATGATCTGGCATCGAACCCCAAGTGAGCGGCGTACTCATGCCAGCCTGAAGTGGTCGACTTCTCCAGAAGACGTGTTGCCGCTTTGGGTCGCCGATATGGATTGCGCTCCACCGAACTGCGTCACACAGGCTATTAATGATGCGCTAGCCCACGGAATTTTTGGTTACGGAACAGAACCTAGAAGCTTCCGCAACACTTGGGTTCAGCATCTCGAAACTCGTCACGAGTGGAAAATTGATCCAGATTGGATTGTGCCAGTCCCGGGGGTGGTGCCAGGTATGCGCTTTTCTTTGATGGCGAGCCCCCAAGTCCGCCATGTTCTGATACCAACGCCTGCCTATCCATACTTCAAGACAGTACCTTCGATTGAAAATCGAGTAGAGCACTCAATCCAATTGGACCTTGCGGGAGAAACCATCGAGACCTCTATAGCAGCCATTGAGGACAGGCTTAAAACGATTAAAGAACCGGCAGCGATTCTCTGGTGTAATCCACACAATCCTGGCGGTAACGTCTACTCTAAGGGATTCATCCAAGGGCTGGTGAAACTGGCCGCTTGCTACGATGCGCTACTGGTCAGTGATGAGATCTGGGCCGACTTAATTTTGGATGACGAGCGACACACTCCTTGCGGCCTAGTGGCCCCTAACGATCAGCCCACCGTCACACTGATGGCCGCAACCAAAACATTCAACATCGCAGGATTTTCTTGCGCTATTGCGGTCATTCCAGATCCCGATATCAGACACCGATTCCTAGCTACGCAGACTGCCATGCCCCACATTTCACCGCTTGCATATGCCGTGACAGCGTCATGCCTAACAGACGGATGGTCGTGGCATGATGCGCTGATAAAAGCTCTAAAACACAACCGACAACTGGTTATGGACTGGTCTGTTGGTCATCCAGAAATGACAGTGATCACAGGACATTCGACGTTTCTAGCCTGGATCGAATCGAATAGTTGCAACGACCTATTTGAACGGTTCTTGGATCGTGGCGTCCGACTGTCCCCGGGAGCACCCTTCGGATCAAATACCGCTGTCCGCCTAAATTTTGGTTGCAGTCCCGCGACCCTGACCGAGGCATTTAATCGCTTGGATAGCGCGTTATGAACTCAGGATTCACGAGGAGAGTAATAATATGATTGAAAAGCGTAATTTAGGTAAAACGGGCATAGAGGTTACGTCTATTTGTCTTGGCACAATGACTTGGGGCGAACAAAATACCGAATCTGACGCTCATCAACAATTGACTTATGCCTGTGATGAGAAAGGTGTTAACTTTTTAGATGCGGCAGAGCTCTACCCAATACCCCCAAGAGCCGAGACGCAAGGACGTACCGAAAAGTATATTGGTACGTGGCTGAAAAAGCGTGGCCAGCGCCATGATTTGGTTATCGCAACAAAGGCCTGTGGTCCAGGTGAGTGGGTCAATTATTTTCGAGGTGGTCCTCGGTACAACAAACATCATCTGATCGAGGCGACTGATGCCTCGCTAGAGAGGCTTCAAACCGAGTATATCGATCTCTATCAATTGCATTGGCCCGACCGTCAGACCAATTTCTTTGGGCGTCTGGGTTACCGACATGTAGATAATACCGACGAGACCCCAATCGACGAGATCCTGACCGCGCTTGAGTGCTTGGTTCAGAGTGGTAAAGTCCGGGCAATCGGTCTGTCCAACGAGACCCCGTGGGGCGTCATGACTTTTCTAGAGATCGCTCGTCGCGAGGGACTGCCTGTGGCTGCCTCAGTCCAGAATCCATACTCACTATTGAACAGAACATTTGAGATCGGCCTATCTGAGATCGCACATCGAGAGTCTGTTGGCCTGTTGGCATACTCACCGCTCGCATTTGGCGTCCTTTCTGGTAAGTATCTGGGTGGGCAGCGTCCAGAGGGTGCCAGGTTAACATTATTTAATCGGTTTTCTCGCTACTCGAATCCGGAGGCAACGCGAGCTACGGAAGCATATGCCGCGCTCGCAAAACGGCATGGCCTAACACTAACCGAAATGGCGCTCGCGTTTGTCACCTCAAGGCCATTTCTCACCTCTAATATTATTGGGGCCACGACGATGGATCAGTTAAGAGAAAATATCAACACACACAGTTTGATACTTTCTCAAGAGGTATTGGATGGTATTGAGGAAATTCATATCACCCAACCGAATCCGTCACCTTGAGAACTCGATGCGACATCATCTCTTGCACTTTCTTACTCTAAGACGGGGAACGCATGCCTGTGGTACCAGGGGAATCACCTTCTAAGTGTTCTAGCGCGTGTTCAGGATCAACGCCTCGCGAAAAATTGACGGCCTACGGTCACTAGCATCTAGGGGAGCCGAGAAACAGATCAATATTGGTTTACTCGAGCGCGGTCACGTCTACTGACACCTCAAGTGCATTCTGACTACCGCCCGTCATCAAGCCTTTTAGTGGTACGACGTCACCATAGTCACGACCCCAGGCCAGGGTCACATGACGTTCAGATGGTAACAGGCCATTAGTTGGATCGAAATCAATCCAACCTGTCCCAGGTAAAAAAACACTCACCCAAGCGTGTGACGCATCTGCTCCCATGAGCTTCGGTTGCCCGGGTGAGGGATCAGTCTCTAGGTAACCCGAGACATATCGACACGCAATACCCTTACAACGCAGTACCGCAAGCATCAGATGTGCGAAGTCTTGGCAAACGCCGCGTTGCTCCGATAAAACGAGGCTCACCGGCGTCTCAACATCGCTGAAATTCTGGTCATAAACGAATTCATGGAACACATACTCATTTAGCGCGTTGGCGGCTTCCAGGAGCCCGGATGCTCTTCTGAAGAACTGTTCCGCAAATTGCTCGACCGCCTGATTTCTTATAGAAACGTATAGACTAGGTCTAAGGAAAAAACGCGTCTTTGCTGGTATCGCTGAGGTGTCTGTCCAAGCCACATCACGATCAAGATCTATGCGATTTGGTCGCACTTCAACCTCAGACTCAGCGAGCACATTGAGCTCGGTGTGCACTTCGTCAACTGAAAATTGTGACACACGGTTTCCGAATAAATCCTGGCGTTCATGCATGTCTTCGATAATTGGGAGTGTGGTCAAACGCGCACCGAGAACTTGCTGGTTGAGAGTATCACGCGGCAACAGGGTTGCATGGCTATGGCAGAGACTCACGGGCTGCCCGTATTTATATCGGTTACGATGTCTGATTCGATACCGCATCAGCTAACCTTGACCAACTGTTGCGGTACATCGGCGTGACTGAAATAAGCGAGGGTGATGGCTTCACTCAAACTCGATAAGGTATCTATCATTTGATCCAATGAGTCAAAAAGCGGCTTCTTTGGTGATCCCTGGCTGGTCATTAACTCTTCGGTCTGTGCCATTTGTAGATGAGCGTGAATCCGAAACGCTAACTGCTGTAGTTGTGTCTTACGCCCCAACAATTGTTGTACAGGCAATCCATGGACAAGATTCTCAAGGTGAGCCACTAGGTACCCTATTGCTCGCGGCGTCTCGACGTCTAGCAATAGCAAATCCAAAATCGCGGTAGGATGGAGCCGAGTCCTATATCGTCGCCGATACGTCATCACAGTATCTGTTACCTCGAGGACCAACTCCCAGTGATTGATGTCCTGGGGCTTTAATGTCTGAAACGCATGATTTAGAAGCATTAAGGTCTTACTTGCGCGTTCAATGTGGCGCCCAATATCCATGAATCGATTAGCAAAAGTGCGACTCATAGTATCGTTGTTCAGTCCCGAGAAGGTTGCTAACTGCATCAGAATAGAATCAACCTGGTCCAGCAAGCGGCCGGCATCAGCAAGCTTCACCCAACCAATACGATCGATCATTTGTTCAAGATTGACCAACGCACGCCAGGCATCATCGCTCAGATAATCAGGTGTAGCTCGCGCATTGCGCATAATTGCGCTAATCAGTTCGGTTAACCCGCCAGGGGCGGTATTTGAAAACATCAACTGATGAATCTCTCCCGCGGCGTTATCAGAGTCTATGCCGTCAGTCGGAAATCTGGCACTCAGAAGCCAGAGCGCGGCCTGCTGACGTTCTGTCCGCACATCGATGGCTCCCGCCAGTACTTCGCGTACCAAGCGGGTCAGACCATCGGCCCTCTCGACATAACGTCCCAGCCAGAACATCGCATCAGCAACCCGGCTCGGCGTCATAGACTGATCCATAGGACCTAACGCAGGCGCGTCCATCTCGGCAAACATGGATAATTGATTATCGGGCTCCGTACCCATCACCCACAGATCTTTGTAACGCTCCGGGGTATTTGGACGGAGCTGCGCCCAAGAAGCATCATGGTTACAAGCTGCCAGTCCACCCGGCATCACGTCTACCTTCAAGTCCTGTGACTGTGCGGTATACATACGTAACACCGCATGAGACTCCGTACGCGTGTTTTCTTCAGCTACTGAGACAAGCTCAAGATCAATGGCTTGCCATGCAACCCAGCTGGAGCGGTCGGCTTGTATCCGGGCCTTCAGGGTATCACGTTCTGAGTTAGGTAAGTCGCGAACCACAAATGACTCACTTGCTGGAAATGCGGATGCGTGACGCACTAACACATCAGGCCAGAGCGCATCAAATTCCTCTCGATCATCCGGGTCACCTAGCCATAATGCAGGTAGGGATTTCAGCAACAGCTCCTCGCCCAAGAGTTTTTGGCACAGACCCTCGAGGCGTCCCATCCATAACGGTGAATCAATCACGGAGGCGCCCGGTACATTGCCCATCCGAATACCTCCTCGGCGGACCGTATTCATCAAACCCGGTGTACCCTGTCGGCTAAGACCATTCAATTCCAAGGGATCGACGTCCTGATCGGCGACACGCCGCAATACGCCAGAAACAGGACGCAGCCCACTTAAAGTTTTCAGCATCAGACGATTATTACGAACAGTCAGATCGTCCCCTTCCGCCAATATAAAATCTAGGTGGTTGGCTAAGAAAGCATGCTCAAAATAGCTTTCAACCGACTGTCCAGGGGTTAGCAGAATAGAGAGGTCGTGGTCGTGACTGTCGGCCCGTAAGAATTGCCTCAACGTTCTGAAAAATCCCGATAGTCTCTTCACAGACATACGGCGTAAGAGGTATCCCATGACACGCGACATTATTAATCGACGCTCGAGCACGTAGCCGAGTCCAGCTGGCGCGCGAGTGCTTTGACCCAAAACAAACCACTGTCCGGTGGAGTCGCGTAACAAATCATGCGCCAAAAAACTTACCCAAGGGGTTTGTGGATTCAAACCATGGGCTGCAATTAGATACTCAGGATTCGAGAACAACAGATCGGGTGGTATTGAGCCATTGGCGAGCAAATTCCGTTCACCGTAGAGATCATTTATAAGTGCTTCGAAGAACCGCATACGCTGAGAAAGACCTCGCGCGAGGTGCCCAAATGTGGGCTCGTCCATCAAATAGGGAACCACATCAAGCTGTCCTTGACGGTTCTGGTGATGCTTCGATGTATGCGCCTGATAGGTCAGACCATTTTCTTTAAGCCTTCGTTCGACCTCTTCTGACCAGCGCGCTTGTTGATTACCCTCGTCATAGTCGAGTGCGTCTAACAAAGTCTCCAAGGCATGATCGATTGATTGGGCTACATTGTCAGGCATGAATAGTATTCTATGGCCGATGAACCCAGAGTTTACCTTCTTGTTTCAAGGATCGGTAGTTAAAGAACTAGTGCACCGCATTCCTGAGGCTACGAATGAAATCGAGTACTGTATGAATTCTCGGAATTCGATCCATGTTCGGATGCGATACCAGAAAAAATTCCCGGCTTAAATCAAGGTCAGGGAATACCGGTAACAAACCATCCGTATTATTCAATAAAAAATCGTGTAATACCCCAATGCCAAGACCCGCTCTTACCGCTGCGACTTGCGCTACTGGCGAAGAAATCGCGATGTTTGATTGCCAACCACTCCACACACTTCGTGCAACATTCAGCCGCTCACTGAATAGCAAGTCCTCGACATATCCAACCAAACGATGCGAAGAGAGCTCGTCAACATCCTCTGGTAGCCCATGTTGTGCGGCGTAATCACTACTTGCATATAATCCGAGCCGATACGTCCCCAAACTTTCGAAATGAAGTTGCGGTTCGGAGGGTTTTCCCACCATTACCGCGACATCAGCCTCACGGCGCGATAAAGAGAAGCCAGGTGTCTGCGAAACAATTTCAAGTTTCAAATCTGGGTGCTCTGCAGCCAGTGCATCTAACCGAGGAGTGAGCACTTTTAGCGAAAAGCCCTCGGGTGCTGCAATTCTGACAGCGCCAGAAACCGATCGACCTGTCTGATCGAAAATCGAACTAGCCGCCTCAATTTCAGCCTCTGCCCGCTCCAAATATTCTACTAATCGACTTCCCTCGTTCGTCAGCTGCATCCCTTTGCTGTGTCGCGTAAGTAGTATTGAACCGAGACGGATTTGCAGTTGATTGAGGTGCCGTGACAGCGTCATGACCGAGACTCCGAGGGACTCAGCTGCCTTACCGAGCTGGCCGACCCGTGCGATAGAAAGAAAGTACCTTGCGTCTTCCCAATTGATTTGCCGATTCTTCACAAATAAATGATACAACATAATATATATATCATAAAGCGTTTATTATCTATTGAAATATCATTTTTGATACTATTAAATTAAAAAAATTGGTTAAAGGGATAAAATGATGACATTAGGTAACTTTATCGACGGTAGACGAGTTGCGTCTAACTCGGGCCGCAAGGCCGTAGTGTTCAACCCGACCACGGGCAATGAACGTCTCGAGGTGGCACTATCATCGACAGATGAAACTCGTGCAGCAATTGCTAACGCTTCGGAGGCATTTGCATCTTGGAGCAAAGTTACGCCACTGAGTCGAGCGCGCGTGATGTTCAAGTTTAAGGAGCTGGTAGAGAAGCACACCGATGAGTTAGCAGAACTGATCACATCAGAACATGGCAAGGTATTTTCTGATGCAAAGGGCGAGGTGACGCGTGGCCTTGAAGTAGTCGAGTTCGCTTGTGGAATCCCGCATTTACTTAAGGGCGAGCACAGCCTGAACGCCGGTCGCGGTGTTGATAGCTACAGTCAAATGATGCCGATGGGAGTATGCGCTGGGATCAGCCCGTTTAATTTTCCGGCCATGGTGCCAATGTGGATGTTTCCGATAGCGATTGCTTGCGGAAATACATTCGTAATGAAACCGTCTGAGAAGGACCCGTCTACACCGATTCGTTTGGCTGAACTTTTGAAAGAAGCGGGACTCCCGGATGGTGTATTCAATGTGGTGAATGGCGATAAAGAATCGGTAGACGTTTTACTCACAGATGACCGCATCCAGGCTGTGAGTTTTGTTGGCTCGACGCCCATTGCCGAATACATTTATTCAACGGCAAGCGCCCATGGTAAGAGGGTGCAAGCATTAGGGGGTGCCAAGAATCACATGGTGATTATGCCAGACGCAGAACCCAATCAGGTCGTTAGCTCGCTCATGGGAGCCGCCTATGGCTCCGCTGGTGAGCGCTGTATGGCTATTTCAGTTGCAGTCTGTGTGGGCGAGGCAGTGGCAGACAAGCTTGTGAGCGATCTAACCACAGAGATTAGTGCTATGAAAGTCGGCGCTGGTATGAGTGCTGATGAGCCCAACATGGGTCCGCTTGTAACTCGGGAACATGCGGACAAAGTTTTAGGCTACATCAACCAAGGTATTTCTGAAGGCGCGAGTCTTGTCGTCGATGGACGGGATTTCGTCGTGGCCGGGTATGAAAACGGTTATTTCGTTGGACCGACCCTATTTGACCACGTAAAGCCGGGGATGCGTATATATGATGAAGAGATCTTCGGTCCGGTTCTATCTATTGTTCGCGTTGCTAGCTTCGAAGAGGCAGTCGGGCTTGTCAATGCCCATGAGTATGGTAACGGAACAGCGATTTTTACGCGGGACGGAGACACCGCACGTCAATATACCGAGATGGCCCAGGTTGGCATGATTGGCGTCAACGTGCCGATTCCAGTTCCAATGGCTTTTCACTGTTTCGGTGGCTGGAAACGAAGTCTTTTCGGTCCCCTACACATGCACGGTCCTGATGGCGTGAGGTTTTACACACGGATTAAGACCATCACCGCACGCTGGCCAACTGGTCTTCGAGCAGGCGCAGATTTCTCGATGCCCACCATGAGTTGACTTACCCAGTAGCAGAAGAGAGGCAGCTATCGTGCTGCCTGACCGACAGCCGTGGCCAGAGGCCATTATTTACTAGCCTGCGCGTCGGCCAAAAAGAACCAGGTTTCCAACACTGTATCGGGATTAAGGGAGATCGAATCTATGCCCTGCTCCATCAACCAAAATGCGAGATCTAGGTGATCCGACGGGCCTTGGCCACAAATACCGATGTACTTGCCTGCCTTGTTGCAGGCGGCGATCGCGCGAGCCAGCAGAAACTTTACTGCCGGATTTCGCTCATCAAACGCGTCTGCAATAATTCCAGAGTCTCGGTCAAGACCAAGCGTTAACTGGGTCAAATCATTTGAACCAATTGAGAATCCATCGAAATACTCAAGAAACTCATCTGCCAATATCGCGTTGGACGGTAACTCACACATCATAATAATTTCCAACCCGTTCTCTCCGCGCTCGAGACCGTTAGCCTTCAACAATTCGATGACTGCCGCCGCTTCTTCAAGGGTCCTAACAAATGGTACCATTATCGCGACGTTCGTCAGCCCCATCTCATCACGGACTTTTTTCAGCGCGCGACATTCAAATTCGAAACATGGTCGAAACGACTCAGAGACGTAGCGAGAGGCGCCACGGAAGCCAAGCATTGGATTTTCTTCCTCTGGCTCGTAGAGCGTTCCACCGATAAGGTTTCGGTATTCATTTGATTTGAAATCTGACAACCGAACTATCACGCGTTCGGGAGCGAAAGAAGCCCCAAGCGTTGCAATACCCTCGGCCAACTTTTCAACATAGAA
This sequence comes from Gammaproteobacteria bacterium, assembly GCA_002717305.1. Classification (GTDB taxonomy): domain Bacteria; phylum Pseudomonadota; class Gammaproteobacteria; order Pseudomonadales; family Litorivicinaceae; genus HIMB30. The sequence continues at coordinate 1,699 of PBDH01000004.1, read as the reverse complement.
GTCTGTTGGACTGGCATACCCACCAATCCGTTCACTTATCTCTTCTTTCAAATCTGCAGGTAACAAGCCGAAATCTATCAACGCACGAGGATGGACCCCAATCATTCGATTGATGATGAATTCCAATCTCGCCAAACCAATACCCGCATGCGGTAAACGTTGGAAATCAAAGGCTCGATCTGGGTTACCCACGTTCATCATGATCTTGAACGGGAGTTCGGGCATCGCGTCCACGCTCGTCACGCGATGATCAAAGTCCAGCATGCCCGCATAAATTTTTCCGGTGTCACCCTCTGCGCAACTTACTGTTACCTCAGTGCCCGTGGACAATAATTCAGTCGCATTACCACAACCAACGACAGCAGGGATCCCTAATTCACGGGCGATGATTGCCGCGTGACAGGTGCGGCCCCCTCTATTAGTCACGATGGCAGAGGCGCGCTTCATCACAGGCTCCCAGTCCGGGTCTGTCATATCCGTGACCAAAACATCGCCCGCTCGGATTTCATCCATTTTCGAAACATCCTTCACCGAACGGACGGGGCCTTGGCCTATTTTCTGGCCAATGGCTCGGCCCTCGGCAAGGACACACCCCTTACCTTTCAGAACAAATCGCTCCATCTGACGACCGTCTTGCTGGCTTTGCACTGTTTCAGGACGGGCCTGAACGATATACAGCTGCTCGTCGTCACCATCGCGGGCCCATTCAATATCCATTGGACGACCGTAATGCTTTTCTATTATTAATGCCTGCCGGGCTAATGACTCGACTTCAGCATTAGTCACGCAGAACTGTCGGCACTGCGCCGGTTCAACGTCCACTGTTTGGACCGAACGACCCGGTTTGGACGAGTCTGCATATACCATTTTGATCAATTTCGAGCCGCGTGTCCGACGAAGCACTGCAGAGCGTCCAGCTTCTAGCGTTGGCTTGTGGACATAAAATTCGTCAGGATTCACTGCACCCTGAACAACCGTCTCACCCAAACCATATGCTGCGGTTATGAATACAACGTCGCGGAAACCACTCTCGGTATCCATGGTAAACATGACGCCAGCAGCACCAGTTTCAGAACGAACCATCCGCTGAATACCCGCAGACAAAGCCACCAACTCGTGCGCAAAGCCCTGATGCACACGATAGGAGATCGCACGATCGTTGAATAAAGAAGCGAAAACCTCCTTTATCGCACGCTTAACATTCTCAATTCCCGAAATATTTAGGAATGTTTCCTGTTGTCCTGCAAATGATGCGTCCGGGAGATCTTCGGCAGTTGCCGATGACCGAACTGCAACCTTCATGTCACCTTGAGAGATTGTCATTGTGGAAAATGCCAGCTCAATCGCCCGATCAAGTTCTGACTGGAAAGGTGTTTCAATGATCCACGACCGAATTTCGGCACCAGTTTTGGCGAGCGCATTTACGTCGCCTACGTCTAATGCTGCCAACGCCTTGTTTATGCGATCTGCCAGCCTGTCGTGGGCCAAAAATTCTCGATACGCGTGTGCAGTTGTGGCAAATCCACTTGGTACACGCACCCCGGCCCCGGTCAGATTCGAAATCATTTCGCCAAGTGATGCGTTTTTTCCACCCACTCGCTCAACATCATTCATGCCTAGCTCATTAAACCAAAGGATGTAATCGTCCAATAGGTGTCCCCTTCCAACTTGTGTCTGCGAAACCGCTGACGCAGACTAA
>PBDH01000007.1 GCA_002717305.1 Gammaproteobacteria bacterium | reverse complement strand
TCCCGAGCTCGCGCCAGTCGTCCGAGAATATCGTCGCGCCCAAGTTGCAAAGTAAAGCCGTGATCCAATACGATTTCCCATCCGAGATCATGGCCACGCGATACAGAAGTAACCTTTGCGAAGTCGGCTAAACGATCTGAAAATACGCTGTAATGACTATAGACCTGTGAGGTCTCAGACAAAGCGCCGTACAAACGCGGCATTGGCTTGTCAACTAGCTCCGGTGGCTCAAACAAGTCACCAGACAAGCCGAGATATTGAGTATCGTTATAAACAGCAACCGGTCGTTGCTCGACTATTTCGATTAATAGGGTATCTGGCCAGACGCGGCGCGCAGACGCGTTGGAAATCCAAGGATGCGATTTTACTTCAGAGACCACCTCGATGAGTGTCGTATCAAGATAATTATCATCAAACTTGACACTGAGATCTTTAGTTAAGTTTTCAGCATCTAGATACCTTAAGTCGCCTAGTAATTTAACCTGTCTGATCTGAATATCCCTTAAAAGATGACTAAGACCGCTTGCAGCGATGGATCCAGTGACACCAAGTCCGATCAGGATTATCAACACTTTCCAATGTGTTAATGTCCTTCTTGCAATTTGCTTCGCGGTCATGGTGAAACCTCAGCGTCAATCAGTATCTGTTCAATCAGCATAGGCATATCCATCCCGGACGCACTCGCAGCTTTAGGGACCAATGAATGGCCCCCCATTCCGGGGACGGTGTTGCACTCGATTAACAATAAATGACCGGTTTCGTCCAGCATGAAATCCACGCGGCCCCAGGTCCTACAGCCAAGCGCTTCAAATGCCTCAAGTGCAAGTTTTTGGGCCTCGGTTTCAAATTCCGGACTCAAACCAGATGGGATTTGATACTTAGTGTCAGTCGATTTGTATTTGGCGTCATAGTCATAAAAGTCAGTTGTTGAATGAATACCAATTACCGGTAGGGCTAGACCGCGGACGACACCCACCGTGAATTCAGGACCTGGTAACAACGGCTCGACCAGTACGCGGGTGTCGTACCTTAGAGCGTCCTCCAACGCGATCTTTAACTGGTCGCTACCACGAACCACGTGTGCACCAACCGAGGATCCTTCATGGGCTGGCTTCACGAAGAGTTCCGGACCTAGGCGTTTTATACAGATATCAGACTGCTCTAGATCGTTTACCACCACCATGGGTGCTGTCGGCAAACCCAATGATTCCCAAACTTGCTTAGTTCTAGGTTTATCAAACGCCAAGGCTGATGAAGCAACACCCGAACCTGTGAAGGGGATCCCGAGAGCACACAAAAGTCCCTGTAGTACTCCGTCCTCCCCCGGCCGCCCATGAACCAAATTAAACACTCGAGTTGGTCGGCTATTGATCAATGACTCAACTAGTCCATCTTTTATATCGATTTCTATGGGTTTGATACCTAGCTGCTGCATCGCCTTGGTCACCGAGGCCCTGCCATTGCGGGAAACGGCAGCCTCCGAACCTAGTCCACCAAATAGAAGCGCAACGCGTTCGCTTGACCAGTTCACCGGCTCCCTCCCAATGTGGCGATTAGCTCAGAAGGTAACCGTCCGATAGAGCCTGCTCCTTGGATTAGCACTACATCGTTAGGCTCAATTAGCGCGTCGACACGCTCAATTACCTGTTCAAATTCGCCCTCTACGTAGGGACAACAGAGCCCCAGCCGGCGGATACTTTGTGCAAGATCCTTGGCTCCAGCACCTACGATCGGAGTCTCTCCGGCCGCATATACAGGCATCAGAACCAGCTCATCAGCGCTGTTCAGCACAGTAACAAATTCGTCAAATAAGTCTTTAGTACGCGTGTACCGATGAGGCTGAAAAATGCTCACAAGACGCCGATTAGGATATGCGGCACGCAAAGCATCAAAGGTAACCTCGAGCTCTTTTGGATGATGTCCGTAATCGTCAATCACAGGGATTTTTTGCCCTTTCTTATAGACAAATCCAGCTAGCTGGAATCGGCGGTCAACACCCTGAAAATTACTGAGCGCAGCTACTAGCGAGTCATCGTTGACGCCCAAATAATCAGCAAGCGCTATTACTGCCAGAGCATTCAGTACGTTGTGCCGCCCCGGCATAGGGAGGGTAATCTTTAGACTCTCAGCGTCTGGACGGCGAACATTAAAGCGGGTCTGAAGTCCATCACTGGCAATATCCACCGCACGATAATCAGACTCGGACTCAATGCCGTAGGTTAAAAAAGTCCGCCCCACATTAGACGCCAACCCAGTCAATATCGGATCATCACTGTTGGCAATAACCAGACCATAAAATGGTAGGTTTTGTAGGAACTGGACAAAGGTCTGTTTCAAACGCTCAAAATCGCCACCATAAGTCGACATATGGTCGACATCGATATTGGTAACAATGGCGATCAATGGCTTCAAAACCAAAAAAGATGCATCACTCTCGTCTGCTTCCGCAACCATGTATTCGCTCTGACCAAGGATAGCGTTGGTACCGACCTTATTTAACTTACCTCCAATAATATATGTTGGATCTAGCCCTCCCTCGGCAAGCACAGAAGCTGCGAGAGACGTAGTCGTTGTTTTGCCATGGGTACCTGAGACTGCTATGCCGAATTTGAATCGCATCAATTCAGCGAGCATTTGTGCTCTCGGGATCACTGGAATACGTGCCTCTAATGCTCTTGAGACCTCAGGGTTTGTAGGGTCTATAGCACTCGAAACTACGACGACCTCGGCACCATCAATATTAGTTGCCTGGTGACCGATATGAATCTCAGCTCCTAACCTTTTCAAACGTGTGGTGGCAGTTCCTTCTCTTAAATCGGATCCAGATATCAGGTATCCCTGATTAAGCAGTACTTCCGCGATACCGCTCATACCGACACCACCAATGCCAACAAAATGCATTCGTTGTATTTGCCCCATCCGCTTAACCACGAGCAATCTCCAAAACGCAATCAGCAACTTTTTTGGTCGCTTCTGGTTGTGCGACAGACCGTGCCGCTCGCGCCATTTGGGTTAAGTTTTGAGGAGCTCTTAAAATATCTGAAAGCTTAGCTACGAAAATATCAAGATCCTTCTCTTGAACAACCACAGCTGCACCAGCCTTCTGCAAGTGCTCCCCATTTCGGGTCTGGTGATCATCGACTGCATTTGGGAAAGGAATCAGCACCGAAGGCATGGCCGCACTTGCGAGCTCTGACACAGTGAGTGCACCCGCTCGACAGACCACGATATCTGCGCCATTGTATGCGTCGTCCATTCGACTGATGAATGCTACGACGGTGGCCTCGAGGTCTAACGCCTGATATTGCTCATCTACTCGATTTTGTGCTGTGAGACCTGTCTGGTGGGTTACTTCGATTCCGAAATTATTAGCTATTTCTTTTAATTTTTTTGGCAGTTTTTCATTCAATGCCTTCGCACCCTGCGATCCACCGATGACAAGTACACGTGTGGTCTTAGTAGGTTGGCACCCATCTGCAACGCGCTGACGACCGACAGCATCGATCTCAGTTCTAATAGGGTTTCCGACGCACTCGGCGCCGTCTAAAACGTCTGGGAATGCGGTCAGAACGCGTGCCGAAAACTTAGCCAGATAACGATTCGTCATTCCAACGATCGCATTCTGTTCATGGATCACTACAGGAACCTTCATGAGCCGAGCCGCAATTCCACCAGGCCCTGCAGGGTATCCACCGAATCCCACGCAAACGGATGGACGGAGACGTAGCATTAAAAAGATCGCCTGAACGATCGAAACCACAAGACAGATGGGGCCCATAATCCGCTCTAAGCCTTTTTTACCTCGAAGACCTCGAACAGCAAGGAAATGTATGGGTATTCCCTTTTTAGGGACTAGGCTTTGTTCGAGACCATATCGTGAACCAATCCAATGGACCGTCTCACCACGACTGACCAGTTCCTCTGCGACTGCTAACCCCGGGAAAATATGACCACCAGTTCCGCCCGCCATTACACAAATTGGTCTCTTCATAACTTCGCTCTGGGAAGATTATCTGCGCTGACACGCGCTATTACACCGAGGCTCACGGCGGTCATCACTAACGAACTACCGCCATAGCTCAGGAGCGGAAGTGTAAGACCCGTCGTAGGCGCCAGTCCGGTATTGACCGCCAAATTAATAAGTATTTGAAGCGCAATGAGAAGTACAAGTCCATACACTAGATAAGCGGCAAAGGGCCTATCGCCAAGTTCTGCATGCCGGCCGATCAACAAACCTCGCCACACGATAAAAGTCATAAATCCGACTGTAATCAAAGCGCCGATAAGACCAAGCTCTTCGGCGAGGATCGCGAAGACGAAATCAGTATGGGCCTCTGGAAGGTAAAATAACTTCTGGACAGAATTACCGAGTCCCATACCAAACAGTCCGCCGCGGCCAAATGCCAATAGCGCCTGAGTTAATTGATAGCCCGCACCAAACCGATCGGCCCAAGGATTAAAAATTGTCTCAATTCGCTCGATACGATAGGGCTCAATAACAGCAAGTATCGCGAGACCGAAAAAGAGCGCCGAACCAAATACCATATACTGTGTAAACGGCGCCCCGGCCAGCAAAAGAACGCCCATCACTGCGCAACTCAAGACCAACAAAGTGCCGTAATCAGGTTCCATCAATAAAAGAATCGCTATCAGGCCAACAACAGCCATGGGTTTGACGAAGCCGCTAAATTTCTGACGCACCTCTTCGAGTCGTCGGACCAAATAGGATGCCAAGAACAGCATCATCGTAAATTTCGTGATTTCAGATGGTTGAAGATTGAATATCCCAAGACTGAGCCAACGTGTCGCACCCTTCACTGTAAGGCCTACGCCAGGTATCAAAATAATTGCGAGGAGTGCCATCGAAAAAAGTAGAAAATGCGTTGCATAGTTGTACCACAGACGGGTTGGAACCAAATATGCGATCACACCCGCGATCGATGCAATTAAAAGGAAAAATGCATGTTTCATCGCGAAGCTAAAAGGCTGTCCAAACCGATCTGAGGCTACCTCAACAGAGCTGGATGCAACTAACAAAAATCCGAGGGATGCGAGTATGCAAGCAGCCAGAATAAAATGAATATCAGGCACCCCCAAGGGCATAAAATCCGAGCGACGAATCTCAAGCTTCACAATTTGTCTCCACAAGATGCCTAAAGTGATGACCACGTTCTTTGTAGCTAGAAAATTGGTCAAAGCTCGCGCAGGCAGGGCTTAGGAGAATAACGTCACCGTCGGAAGCATAAGAAACGGCACCCTCAAACGCATGATCAAGCGTCTCAACAACGGTCGCTTGAGGACCTAGAACCGCGGCGAATCGCTCACGGTCCTTGCCAAATACGAAAACATGATAGCAATACTCTTTAATAACTTTAGCCCATGGGCCGAGGTCGGCACCCTTGCTCTCGCCCCCTGCTAGCAGAAACAAGCGACCATTTGTGCAGACACTTCGCACCGCGGTCCCTGATGCTCCCGTATTTGTGCCCTTGGAATCGTTAATAAAACGGATACCTCGAAAACCCGGAATTTCTGTCATCCGATGCGGCAGTCCCTGAAATGCTTCAATTACCTTGACTGCGACCCGCTTGTTGACACCTAAGAGATGGCATATCGCAAAAGCTGCCATCGTATTTTGGATCATGTGCCTGCCGGGATTAGGAAGCGCATTAACGGGCATCCAGGGATCTGCGCCCAGTGAAATCCATGTGGTATCGTTAATCACCATCAGACCAAATTGGTAAAAATCAGGATTTTGTAAGGCAAAGTTGATAGCCGGTGTCTGGTCAGGAACAAGTGGTTGCGAAAGCGGGTCCTCGGCATTCACCACTACCGCGCCCACACCCTCAAAAATCCGATGCTTAGCTCGATGATAGGCGATCATTGATCCATGCCAGTCAAGATGGTCCGGGGACATATTCAGACAGGTCGCCACAGTTGCTCGTAATCCACGTGTGCGTTCGAGTTGAAAGCTGGATAGTTCAAGAACGGCTATCGATTTATCCTTGCGCTGTGGCAATAAATCAAGAGCTTGCGGTCCCAAATTACCACCGACCAGGACATCTCTTCCGTCAGCTTTTAGGATCTCAGCAACTAGGTATGTCACAGTTGATTTTGCATTTGATCCAGTAATGGCGACCAACGACTGATGTTCGGGCCAGGCTCTGCGGAACACCTGAATATCACTAATCAGGTGCAAATGTGTATTACTGATCCCATCGGTCGAGGGTGCCACGCCTGGACTCACTACGATCTCTTCAAACTGATCTAAGTACTCTGTCTTCAAGGGTCCAAAATAAGTTTTCACTCCTGGAAATTCGTTATGAAATTCAGATTTCAGTGTTTTCGAGGTGCGCGTATCCGCAACCTCGAACCGAATCCCAAGGGCTTGAAAATGGCGTGCGACTGCCTGACCGGTTGGTCCAGCTCCAAGAATCAGGCGTTTAGTTGTCGCGATCAAAGCCATGAATCACCTCAACTTCAGAGTCGCCAGACCGACGAGAACGAGCATTACCGAGATAATCCAAAAACGAACTATAACTCGTGGTTCAGGCCATCCTTTCAGTTCAAAGTGATGATGTATTGGAGCCATCCGGAAAAGCCGTTTGCCAGTGAGTCTCATGCTCGCTACTTGCATCATCACAGAAACCGTTTCCAGTACGAAGATGCCTCCCATGATGAATAGCACTAATTCCTGACGCACCATAACCGCAACGGTTCCCAAGGCAGCCCCCAGCGATAGCGCGCCCACATCGCCCATGAATACCTGTGCGGGGTAGGTGTTGAACCAGAGGAATCCAAGACCTGAACCCACCATGGCGCCTAGAAAGACAACCAACTCACCGGTTCCTGGTATGTAGGGAATAAAGAGATACTGCGAGAAAATTGCATTCCCTGTCAGATAGGCAAAAACGCCCAGAGCACTTGCGACCAAAACAGTAGGTAAAATGGCTAAACCATCGAGTCCATCTGTCAGATTCACCGCGTTGGATGTGCCTACGATGACAAAGTAGGTCAGAATGACATAGCCAAATCCTAACGGAATAAATAGATCCTTAAAGAACGGGATAAGGAGTGTAGTTTCGTCTGGAGTTTTGGCAATCTGATACAGCACGATTGCGGTGACAATTCCTATAAGTGACTGACCCAAATATTTNGNTTTCGCAGAAAGTCCTTTNGAGTNCTTNAGGACGACTTTTCTCCAATCATCAATCCACCCGATCACTCCAAATCCGAGCATTACCAATAAAGCGATCCAGACGTATACGTTTGTCAAATCTGCCCACAAAAGTGTTGAAGTCGTGATACAAACCAAAATAAGTACGCCACCCATCGTCGGTGTACCCTGTTTTGAGAAATGCGATTGTGGACCATCAAGCCTTACTGACTGTCCAATCTGACGATTCTCCAGAGAGCGAATAACCCACGGACCCACAAGCAGAGCGGTGAGAAGTGCGGTCAAAACTCCTAAAATTGAACGCAGCGTAAGGTATTGGAAAACGGCAAAACTGGATTCAAGGCTGCTAAGGTAATCGGCTAGTACGAGCAACACTGTTAATGCCTCCCCTGCTTCAATATCAGTGCATCGATCACGCGATCCATCTGTGCTGATCGCGAACCTTTGACCAGAATGACATCAGCATTGGAAATAAAGCTCTGTAAATAATCGCTGACCTCGTTATGTGACCTCGCATAAACAGCATCTTGACCAAATCCATCGGCGATTGGATCCGCAAAGCCGGTGGCGATCAATCGATCAATACCCTTTTCTTTTGCGTAAGCTCCGAGTTTTATCATCTCAGAATAAGAAGCATCACCCAGTTCACTGAGGCCTCCCACCGCAAAAATTTTTATACCTTCCTGTTTGGAGAGCCAATCAATTGCAGCGCGAGTTGAATTAGGACTTGCGTTATAAGTGTCATCAACTAACAAACAATTACCGATTCGTCTTGGTGTCATTCGACCAGATTCAATCACTGCAGTTTCAAGGCCTAGATGAATTTCGTCGGCTGTAGCCCCAGCAGCGAAGGCCATGGCTGCAGCGGCAGCGGCGTTTTCCATGAAATGATACCCAAGCGTTGGAAGACGAACGATAATTTGTCTGCTATCAAATTGGAGAGATACCCGCTGCGCTGATTCAGGTGACCAGCAAACATTGGCCTTTCTTCTTCCGATACTGATCACTTTTCGATCACCAGCGCGTTGCAACCAGTAATCAAAGGCAGGCTCATCGCTGTTCAGGACAACTGTTCCATTAGGATCTGTGTAATCAATAATTTCACCTTTTCCCTGAATGACACCATCTATAGATCCAAAGCCTTCAAGATGCGCGGCGCGGGCATTTAAGAGGGCTGAGATTATTGGGCGTACCATGGCCGCAAGATATGCAATCTCTCCAACCGCAGACGCGCCGAGCTCGAATAAGGCAAATGGATGATGTGGTCTGAGACGAGCCATTGTTATTGGCACGCCTAAGTGGTTATTTAGGTTACCCTCAGTAACGAGGATGTCATGGTAGCCAAAACGGGCTCCCATCTGTCTTAGAATAGAAGCTAGAAAGCCTCGCGTACTCGTTTTACCTTGACTGCCCGTAAGGGCAAAAACATCGCCTTGGTATGTGGCGCGGATCGAATGCGCAAGGTCACCCAACGCACGCTCTGTATTTTCTACACAGATCGAGGGAATCAAGTTAGTTGGTTTTGAGACGAGTGCGGCTGCCGCCCCATTCTTCGCGGCACTATTTATATAATCGTGGCCGTCGCGATCAGCGACAAGAGCCACAAAGAGATCGCCGGCAAGGGCCTTACGACTGTCGATAGCAAATCCAGAGATAGGTACTGACCCATGAGAGGAAACGTTGAGATACTTAGCCAAATCCTCCAAATCGCTAGGAAGCATGTTGAGCTCCCCGATCCTCGCGCTTTAAAAGACGGGTGACTTCAATCCGGTCCGAGAAAGACTCCGTCCTCTGACCAATAATTTGGTAGTTTTCATGCCCCTTACCAGCCAGCAATATATAGTCTTTAGATTTGGCGGTCTTGACAGCGAATTGGATCGCCTTTGATCGATCAACTTCTTCAAGAATCGGGGTCTGTGTCATTCCAGACCTAATCTCTCCGATGATCTTGAGTGGTGACTCAAATCTTGGATTATCAGAAGTGAGCACAACATGATCGGACAATTCAGAAGCGATACGGCCCATTAAGGGACGTTTACCCGAATCTCTTCCTCCCCCGCATCCAAAGACAGACCAAATCTTTCCAGGACAGTGACTGCGACAGGTGTTTAGTGCCTTTTCCAACGCGTCTGGCGTGTGAGCATAGTCGACGACCACGGTTGCCGACTCTTGCGTCTTGAAACATTCCATGCGACCCGGTACTACCTCCAACTGGTTCAGGAGAGCCAAAACATCATCGGTGCTTTGCGGTTTTATTGCGGTGACTGCACCTACCGCCGCTAGAACATTCTGAACGTTGAACTCACCGAGTAACGGAAGCTCAATACTGGAGGTTACACCCCGCACTGAGAGGCCTATACGTGATCCCGTTGATGTGGGTTCGATGCAATGAATCCTGAAGTCGTTTGCCAAATTCCCGAACGTGACCACCTCCTTATCGGACAATGTGTCAGCCAGTTTTTTGCAGAACACATCATCTGAATTCAGAACTGCGTAGCGAATATTGAAATCACAAAATAAGCGGGCCTTCGCGCGGCCATAAGAATCCATATCACCGTGATAATCCAAATGATCACGCGTCAGATTGGTCATGACCGCGACCTCAAAAGGAATCCCATGAACGCGATATTGGTCAAGGGCGTGCGATGAGACTTCCATTGCGACCACCTGAACCTCAAGAGACTGAAGCTCAGAAAATATCTTAAAGAGTGTAACTGCATCTGGGGTGGTTCGATCTAAACCAACCAACTTGTGGGAACCGACCGACGCACCCAAAGTACCAATACGGGCAACCTTATATCCGAGGCGCTCTGCTAACTGGGCGATTAAATGAACGGTTGTGGTTTTTCCATTGGTACCAGTTACGCCGATAATTTGTAAGTTTTGGCATGGATATTCGTAAAAGATGTTAGCCAAAAATCCGATTTGAGTATTTAGTTCTCGTACTTTTAGTGCTGGGACATCGATCGGAAGCTCTCCAGACCACTGATCGTAAAGAACAGCTACAGCGCCATTTGTGATCGCTTCATCGATGTAGTCCAGACCATGTCCGTTTGATCCCTGAAGCGCCAGAAACAACGAGCCATCAGTAACCTTTCGGGAATCTAACGCCATATCAATAATTTCTACGTCAGACGAGTGCTCAACATATAGGCCGATTTTGGATAGCAAATGATCAAGACGCATCAGTCGAACCTCCGCGCCAACATGGACTGATCTAGCTTGTCGGGCTGAATATCATAGATTCGCATGACATCATCCATAACATTTGCAAATACGGGAGCTGCCACCTGACCACCGAAATATTGCTGCGATCTTGGATCATCGATCGATATTGCCATCACAAACCTGGGATTGGCGATTGGGGCAAGGCCTACAAAACTCGAAATATACCGACGGCTCGCATAAGAACCGTCAGCGTATTTCATGGTCGTCCCTGTTTTTCCCCCAACGTGATACAACGGTATCTGGGCACGACGAGCTGTCCCGCCTTCTTCAGTTGCCGCCCGAAGCATAGGTAGAACTTTTTGAACAGTTTCCTTTTTGAACACCCGAACTGGTTTTGGAGTAACACCCTCCGATAACAGAGTCAGTGGTTGGAAAAGCCCTTCATTCGCAAACACGCTATATGCCTGTGCCAGCTGAATCGTCGTTATATTTAGATTGTAGCCGTACGATAATGCAGCCCTATCCATGTCCCTCCAAGTCTCGTAACTCGGGAGAAATCCATCCTCTTCCCCAGGGAATCCGATCGCGGTCGGCTGGCCAAGACCGAGAATCGCTAACCGGTCACGTAAAGCCGACGGCTCCATGATCAGTGCAATCTTCGCGGCGCCCAGATTTGACGACTTTGCAATTACCTTAGACACATCAATCTCACCATAGTTGCGCATATCACTAATCACGTGACCTTGAATATTCATTCGTCCGGGGGACGTATCGATTAATGTTTCTGGACCTATCAGTCCCAGATCAATTGCGGTTGCTACCGTGAAAGGTTTGATAGGTGATCCTGGCTCCATTAAATCAGTCACCGCACGATTACGAACTTTTTCAGGTTGTCGCGTCGATATATCGTTGGGATTAAAAGCTGGCTGTGCGGCTAACGCGATAACTTCGCCATTCGAAGCATCAACCAGTACTGCACTCCCGCCAGCTGCCCGCGCTCGCGTTACGGCCTCTTTCAATGCTCTATAAGTTAGATATTGCAATCGAAGATCTATCGACAATCGTAGATCTTGGCCTTGCCTAACCTCCTGATCTGCGCTCACGTAACGTACGACGTTCGCGCGGCGATTACGCAGCACATGCCGCAAGCCATCCTTGCCTGACAACCAATCGTTGAAAGAAAGCTCGAGACCCTCCTGACCGCTGTCGTCGATATTTGTAAAACCAACCAAGTGAGCGACGACTTCACCGGCGGGATAAAAGCGACGAAATTGGCGGAGCACCTCGATACCGTCGAGCCCAAGCGCTTCAATTTGATTGGCTCGCTCCGGCGTTACATAACGTGAGAGATACAAGAATGGCGATACGCTTTTTGCTACACGATCACGTAAACTGTCTGCATGAATATCCACCAGAGGCGCAAGCTTCTCAGGCCACGCGGAATCTGTAAGTTTTCGGGGACGCGCAGCGATTGCAGCGACTGGTGTCGAGATCGCGAGCGGTTGCGCAAAACGATCCGTAATCATACCTCGATAGGCTGGTATCTTCTGATAACGAATTGTGATCTCATCGCTGATGTCTCGCAGATTTCTTGTCTCGAAGACGTGCAGCCAAACCAAACGTCCACATACAGTCATCGCCAGTAAACTAAGCGCCATGCCAACAAACCACAGCCGCCAGCGACTAGATGCCTGTCTTTCCTTTGCACTCACCGCGACCTCTCCATCAGTACCATCCGGTCAGCGCTCGCCGCACCAAGTGACAAGCTATGGCGCGCCATGCCATCGATGCGCATATCAGCAGACACAGCTGCACGTTCCAGCATCAACCGCCCCCACTCGATCATAAGTCGATCTCTTTCCGATCTTAGTTCTTGCAATCCCGAATACATCTGGCGCGTCTGATATGCACTATCAATAATAAATACTGAAGTAATCAGGATTGAGACAGTCAACAGAAGGGATAACCAGATATCTGAGCGATGAAACCACTGCATTAGGCTGCCTCAGTCCGTTCCGCTACTCGGAGAACAGCGCTTCGTGCCCTGGGATTCGTTTGCAACTCCTCTGGACCCGCTTTGATAGCCTTACCCACGAGTCGTAATTTTGGTTTCGCAAGATTGTTAGGTAAAGGCATCCTTGGATCACCTAGAGGAAGCCGCGACGCGTCACGTAATGCCCGCTTCACGAGACGATCCTCGAGAGAATGAAACGAGATAACCACCAACCGACCACCAATTTCAAGCCGATTCATGGCCGCATTGAGCCCTCTCTCAATCTCCATCAACTCACCGTTAATATGAAGACGGATTGCCTGAAATGCGCGGGTTGCTGGATGCTTTTTTTGATCCTTAATGGGCTGAGCATCGCTGATAATCTTGCCGAGCTGCGCGGTCGTCTGAATTGGTGTGGTCGCCCGCGCTTCAACGATCGCTCGAGCAATCCGACGTGAGAATCGCTCTTCGCCAAAAACCCAAAGCACATGTGCAATCTCTGCGGTGTCGGCTCGCGCTACCCACTCAGCAGCCGACTCCCCAGTTGTTGGATCCATCCTCATATCAAGTGGCCCATCTGCTTGGAAACTGAAGCCCCGACGGGCCTCATCAAGCTGTGGCGAAGATACCCCTAGATCCATCAATATTCCTTCCACACGCTCTATACCAAGTTCATCAAGAGCAGCCTCTAATTTTGAGAAGGCAGTATGTATCATCTGAAAACGTGGATCTTTTCGGGCCAATTTCATCCCAACGGATACAGCAGACGGATCGCGGTCTAGCCCAATCAGACACCCAAATTCACCTAACGCTGCTAATATCGCCCCCGAATGACCGCCGCGGCCAAAAGTACAATCTAAATACACCCGATCTTGCTTGACACATAGACCGTTCAGCGCTTCACGAAGCAGCACTGGTATGTGACTCATCGAACCCCCTTAGAGCGACAAATTAATTAATTCGACAGAGGGATCCTCATCAAATGATTCACTGAGGTATGTCTCTGTTGTCGATGTCCAACGCGCCTCACTCCAGATTTCAAACTTTTGCCCCTGACCAACAAGAATTAGATGCTTCTCAAGCTCTGCATGATCACGATGCGTTGCGGGGAGAAGAAGACGATTTGCAGCATCAAGGTCAACCTCAGTTGCATAACCAACAATCAGATGTTGAAGGCGTCGAGCCTGACGACTCGATGAATTTGGAAGCGCATTTACTTGAGACTCAATAAGTTCCCAATCAGCGAGCGGATAGAGCAGTAAACAGCGGTCAAAGGGATGAACTGTAACGACCATATGACCGTCACAGCGATCTGTAACGCGAGTCCGATATTTTGCCGGTAATGTGGCCCGCCCTTTGACATCCAAGTTGATCGGGTTTATCCCGCGAAACACTGTCTTCTCCTTGGAGAGTTTTAGGTAAATAATTTATAAAAACCCACAACACTCCACTTTTTCCCACAAAATAACTTTATTTACCCACTAAGAGACAGTCAAATTACAACCCGGATAGAACCCTCAGACTCTGAAAATAATTATTTAATCCAATCACTAAGTGACTGTATTATCGATATAAATTAATTTAAAGGGGGATTAGAAAAACGTACTCAATATTGAAAAAAAGAGTGAGGCAAAGTGGAAAATATTTGAGTTAACCGATAAGCCGGGTTCTGTCTTGGGCAATCATTCATCTAGGCATTACGTCACCGCAATGCTCAAGCGACCTACCCGAATCCAACGCGAGGCACGCCTAAAGGATTCCTATTTGGTCTTGCTCCAAGTGGGGTTTACCATGCCGTCACTGTTACCACTGACGCGGTGCGCTCTTACCGCACCCTTTCACCCTTACCGACTATGTCGGCGGTCTGCTCTCTGCTGCACTTTCCGTAGGCTCACGCCCCCCAGGTATTACCTGGCACCTTGCCTCGAGGAGCCCGGACTTTCCTCTCCTGTTGAACAGCAGCGATTGCCTGGCTAACTCGAGGTTAGTGTCTACACTTCTGACTTTCCGGTCAATTGACGATATAACTTTTTTTTGGGAATTCCAGTAATTTCAGAGGTAAGCGCAGCCGCTTTTGAAGGCGGCAGTTCTCGAGCGAGCATAGCGAGAAGTTTTTCTGTTTCGAGCTCACAACTAGATGGTTGTATTTTTGAGGGCCCCAACACAACCACAAATTCTCCGCGGATTCGATCAGGGTTATCAATAAACCATTTCTCGCATTGTCCCGCGGTGATACGAATTAATTGTTCATGTGTTTTTGTCAGTTCACGGGCGAAAAGGACATTGCGCCCAGCTGCTTTTGCATCCAGACGTTTGGCCAAGTCCACAATTCGATGAGGAGCCTCATAGATGATCAATGTACCAGCACAAGCCAGTGCGGTCGTAAGTTCCTGATCCCTAGCACTGGACCTAGTCGGAAGGAACCCAAAGAAGTGTGAGGGCGCAGCAGGAAAGCCACTTACAGACAACGCAGCTGTTAATGCGCATGGACCAGGAACCGGGATCACGGAATAACCGTATTCGATAACCCGTTTAATAACAAAGCTTCCTGGATCACTGATTGCCGGGGTTCCAGCGTCTGAAATAAGCGCGAAGGATTGACCTTTCTCCAAGGATTCAATAACTTTTTCGGTTTTGCCAACTTCAGAATAAGAATTGAATGATATCATGCGCGTTAAAATCCCAACCGCCTTCAAGATTTGCCGGCTTACTCGCGTATCCTCAGCTAAAATTATATCGACTCGGGACAAGACCTCGATGGCCCGTGGAGCAAGATCACCCCTATGACCAATCGGCATTGCGACAACGTAAAGCGCAGGTGGTAAAATAGGTGGTAAAATTACTTGTGACACTATGAGCACCGATTTGTTGTTATACAATAAGCCTGCACGAAAACTTATCCTCAAAACAAGCGGTTTAGCAGCGCTTGTTCTGGTAGTAGGCTGTCAGAAACAAGTAAAGCCGCCAGTGACTGAGATACCCACCCCAGAGAAAACGCATGCATCGGTTTCTGAAAAGCAAGCAGCTACCGAAGTCGGGATCAAGCTATCATTACCTGAGCAAATCGATTGGAATCGTCGTTCGCGAGAGATCGCTCGGACAGAATTATCAACCTTCACCCGCGAGCAAGCGACAAAAACCAATGAAACACCAATTATCGAACCACCGCCCACGATGCCACCAAAATCATCTCAAGATAAAATTGAGGCGTATACCCCCATCGAAAATACGCCCGTTATCCAAGCCATTGGTGCAACATCGAAACCACTCATTAATGAGCCGCCAATTGCAATTATTACAAGAGATCCGATTAAGACTGCAGCGAAATTACTCTCGCAAAATCAACCTGAATCAGCAATTCTTACAGTAAATGGAGTAGATCCTCGAACTCTCTCAGCAAATGAGCGTGCCGACATATTAAAAATCAAAGCAAGCGCGTACCGACTATTAAATATGAAAATTGCCGCGCTGCGATTCGATGCGGAAAGGCTCCGATATATCGAATCAGAATCTTTGGTCATCGCCACAAAGGATATTTTAGAAGAGCTAGAACAATTACCCGAAAGAATTCTCTTGGATTTGAGCGTTGGCACTGACCTTCTTGCAGGCATGGCGAACGCCCTTCAGCTAAAAAAAATGAGGAACTTAGATTCCGTCTCTCGATGGTTACGAAAGCATCACAATCATCCACTATTGAAAGCAAATCTTCCAGAGTATGAGTTCCTAACTGACGCTGAGCCAGCCAAGGACTTTGAAATTTCTGTACTTCTACCGCTATCTGGCGATTTAGCGAACGCCGGCCGGGCCATCCGTGATGGTATTCTGTATGAGTATCACAGACATCGCCCAGACTTGGGGATCGCACTTACCATTATCGACAGTGAGTCCTCAACAGCAGATACGCTATCACAGATGGGGCGATCCTCAGTCACTGAGTTCGTCATCGGACCCCTGCAAAAGGAAAGAGTCACATCATTTTTACAGACACAACCCGACGTCCCAGTATTAGCACTCAACCGCGTGCCCACTAATAAACTCGTCTTGAAATCCCCTGTTTACAGTCTGAGTCTCGCTGTTGAAGACGACGCCAAGTCCGCGGTGAATCAGATTGCACGGGAAATGGATCTACCACGGATAGTTGTGTTTCATTACGACTCAACTCTCGGAACGCGCACCGCCGAAGCAGTTCATGATCAAATAGGAATCATAGGAGGGTCAACTGCAGGGATATTCGTTTTGGATCAAAAGAAACCGGAAATAGCAATAACCAAAGCATTCGGAATCTCAGATAGCAATGATCGGCGCCGCAAGCTTTCCAAAATATTAGGCCTCCAATTAGAGCATACGCCACGAATTCGCCAAGACATGTCCGCAGTTATCGTCCATACAGATCCTAAACGTGCCCAGCAAATACGACCTCTGCTCGATTTTTACTATCTCGAAGATACCAAGGTTTATCTCATCGGCGCCTACAGATCAGATATCTCAGATATTGCGGAAGATCTCAAAAATACGAACGTAATAGTGACGCCTTGGGATTTGGGAACAAAAGCTAAAGATGGTCTGAACTCGAGGCAGCATGCGCAAGGTGTATTTGGCTCACTGGTCGCCATCGGCGTTGATGCAATGCGAATGGCTATAAAGCTTGGATTCGGTGGATCCACGTCTTTCCATGGAGAGACAGGATATTTGACTCTTGGCGCAGACTCTCTCATTCATCGGCAACTCTCGAATGTCCGGATCTCCGAGAATCAGAAGATCAGTGTTGATCTTTGGAAGCCGCTCCCATCACTTCTTCAATCGGACTTATCACATGCCGAGTAACGAGAATTTAAAGGAGCGCATAGCGATGCGTATCGCAAAGGCAACAGATATCCTTCAAAAAAGTTCGGGTCTCATACCACAAATAGTGACAGCGGGGCAGCAACTCACAGATTGCATCTTGAATGATGGAAAAATTCTTGTGCTCGGAAATGGCTCAACGGCTTTTATTGGGCAAATTTTTACAACACATCTAATGTATCGTTTCGAGCGAGACAGGCCGGGACTTCCTGCCATTTCGCTCAATGCAGATGCTACTATGATCAGCCCACATAACGACGAATCGAGTTCTGAAAAATATTCGCGGCAAATTAAAGCACTCGGTAAGACAGGCGATTGCTTGCTTGTATTATCAACCGCCGGGACCGACGCGAGTTTTATGCAAACAGTTAATGCCGCCCACGAACAAGAACTCCGTATTATAGCTCTTACCGGCGGTGACGGCGGCGAAATTTCTACATTATTAAACTACGGAGACATCGAGATTCGAGTAGACTCCGACTATCCTCCGACAGTTAGGGAGCATCAATTGATGCTAATTCACTGTTTGAATGATCTTATCGATCTGCAAATTTTCGGCTAACCAAAGGAGTTTATGATGCGTAGTACTGCGAGCCTTGCAATGCTTTTACTGGGTCTGATGATGGGATGTGCAACTGTAATCGATTCGACCATGTCAGAACCAATTTTGGATAACCGCGGTAGTCGGACACCTGGGAAAATCCTAGATGACAACGCCTCTGAGGTCACCATTGCTGTCAATCTTAAAAAAGCATCACAAGAGCTCAAAGTGAGTAACATAAACGTCAAGGTATACAATGGTCAGGCTCTGATCGCGGGGCAGGTACCTTCAGAAAACGCTAGACAACTTGCTGAACAAGTTGCATCACAGCATCGCGGCATTGTTCGCGTAATTAATCAACTGGAGATTGCCGGCAAAGCGACCATTCTTTCTGAAATAAATGACCTAACTATTACAACACAGGTCAAAGCCTTGATCTTGAGAGACCTCGGTCGCGATGTCTATCAAAGAACCCTGACCACAACAGAGAATAGTGTCGTGTACATCATGGGATTCGTCTCGAAAACTGAAGCCACAGCCGTTGAAAACATAGTCAGTTCGGTCCGTGGCGTAAAGCGAATCGTTCGGGTATTCGAGTACATCGACTAATCTTCAGATTTGACTATACGAAGCTCTGGCCGGTTAGGTTTAGTTGAATCCGCTTCCGTCGAATCATCATCTTGGTTTCTACCAAGGTTCTGTGTTTCCGCTGAACTTTTAAGGGGCTCTGGCACGCCACCAGGTTCTTGGCCAAAGGCCATCCCAAGACCAGACTCTTGCCCGTAAATTGCTGTAACAGACCCGTAAGGCAGAACAATATCAGTGGGAATACCGTCAAAGCGCGTTTGAAATACCACCGCAGATTCCGCCATCGACCAACCATTCAATGCTCGCGGAGCCAGATTCAAAACTATTTGTCCGTCTTTAACGTGGCTTTCGGGGACCTCGACGCCCGGATACAAACAATCGACGATAACGAAAGGATCTTCGCCTCCCTCGACAATCCAATCATAAAGAGCACGTATCAAATACGAACGCGAGGATCCAAGCGCCATTTAACTACGTGGCATTTCACGCTCGGCTTCAGACAGACTCGCCTGAAAAGCGTCACGGTTGAAAATACGATACTGATAATCTTGGAGACCACGGGTCTGTTTAACTGGGAGCTCGATACCCAAATAAGGCAATCGCCAGAGAATTGGGGCAAAAGTGCAATCCACCAAAGAAAATTCCTCACTCATGAAATAAGGCATTTCTTCAAAAATAGGAGCTACCGCAACCAATTGCTCTTTCAATTCTTTTGCGGCAGAAGGGGATCGCTTATTATTGCGTCTGGCCAGCTCAATAGTGCGAATCAATCCAGCCCATTCATTTTCAATCCGATGTAAAAACATCCGCGCATTAGCTCGCGCTACAGGATAGACCGGAAGCAATGGAGGGTGGGGAAATCTCTCATCGAGATATTCCATAATGATGTTTGGATCATACAATACTAGGTCGCGATCTACCAACGTTGGAAGATTATTATACGGATTGATCTCCGACACCTCTTCCGGAATACGATCAGGATCACAATCAACGATATCAACTGTCACGCCTTTTTCTGCAAGTACGATCCGTACACGATGTGACAGGTGATCAGTTGGATCAGAGAAAAAGGTCGTTGTGGAACGTTTAGTAACAAGTGACATGTTTAATTTCATCTCCGTAAGACAAACAAGACAACAGGCAGCAGCCCACTGTTCATATCGATGCGGGTCAATCGTGCTTATTGCACGTCCTTCCAATACTCCCGCTTCAGCAAGTATGCAAACACGAAAAACAGCATGAGGAACAAGAGGACATAAATACCAATACTGTGAGCCCTAGCTTTGGTTGGCTCCCCCACATACTCAAGAAAGTTCACTAGATCATATATCAATCTATCGTATTCAGCTGCCGATAGCTGCGCTGTGCCCTCAATGACCTCTAGACTGCCGCACTGACTCTCGGTCAATGACTGCCCTGAACCCGCATCCGGCCCAGCATTGCGGTTTTCGACACTTGTTAAGTCCTCGCACACAGCACGCTGTTGGCCTTGAAGTGGCTCAAGTACATGGGGCATTCCAACTTTCGGAAAAACCTTATTATTCACACCAAGCGGACGTGTCGGATCAACGTAGAATGTCTTCATGTATGTATACACCCACTCGGGCGATCGCTTACGCGCTACCAAAGTCAAATCTGGGGGTGGCGCTCCAAACCATTCCGCCGCCGCCTTCGCAGGCATGGCGATGCCTCCCAAATCACCGATCTTCTTATCGCTTGGAACAATCGCCTGCACCATGATTTCTAGGTCGATCCCTAAATCAGTAGCCGTTCGCTCATAACGCTGATATTCAAGTGAGTGGCAACCCATACAGTAGTGGCTGTACGTTGCCAGACCACGCTGCAGTGAAACTTTGTCTGTGTAGTCCGGCTCAATTTGTTCGAGCGGATAAGTCGATCCCCCTGCAGCAAATGTTACTGATGAGACAGCTGCTAAGGCTAGAGCAAGCGCCCATTTCATTTGGTCACCCTTTTCGGAACGACCTCTGTCGACTCCCAGCGCGAGTACCAGGGCATTGCAAGGAAAAACAAGAAGTAAATCGCAGTTCCCAACTGGGCAAGCGCTGTACGCAGTGGCGTTGATGGCAGCGCACCTAAAATTCCGAGTGTCACAAAAGAGATCGAAAACAATACAAGCATCAGCTTTGAGAGGTTCCCCTTATAACGAATGGAGCGCACAGCGCTGCGATCGAGCCAAGGTAACACGAACAAAATCGCTATTGCAGCACCCATCACAACGACGCCCCAGAACTTCGCGTCTAGACCGAACATAGGAAAGGTAATCGCCCGTAACATTGCGTAAAATGGGGTAAAGTACCAGACGGGTGCGATATGCTCCGGTGTCTTCAAAGCATTCGCAGGTTCAAAATTTGCGTGTTCAAGGAAGTATCCGCCCATTTCTGGGAAGAAAAAAATCACCACGCTAAAAACGAACAGGAAAACAGCAAGACCCACAGTGTCTTTGACCGTGTAGTAAGGGTGAAACGCTATACCGTCTAGCGGTTTACCGCTCCTATCCTTAGAGTCTTTGATGTCAATCCCATCAGGATTATTCGAACCGACCTCGTGTAGCGCCAAAATGTGAAGAACAACAAGGCCCGCAATCACCAGAGGAAGTGCAATCACATGTAATGCAAAGAAGCGGTTAAGCGTTATTCCACTAATAAGGTAATCACCGCGGATCCATTGAGCCAAGTCAGCACCAATTAATGGGATCGCAGAGAATAGAGATACGATAACCTGAGCACCCCAATAAGACATCTGTCCCCAAGGCAGTAGATATCCCATGAATGCTTCAGCCATAAGCAGTAGATAAATCGCCATCCCGAAAATCCAAATTAATTCACGAGGCTTCTGATATGAGCCGTACATAATTCCGCGGAGCATGTGCAAATACACCACGACAAAGAAGGCCGAGGCGCCGGTCGAATGCATGTAGCGGATCAACCAACCCATCTCGACGTCTCGCATGATGTACTCGACCGATGCAAACGCTCCCTCAGCACTTGGCTCGTAGCTCATCGTCAGCCAAATGCCTGTCAAGATCTGGTTGATCAACACTATTAATGCCAGCGACCCAAAGAAATACCAAACATTAAAGTTCTTGGGTGTCCAATATTGCGCAAGGTGAGTATTCCATGCGTCCATGATTGATAAGCGCTGGTCAACCCAGCCGATCAAGCCCGTCGCCTCAGTTTTACGTAAGCCCATTACACAGTTTCCTCATCGACACCGATTATCAAAACGTTATCGCTTTCGTAGGAGTGCGGCGGCACCACCAGATTTGTGGGGGCGGGAACACCCTTGTAAACGCGTCCGGCCAAGTCAAATGATGATCCATGGCATGGACAGAAATATCCCCCCGGCCAGTTATCGCCAAGATCAGAAGCACCTACTTCAGGACGAAATTGAGGCGAACACCCAAGATGCGTACAAATCCCAACCAGCACTGCAATCTCAGGATTGATAGAACGTTCTTCATTAGTAGCATACGAGGGCTGTTGGGGCTTCTCGCTTTCCGGATCTGCGACTTTTTCTGCATTGGCCTTTAAGCTCTCGAGCATTTCTGGGGTCCGACGGAGTACAAAAACAGGCTTACCCCGCCACTCAGCTCGAATCTGCTCTCCTGGGAGGATCTTTGAAATATCAACTTTGACCGGTGCACCAGCCGCCTTGGCTTTCGCGCTCGGCTTCCAAGACGCTACGAATGGTGTGGCAATACCAACGACTCCAACGGCGCTAAGTGCTGATGTAGCACCGACTAAAAACTTGCGGCGCGAAGTATCCGCGGACTGCGCCACTTCGCTTATGGCTGCACCTGTCATAATCCATCCTTTAGATAAGTTTGAGAAGCTTCCTTTACTACTATAGTTTAAAGATTGCAGCGCTTGCAGGCAAGCTTGAGACCTTTTTTAATCCGATGGTTTGCGATCTCTTTAAAAGGGAAAAGCCCGCACAAGCGGGCTGGTCGGACACCTCGGCTTAATTAGCGCTTTGAGAACTGCGGACGTTTACGGGCCTTACGCAATCCAACTTTCTTGCGCTCGACTTCGCGTGCGTCACGTGTAACGTAGCCAGCGCGACGCAAATCACCCTTGAAATTTTCATCATATTCCACGAGGGCACGGGTGATGCCGTGCCTAATGGCACCAGCTTGGCCAGATGCACCGCCGCCTTCGACTGTGATAACAAGGTCCACCTTTTCGGTCATTCCAACCAACTCAAGCGGTTGCCGAACAATCATTCGCGATGTCTGTCTACCAAAATAGTCATCTAATGCCTTGCCGTTAATCTCGATTAGCCCCGAGCCAGGACGCAAAAAAACGCGAGCGGTTGACGTTTTCCTACGGCCCGTCCCGTAGTTTTGTAAGTTAGCCATATCTTATTCCTATGACAGGGTCAGGGTTTCAGGTTGCTGTGCACCATGCGGATGCTCTTGGCCTGCATAAACTTTCAGCTTCCGGAACATTGCACGACCAAGAGGGTTACGAGGCAGCATGCCTTTTACCGCGAGCTCGATTACTTTCTCTGGTGATCGCTCAATCAATTGAGTAAAGCTCGCTTCCTTCAACCCCCCAGGGTAACCTGTGTGCTTATAATACATTTTATCCGACGCTTTCCGTCCAGTAACTTTCACTTTTCCTGCATTCACAACCACTATGTAGTCGCCAGTATCGACGTGCGGGGTGTAATATGTTTTATGTTTACCACGCAAACGGCGGGCAACTTCAGTCGCCAAGCGGCCTAGTGTTTGTCCATCGGCATCGATTACATACCAGCCATGCTGCACAGTTTCTGCTTTTGCGCTAACAGTCTTCATGTCTACCTTCAGCCTTTGGAGTAAGTCATTTTCAAATGAGGCGCGGATTATAGATACGGACGTTGTTTTGCGCAACATTCTTTTATCAATGCGGTTGATGCGGCCGCTCCAAATATTCCACTGACTGCATTTCGAGTAATCTTGAACGACAACGATCCATCTCAAACGCTAACCGACCCGTACCATAAAGTTCATCCATTGTAACGTCAGCCGCAAGAAGCAAATTCACTGACCGATCATAAAACTCATCAACTAAGTGCACAAAACGTCTGGTTAGATCATCGCACGCCTCAGATAGTCGAGGAACTCTAGCGATAGCCACTGTATGATAGAGCTTGGCTATCTCGATATAATCAGGCACCGCCCGCCCCGGACCGCAAACGATATCAAAATCAAACCAGATGACGTCTTCAGCAACGAACCTGACCGCGAGTTGTCTTCGATTGATCGTAACAAATGCTGCCTCAGGTCGCGTAGCTTCTGGCACCAGAGCAGATACCGAGTTCCATATAGCGTCGATAGCGTTACTATCACAGGGCGTGTAGTAGAGGCTGGCGTGCTGTAGAGTTCGGAGACGATAATCCGTTCCAGAGTCGAGATTGAAGATTTTGCAATGTCTCTGAATCAGTGAGATCGCTGGTAAAAATCGATCTCGCTGTAATCCACCCTCATATAGATTTTCTGGTTCTATGTTGCTTGTGGTTACGAGCGCCATACCCCGCCTAAACATTCCGTCAAATAGGGTACCCAAGACCATCGCGTCGGTAATATCTGAAACGAAAAATTCATCCAAACACAACACTTTTCCACTGCGCGCCAACTCATCAGCCACCATCTCTAACGGATTCTCGCTACCCTGTAGCTCCGCCAAGTGTTCGTGGACTCTTTTCATAAAGCGATGAAAATGTAATCGAATGGCTGTCCTTTCAGGTAATGAGTCTACGAATAAATCCATAAGGAAGGTCTTCCCACGACCCACTCCTCCCCAAAGATAAAGACCTCGTTCGGGGCTCTCCCAAGATTGCCGTCGAAAGAGACTTTGCCGCTTACCACTCCAAACTTTTCGCAGAATCAACTGATCGGCTAGGTGATCCAGTTGCTCAAGAACGTTACGTTGACTTGGATCAGGACAAACTTTTCCATTATCACTTAAGTCGTCATATACGCTTGAAGCACAGGCACGATTCATAAAAATCCTCGATCCTGATAATGCGACGCAACTGCCACTTTCAGTCGCGCGAGCGCTCCATGGAAAAAATGTCCACCCGATTCATATCGAACAACTGAGGCCCCTACGGCCTCAGCATAATAGGCGATGGCTCGAGGGCTAACGACCTCGTCGTCGCTATTAAAAATTACCTTACAGGGAACGTTTCCAAGCACCTCAAGGTCAATTGGAAAATTCTCAACAGCTGGCGCTACTTGAAGAAGATCAATCACGTCACAGGCAGGTTGACTATTCTTGAGTGTTTCGATTAGTCGTGCCGCGATTGAACCACCAAACGAAAAACCAGCCAGGCAAAGTTTGGTAACGCCTTGCGTAATCATTAGGGACGCAACAGCCTCTGCATCTTTGAGTTCGCCATCACCCCGGTCCCATTCTCCCTGGCTTCGGCCAGCGCCTCTGAAGTTAAATGCGACAGCCGCTAGCCCACTATCACGAGCCACTCTCGCGATCGTTGCAATTACCTTATTTTCCATCGTACCGCCGTATAGCGGATGTGGATGCAGCAACAATAACGCTTGAGTTGGCATAGGTTTGTTAATATCACACAAAAATCCGGCCGTTTCAGTTAGACCTGCCGGACCTTCGATGAATCGGATAAGCGGTACTTCCATAGAGCTCCTTGTAAAAGGGCAGTCTAACTGCTCGCCCAAACAACTCAAACTCCGTACACTAAATGAAAAGGAGAATACATCGTGGAATTAAATGCACTAACGCTGGGTTCGCTCATTTTGACTTTTATTGCAGGCAGTTTTGTCGGCTGGTTATTGAGACGGCCGAAAACAATCGCTGTGGCACCCCCGGATGTGGAAAGAGAAAAAACACTTGCTGAAGCCAGACATCAAGGACTGTTGGATGATATCGAGCAACACCTTTCCAAAACTCAGCAAGCGCTTATCGAGCTAGCTGATCATCACGCAACGCTCGCTGCTGACCTCCGTGGGAAACCTAATCTAGAAAGTAAAGAAAATGTGCGTGAAACAGATCCGCTAAAACCTCCTCGTGATTATGCGGATTCTCGCGGTCAGCTCCTTTGATCAGGCGGGGTTGTGGTCGTCGAAAAAACACACTTCCAAATCAAGCTCGCGGCTTATCTTCTCGCCAAGCGCCTGAACACCATATAGTTCGGTTGCATGATGGCCCGCGGCAATGTAGTGCACACCTAGTTCGCGCGCTTCGTGGGTTGTACGCTCTGATATTTCTCCAGACAAATAAACATCAGCACCATACATGTACGCCTTATTTAAATAATCCTGCGCACCACCAGTGCATACTACTAAGTGATTGATACTTTTATTTGCTCTCGAAGATTCAATCACCAGAGGGTCTCTGCCCAACTTTTCGGCCACACGTTTTGCGAGGGAGTCAAGTGTTTGATCCGAATCCAAAAATATTGACCACATAAGCCCGTTTTCGCCTTCAACAGGCTTTCCGCCATGAAGGCCTAGTTGATCGAGCAACGTTTTATTGTTTCCGAACTCTGAATGGCAATCTAGTGGCAAATGATAGGCTAGTAGTGAAATTTGATTTTGAATCAATTTCCTAACCCGCTGACCTTTGATGCCGGTTAAGGCTGGTGATTCGCGCTTCCAAAAATACCCATGATGAACTAACAGGGCATCCGCTCCCCACGCGACTGACTGATCGATCACATCTGCTGAGGCCGTCACGCCTAGCGCCAATCTAGCAACTGAATCACGTCCTTCAACTTGCAGACCGTTTGGGGTGTAGTCTCTAAACAAGCTGGGTTGCATCCAATCATCGAGCCTTTGGAGCAGTGTGTGTAAACTAGTCATATAAGTTCTCTATCTAGGAACGTCTATGCTACAACAAATTACACGAATTCTCTGGCCAGTCATCACTGGTATTTTGGTCGCGCTTCTCGTCATACGCGAATTTCCAGAACTCACGGGCCGAACACGCGGCGTCGAGCTGAATATTATTGATTCGAATTCTATCACCAGCCAAATCCCTATCGAAGGACCACTCAGTTATGCTAGCGCAGTAGAGCGAGCCGCACCCGCAGTGGTGAATATTTACACGACAACTATTGTTGAAACACGAGCCCACCCCCTAGCGAGAGACCCCATTTTTAGGAATTTTTTTAATCTCCCAAGTGAGCCGCATCGTAAACGATTGGAAGCTAGCCTTGGATCTGGCGTTATAGTATCTAGCAACGGTTACATTCTTACTAATCATCACGTCATCGCTGGCGCCGACGACATTGTAGTTGAATTGAAAGATGGTCGTGTCTCAAAAGCGTTGGTGGTGGGAACTGATCCCGATACAGATATTGCCGTTCTGAAAATTAAAATGGGTAATCTGCCTAAACTCATCCTAACCACATCGCCGGGTCGAGTGGGAGACCTTGTGTTTGCGATCGGCAACCCTTTCGGCGTGGGTCAGACCGTGACCATGGGTATTTTGAGTGCTAAGGGACGCGATCAGGTAGGCGTTACAAATTATGAAAACTTCATCCAAACTGATGCCGCCATTAATCCAGGTAATTCTGGGGGGGCACTAATTAATATGCGCGGTGAATTGATTGGTATCAATACAGCCATTTTTACGCGGAGTGGCGGATCCAACGGCATCGGATTTGCGATTCCAGCCCCTATCGCCACTGCTATCATGCGAGAGCTTATCGACCACGGGCAGGTGGTTCGTGGCTGGATTGGCGTTGAAACGCAACCGCTAACCGATGAGTTGGCACGCTCCTTCGGAGTCAATAAAAAAGCTGGTGTATTAATTTCTGGTGTTTATCGCAAAGGACCAGCAGCAGAGGCGAATATTTTCCCGGGAGATATCTTGACACACATGAACGGTCGAAAAGTCACCGACGGTCGTGCCGCCATGAATCAGGTCGCTGATTTGGAGCCTGGTACGAGGATATCCGTCAGCTTGCTACGGGACGGTCGGTCAGTAGACCGAACGATCCGTGTTGATCAGAGGCCTAGTTCGGCTACTAATTGATCAATTGTTGTTAACAGTGTGCCTATCTCTTCAGACGAACCAACTGTAATGCGCAACGTATCCTTCAACCGTGGATGAGATCCATCTAAGCATTTTATGAGAATTTGTCGTAATTTCAGGGACTCGAATATAGGTCGTGCCTGATCAATCCCACACTTTACTACAACAAAATTTGCTTCAGAGGGCCATACATCGAATCCACGCTGCGCCAATTCGTGGGTTAATTTCGCTCGTTCGTTTCGGACAAGAAGACTCTGTTCTTCAAGGATCGAGGCGTGCTCAAGTGCGAACTGAACTGCGGCCTGCGAGAGCGTATTGATGTTATATGGCAAGCGCAATTTGTCGAATTCAGATATCCATGCTGGATGACCGACCAGCATACCGAACCGACTTCCAGCGAGGCCGACTTTCGATAGCGTTCTCATCACCAAGACGTTCGGATATGTAATCGACCAATCTAAGAAATCCGCATCTGTGAACGCTGTATAGGCTTCATCAATAACAACAAGAGCATGAGTCGATTCGACAATCTTTGCCAATCGCTCACGCGAGAACAGATTACCAGTTGGGTTATTTGGCTGTGGAACAAATATCAGTGCAGGATCAGTTTTACGCAGGCAGGCAAGCCAACCGTCGAGATCGATATCAAACGATGAGTCAAGGGGGAGAGCCTGGAAAGTTACCGAATATTGATCAGCAAGCACTTTAAACATTACAAAACTTGGATCAGGAGCACACACGCTCCGCCCAGAACTAATCAAACTAGAAATTAAGAGCGCTATGATTTCGTCTGAACCGTTTCCAAACAGAATCTCTAACGGTTCAGGGATCTTCATCCACTGCCTCAATGGGGCCCTTACGGCACTAGCATAAGGATCTGGATAACGGTTTAAACTACATTTAGCTAACCGCTCCGCATATTGCGCCCGTAAACAGGAGGGCCACACAAAAGGATTCTCCATCGCATCCAATTTGATCATGCCTGTCGCATCTTGGACACGATAAGTAGCGCTTTGTCGCACGCGTTCAGGGATCAATAGCTGGATCAGTTCCTCACGCGTCACGACGGTACTCAGCAGAACGGGCGTGCGCAGTTAGCCCCTCTGATCGCGCAAGCGTTGAGGCCACACCTGCAATCGTTTTTGAACCTTCTTTTGAGCAATAAATGACCGAGGACCGCTTGATAAAATCATAGACACCCAATGGTGACGCGAAGCGCGCAGTCCCAGATGTCGGTAAGACATGATTCGGACCCGCACAGTAATCTCCCAACGATTCTGGTGTAAAACGCCCCATAAAAATAGCGCCGGCGTTCTCAATTGCCGGAAGCATAGTCTCAGGATCATCGACGCATAACTCGAGGTGCTCGGGTGCAATTCGATTAATGGCAACTATTGCATCTGCACGATTGAGTGCCTCGATAAAGATACATCGATTATTGATTGATTGCGCAATAATCGAGGCTCGCTCAAGTGTTGGAAGCAACCGGTTCATTGATTCACGGACCTTATCAGCGAACGATTGACCACAGTGCACCAATATTGGCTGCGCATCTTCGTCGTGTTCGGCTTGACTAAATAGATCCATCGCGATCCAATCTGGATCCATTGGTGGCTCCACGTAGACTAATATTTCAGAGGGACCTGCAATCATGTCTATACCCACCTTGCCGAAGACCTGTTTCTTAGCACTCGCTACCCAAGAATTTCCCGGCCCGACAATCTTATCGACAGGTAAAACAGTATCAGTTCCATAGGCAAGAGCCGCCACAGCCTGAGCACCACCAATAGTTATAACGCGATCAACTTTCGCAAGATGAGCCGCTGCCAATACGATTGGATTTAATTGACCTTTCGGAGCAGGCACGACCATTTGTATTAGAGGAACACCGGCAACCTTAGCTGGGATTGAATTCATGAGTACAGAAGATGGATAGGTCGCTTTACCACCTGGCACATAGAGACCAACTCGACTCATTGGTCGAACCTCTTGTCCAAGTAAAATTCCATCGTCCTTTTCAGGTAGACGCCAACTAACTTCTTTTTGCGCCTCGTGGAACGCCCAGATGCGATCGCGTGCTGTGCTCAAAGCTACTTTCAACGAGTCAGATAACTCTCGAAAGGCATCCTCTAAAGCCGGTGCATCTAAAACGAGTTCTGACGCACTATCGACAAAATTTTCATCAAGCTCTCGTGTCAAACGAAGAAGTGCTTCGTCACCCTCAAGACGCACGGCCTCAAGGATCTCAGCGACACGTGTCTGGCGAGAGACGTTACTCACGGATTCCCAAGCCGTCAATTCAGCCAGCCGCACCTCAAAATTAGCATCAGTGGTTTTAAGCAAAGTTGGTTTAACTTGCATGTTGGCTCTTAGTCCATTTATTCAATTTTTCAATCATTGGAAATATATGCTGGTGGCGAGTCTTCATCGCTACCCGAGATACTATTAATCTAGCACTCGAGTGAATGATCAAATCGCGTGGCTCGAGACCGTTAGCTTCCAGAGTGTTACCGGTATCTACGACGTCGACAATAACATCAGCCAGACCAACGAGGGGAGCCAACTCCATCGCACCATAGAGTTTAATCGGATCTATCTGGCGCCCCTGCGACGCAAAATGCCGACGCGCAATATTTACATACTTCGTTGCGACGCGGATCCGACCCTTCGCCGGCAGTTCAATACCCTTCTTCATCGCCGTCATTAGTCGACACCTAGACAGCTGTAAATCAACCGGTTCACACAGCATATCAGAACCATACTCCAACAGAACATCCTTGCCAGCAATCCCCAAATGCGCGCCACCGCGCTCTACATAAGGCGGAACATCGGTCGCACGTAACACTAGAAGCTTGACTCCCGGATGCCTCGTGTCGAACATCAACCTACGGCTGCCCGTCAATGACTCAATTGGTTCGATACCTAGCTCTGTCAGTAGTGACGAGGTCTCGTCTAGTAAACGGCCCCTCGCGAGGGCAAAGATGAGGGACTGAGTCATAATCGCACTCTCTCAATATCTGCGCCGAGACGACGCAATTTTTCTTCAATTCTCTCGTAACCACGATCAATGTGATAAACACGATCGACTATAGTTTGTCCCTCAGCAACCAGACCGGCAATAACAAGTGATGCCGATGCTCTTAAATCAGTACTCATCACTGGAGCGCCCTTGAGCCGATTTACGCCAACCGTGCTAGCAGTCGCTCCGTAAAGATCGATTTCTGCACCCATACGTCGCATCTCAGGGATGTGCATCATACGATTTTCAAAAATTGTCTCAGTCACGCGGCCCGATCCCGTAGCAGCCGTGTTTAGTGCCACGAACTGCGCCTGCATATCAGTCGCAAAACCCGGATATTCGGCGGTAGTAATGTCTACCGCCTTGGCGCGTTTCCCTCTCATATCGAGGGAAATAGTCGTCTCACTTCGCTCTATGCGAGCCCCCGCCTCTTCGAGCTTCAATAATGTCGCATCCATGTGCCTAGGTTCAACCTCGGTCAGCGTGCATGAACCGGCGGTTGCCGCTGCCGCAACTAAAAATGTACCCGCCTCAATTCGATCGGGTATGATCCGATGGCAACCACTACGTAGAGCGTCCACCCCTTTGATTCGAAGTGTATCTGTGCCGATACCGTCTATCTTTGCACCCAACGCCACAAGGCAATCCGCCAGATTTGTGACCTCCGGCTCCCGTGCCGCGTTTTCAATTATTGACTCACCCTTCGCAAGCACAGCTGCCATTAATACGTTTTCTGTACCTGTCACGGTTATCTTTTCGAACAGCACCTTTCCACCTATCAAACCGCTAGGCGCGCGTCCTTTGATGTAGCCATCGGTTACCTCAAATTCAACACCAAGTCGCTCCATTGCTTTGACGTGCAAATTCACTGGTCGTGCTCCAATCGCACAACCACCGGGTAAGGACACCTCAGCTTCATGAGCCCTTGCAAGCAGTGGTCCCAAAACGACAATGCTGGCCCTCATTGTTCTTACAAGATCATAGGGAGCGATGACTGAATTCAAAGATGATGCATCCAGCTCCACGGAACCGGTATCGTCTAACAAGACTTCAACGCCCATCCGACCCAGCAATTGGAGCATGGTTGTGACATCATTTAGATACGGTAAATTCTCGAACCGCACTTTTCCAGGAACCATAAGCGCAGCGGCCAGAATTGGTAAAGCCGCGTTTTTCGCTCCGCTTACTCTGACTTCACCACTAAGCATGTGCCCACCACGAATTAGGAATCGATCCATGATTTAGAAGCCCAGTTCCTTGCGCGTACGTTTTTCGTCAGGCGTTAGCGCTATTACTGTGATCGCGTGGAGGGTTCCTGAGGCGATCTCATCAGCGATCAACCGAAGAACAGATTGTTGACGCTTAACCCGAGTCACAGATTCAAAATCCTGACTTACCACTTCAATCTGGAAGTTACGACCCTCGCCCTGCACCGAAAATATCCAGCCCGTATTTTTTGATTCCAGTAATGCGGTGACTTCAGCGGCTAGCATCAAATTCCCCTGTTTCAATGCAGGTTACGCCGCCTAGCTCGGCGAGTGTCTTGAAAGTAGGATTCAATCCGGTCAATGTTAATTTATGACCGGACTTACGCGCCGATTGCCACCAGAAAACTAATACAGCTAAATGGGCACTCGATGCTTGCGTCCAAGCACTCACGTCAATAGTAGACTCACCTCGATCAATAGCGGACATACCCATCGATTTAAGATCTGTCCACGATTTATGGTAACTCTGAGAGTCAACAGCAAACACAACTAGTTTGCACTCACGGATTCGAACGTCCAGGAATCGATTGCACCAGAAACACTTCCCGAAGATTTGACTAAGTCTGCAAACTGATTTCTCAATGTGAGACCTAAATTAATGCCCGAGATCACCACATTTTCAACCATCCAACCGCTCGTCTCCGCGAAGCCCATTGCAAACTGAATCGGCAGTGGCTCTCGCCCCGGTGCTTCTAGCCGAGCACTAACTATCGCGCGCCCTGGCTTTAAAATCACACCCTCATCCGGTAAGACCAGCTGTTCGCCTCCATAAGCTGCTAGACCGCGCGCATACGCGTCCACGAGACTCATCTCCAAGCGGTCAGTAAAACGATCTCTTTCGGCATCTGTCGCTTGACGCGCGAATCGACCCATCACTCGAAGTGCAATAATCCGATCATTCATTAAAGGAGCAAATTGTTCTGAGATCCGCGTAACCAGTTCCTCTTCTGATAGTTGTCCCTTATTGTACTTGGACACATCCGTATAAAACGTATCCCGCGCAATTTTTAATGGCTCAACAGCTGCTTTGGTATCGCTATCGGCCAAGGCACTAAAGGAGCCCAAAAAAG
>PBDH01000037.1 GCA_002717305.1 Gammaproteobacteria bacterium | reverse complement strand
ATCACTAGTGACGATTTAGGCTTTGAGGCGTGGGAAAGATCTCATGGTGTTCAAGAGAAATTATTCGGGTTGACGTTTTTGTCGCCTGACTCGATGAACAAAGTAGTTGAGACCTATGCTGGCGGTATCTCGCGCTGGAAAGATGCAACTTGTCAAGGATCTGAATAAGATACTACGGGTAAGAACCTTGCTAAACGAAGATGATTTCAATGAGTACGCCTAGAGGTGAGAATGTCGCGATATTTAGATTGGCTGTTGCTGGTAATCATCGTCATCATTAGTTTAGCTTCGCCTCTCGTAGTACTCGAATTCGTCAGCGGAAAATACTAATTAAATACGAGATTTCAGCGCCTTGTCTTGCAACTGTAGTATTCGCCTCTCGATCAGCTTGTTGTTCGGCATGAGTCTGAGTAGTTGCTGTTCTGCACGAATTGCGCGCTCATATTGTTCTGTAGTTTCAAAAATCATCGATAATCCACTGAGCGCTCCGAAATGTCGTGGCTCTAAAATTAATGTTTGACGGATATCCAGTAGCGATGACTCGAAGTCACCCAGCACAAAATATGTGGTTGCACGTCGGTTCCATGCCTCAGCGAAGGCAGGTGCCGCATCAATAACCAGGCTGAATTTGGTAATAGCATCCTGAGCCTGTCCCGACTGCAGAGCCTGAACGCCTTGATCAAAGACAGACTGTAGCGGCCGAGCGTTCTTGGGAAGTTCATACCAGTGGGACCAAATCTTATTTTGGATTTGGGAAATTTCGACAAGGTTATCGGACCCTCGGAGTGCATCGAAGAGTTTGCCGAGCTCGGATTTGGTCTGATCAGCCTCGGCGGTAGTAAAACAGCCTACCAACAAGGCTGTTACAACTTTTGCGAAAAAGCACATGTCTACCTCCGTCTTCCTACAGATTAGGACGAATCACTCGAGATAAAAAGTACTTATGTGTGCGGGTTGAAGCTTGTGATGGTAGAACTGGATAGCTCGGGTGGAACAAACACTAGAGCGCAAGGGACGGAAAGCATTTTTCATATTCAAAGGGTTTTCCGTGCGATATGGATACCGGGCTCATTTGGGTGCATAAAGCTATGGATCCAGATTCGCGAGTGGATTCAGACAGTTTCCACACTGCCCCTGGGTTTCTGTAACTTAATTCTTTTGGGCCTTAAATGTCGACGATAGGGGCATCTTCATCAGGCGTGAGGTCTCATAGTGTTCCTCGATTGTCTGACAACTGGTGCAGTGCTGGAGCACATGGATATGGCCTCTGTGTTCATCCTTACAAACCACAAACTTTTTTGCTGACTCTGTTTTGTGCACCCACCCAATCTGGACTCAGAAATCCAACACTCTATAGATTGTGCTGATATTGAATGACTCTTTGGGCCGACTATTGGTGTGGTCTCGGAGCTCATAAGCAGTTACTGGTCCGGCCACTATTACTAGGGCCCGAAATATTGCTATCCGCTGGGGTGTGGTGGTCTTTCCGGCTTCACTAATTTGCTCGGGCAGCTTGATATCATCGATCACCATCGGCGCCAGGGACGACCGGGATCATGTCCTCTTCAAGGTTAAGTGTAATGATCTTAGACGCTGCCAGACTGTAGCCGCTATCGGCTATCTCGAAGCTCTGAGTGCCGACAGACAGTCGGCCCCAGATGATGATGGGCTGGTAGAGATCTCGTAATGGTGTTGGTGCAGTGGTCGTGTCTACAAAAAGTGTCTGATTCAGCGGTGGTGGTGGGACATGGATACACTGTCCCGCCTCCGGGACAAGCAAGAATTTTAAGACATTCTCCTCCCGCACCTCTATCGGGACCATGAAGCCCGCGATCTCGATAGATTTACCCTCAAGAAGAGGATTGATCACCCTACCTGCTTCATCGAGTTGACTCTGGAAGGTGGGATTAAACAATAGCTCGAAGTAAAAATCTTTTGGCACAAAATCGTAGGCACCGGGGGGAATCAGGCTGTCCCAAGTGTTTTCCCAGCGAACAAAGTCCTCCTCAGTAGCCTCATAGCCGGAGGCATCGGCGCAGACCACGGCGATTGCGTTGAAAAAAATGAGTGTGGCTAAAAGACCTACTATTCGTATCAATTAGCGAATCCCCTGTGCAATGAGCGTCTGTATACCATACCCGCGGGTATGAGGCTCGCTCCTAGACCCGCTAGAACGACGATCATTAGCGTCACTAGTTCGTTGCCGGCTAACCACGTGAGTTGCACGCGAATACCTGCCCACTCGCCCAATAAGTCTGCGGCACCGAGCGTCAGGATCCGGACTAAAATGACAGCAGACAGGATCGCAGTAAGACTGATCACAAATGTTTCTAGGAGGACGAGGCAGGCCAGCTTGGGCGGCGAGGCTCCGAGCGCGCGGAGTATTGTCATCTCACGCGTCCGGCCGTCTAGCCCCGTTATCATCATCGTTACCATTCCTATTATGCTGATGCCGATAATCAGCCAGTTGACGAGCTTGAACACCGAATCTACTGTGCCGACCATTGACCACAGTTGGGCAAGCGCAACGCCGGGGATGACGGCACTGATGGCCTCCTCAGGGTAGTCGTTGATCTTCCGGATAAATTTAAATATGCCCAGCTTAGATTTCAGCCCGAGATAGACTGCGGTTACTGTTTCGGGATATAGACGGTCTCTGGGTATTGCGTCTATGTCGAGGCCCTTCAGGCTTATGGCCTTACTACCATTCTTCCATCCGAGATGAATCAATTCGTAGCCTTCTAGGCTTACGAAAACCGCTCGATCCGTTGGAGTACCGGTGGGTGCAAGAATTCCGGCGACATTAAACGAAAAGTCATCGTGTAACTCACCGAGCATCTCAGAACCATGTGTCACAAAAATCGTTGTCCCCAGGGTGTAACCTAGTGCCTCTGCTACACCACTGCCTAGGACAACCTCGTTAAGATCGCTGAATGCATTCCCCTGCGCAAACACCAGTGGTTTATCGCCGGCAAATTTGATGCGATCGAAGTATGCTTTAGTCGTCGAGATGACCCTGAAGCCGCGGTGGCTGTCCCCAAGCGCTACTGGTACTGACCACTCGACCATCGGATCGCTGGCGATGTCTGATACCGTTGCTGTTGTGATGTTATTTGTTGGCTTCCCCAGATGGAAAACGGTGTAGAGGACCAATTCCAGTCCGCTTCCTCTTGGCCCAAGTACTAGATCTACCCCGCTCAGACTTTGGTTAAATCCGCCCTTTGTAGCCTGTTGGATTCTGTCGAAGCTGAGAAGAAGTGCCATAGAGGCTGAGAGAGCAACGACGACAAGACCAACCGGGATCAGTCTCGAGCGCATCGATGCTAGTGCTAGCCGAAACATTATTCTCGCCCGATCCTGACCACCCGGTCGAACCATGGGATGATCTCGGGGTTGTGACTGACAACGATAATAGCCTGAGCCGAGGCCTCGACTGAGCTGTTCAGCTCTGCCATAAATTCCTTGGTTGCAAACGGGTCCAATGCTGAGGTCGGCTCGTCTGCAAGAATAAGCTCAGGGCTTCCGAGCAGCGCCCTGATGACTGCGACCCGCTGTTGTTGTCCTACACTGAGCTTGTTTGGTCTCTTCTCAAGAATATCGGGCATTAGGCCCAGCTGATGTCCTAGTGAGCCAGTTTGGTAGGTAACGTCATCTATCTTGGCCCGACGTGTTTTTGAGAACTCCAGTCCGAGGACCGCATTCTCAAAACCAGTTAAATAGGGAATGAGATTCAGCGATTGAAAAATGATCCCAATGTGATCCGCGCGAATTTTGTCGAGTTGGAGTGGGCTCAGATCATTATAAGAATGGCCGAGAAGCCGAATCGATCCAGATTGGATGGGCAGCACGCCGGAGAGCAAGTTTAAGAAAGTTGATTTCCCGCTACCAGATGCCCCCACTAGTGCAATTTTTTCGCCTGCAGCTACTTTGAGGTCTGGGAACTGGATTTTTTCACCAGACCCGTAGTCGTAACTCAGAGCGTTGGTCTCGACAATCAAATTGAGGTTAATACTCTTTCTCGTGTTAGCGAGTCCGATAATGACTGATCCCCGACCAAACCTTCAACCTGAATCATTGCAAGATCGTCAAATCGCTCGAAGGCCGGCCCGAAATCGAACGACGTAACCTTATCCGGATGCCCGCAGGTTAGGTCAGCCTCAATGACCACGTCCTTATGCCCCGAGTCTCCGCTAGTTTCTCTGTCTAAAACGACGTCCCTCACTGATTGGTCTATCTTTTTTTGAACACATTCAGCAGAGTCAGGTAGGCGCACGAATTCGGATATGCTGGCTATTTCTTTTAGATCTTCGGCTAGGTGGGCGTGATCTTTGTCACCCTTGTGTTCGTCGTATTTGTGTTCGCCGTGCTTGTGTTCGTCGTGCTTGTGTTCGTCGTGCTTGTGTTCGTCGTGCTTTCGAAGTTGTGCGATTGGCAACTTGTAGACCATTTTTAGCGTTGTCCCGTCTAAAACTATTTGTACGTGGTTAAGACCATGGACGTGTGCCCCGGCGTGCCGTTTTTCCGCGTGCACAAAGCCAGAGATTAAGATAAGAGCCAAGATCAAAGTGATCCGCATGGATTACTCCTAACGACTTGTTAAAACGTAATAATATTGCAACACAAACCCGCGTCAAGGTCTTGTTTCATAACTTTTTTGGCGACACGATCTATACTCTTTTTTGGCCCAGATGTAATCTTTTTATTATAATCTTGCGCACGCGGCAATATGAATAAACAATTGTCGCGCCCATCAGAATGCCAATTTGTAGTTGTCTT
Source organism: Gammaproteobacteria bacterium (assembly GCA_002717305.1). Classification (GTDB taxonomy): domain Bacteria; phylum Pseudomonadota; class Gammaproteobacteria; order Pseudomonadales; family Litorivicinaceae; genus HIMB30. The sequence continues at coordinate 17,643 of PBDH01000037.1, read as the reverse complement.
TTTCGTGGGATAAATTAATACCCTAAAAGGGGGTAATCAATTCCCTTATTTTTCTCATATCTGCCGACCAATGCGTTACCGCCCCAGACTAAAACCGGTAAAAATCTGGTCTCACGAATCTGTGGCCCAGCGAAATAGGAAATTTTTTGTCCCCCATCATAAAGAGTAGCTTGATCCAAATGAGTCACAAAGACTTCCCGAGACGAGGCGGCACAATCGACTTATGCAACCAGCCAAGCTGGAGGCTCGTGCGCCGCGAAACCCGAAATCGCTGCGTCCACACAGTCCCTTAACGACCCCAGTCTAGAGTGCCTATTGCTTAGACCGTGGGCGTAGTGGGCGTACTTACCGGAGTTGGTCATTAGACCTTTCGCCTCTGGCGGGAATATAGGCTCAACAATTGAGCACCAGCAGAGGTCGGGCATTATCTGTACTCCCGCATCTTCCAATTTTTTGGCAATTCCTTCAGCCTCTGCACGTTGAATCGTGTGGCGAGCAGCAGTGATTTTCAATTGAGTCTGGACGTGGCGTCGTCTGTTAGCAAAAAGAGCGCTTATCCTTCTTATTTCTTCGATCGATGCGTGTGGGCTTCCAATAGCGACTAAATCTATTTTTTCGAGTCCACGGTTAAGCTCGAACCAAGCATCCTTCAGGTTTTCAGGATTGATGAGATGTATTGGAAGTTGTTCAGCATTCTGGTTAGATGATTCAGGTGTTTGGCCGAGAATATGTAGCATTGGTGCACCGGAAGTTGTTCCGAAAGCAGCGCACAGAGATTTTAAATCATCGATTGTTGGTGAAAGACTTTCTAGCCCTGTAATCAAAGGGACTGAATCAGGTGACAATTTACCAGCAAGCCAACCAATCAGCGGCCACAAGACCTCATCATCAGGTGGCCACTTTTGAGGAATCGTTACCTCGATTTTTACTCGAGCTTTTCTGCCAAGCGTCGAATACATTCCCACAGACGGTGCCCGCCCCGTCATCGCGATAAACAGATCGAGATAGTCAGGATGTTTTTGGGTTCGCGCACCAAGAACTGTGTTCGCGAAAATCACTGCATTTGATTCCGACCAACCTATATTTTCCCCTAGTTGAGGTTTGTCAGTCAGCAGATATGGCGCACAGGTAAATGTCGGTTTGACCCCCATCTCAACGTATGCGTCGGCCAAACGGCTCGCCTGTTTACCGAAGTCCTCATCGAGCCCCGAGTTCTGCCAATTCTCACGATCGACCGAGATTGCATTAATCGTTGTTGGGATGATCACTTTGGCACCGAGCTCAGCCATTTTCTCAGCAAAAATAAGATTAGCATCGTGTGCCAGGATACAGCCATCGATGTGACCTTTATCTACGTTAATCAAACTTGATGCGTTTTCGACGGCTGCCATCACGCAAATCGTTTCCATAGCAGCTTTGGCGACCTTGCCGTGATCGCCCTTCAAATAAGCCTGATCGTTTTCAGATAAGAGGAGTAGATCTTTTGATATAGGGTTCAGGCCAATAGCTTGGTCAGCTAGAACGAGCTTATGATCATGAAGTTCAACTGAGTTTTCTCTCGCGACTGCATAGTAGTTTTGCTGAGACAGACAGATTATAGGAACCGGGACCCCAAATATCCGATCGCAAACAATTGATCCCAGAGTCAATACTTGCTCTGGCTCGTTAAAAATAATCATCGCAGGAGCACGCTCTTTGAGAGCCAACTGCAGTAAAACGCCACTCCCACTGCATGAGCCTCTGGATGTTGGCATCAATAAACATTTGCCGGATACAGAATCACCGTGGTTGGGGTGGTGTGTGTCGATAATTGCCCCAGTGTGTGGATCGACGCCTCCCCAGAAACTCAATCCTTCTTCACAGACTAGAACTTTACCGCTGGCGGATCCATCCACAATCAATTGATTTTTTCCGATCGAGCCGTCGTGTTTATTTCTCATGCATGTCGAGCCCTGTATGAAAAGTTCCTCTTTATGCGAATCACCTAGGTAAGGTGGGAAATGAAGCTAAAGGCGATTACTCAGCCCCTAAGATGTGATCCCCTAGTCGTCCCACCGCCAATTCTGCATTACTTGAAAGGCAGGCGTCGAGAATCGCTACATGCTCTTATTTAACTTTATCTATATCATCAATTACGACCAGTTGGCTTCTTATGGAACGATCTACTCTGTACATAGCGTTGTCAGCGACTTCTTTGGTGAGGGTTCGGTCGCTATCAGCATAGAGCGTGCGATAAGAAATTCAATTGAGGCCACCCCGCGCAGAAGGATCGGCTGATTCAGAGAAATCATTGCTCTGAAAGATGGCCAGCTTTTTTGCTGAGTCGCTCATCTGTGGAACCGCGTTCTTCAATATATCAGGCTCCAGCAAAGCTCTGAGATTGAGGATTTCGGAGGCTTCATCGGCTATAAGACCGACTACGACAGGGCCTTCAACTCGTTGTATCCTTATTAGGTCCTGCTCTTCCGAGCATGAGAGCGCTTCTCCGATCGGAATCCTGCTAGTTTGAACCGAGCGAGCGAGGTCATCCTGATGTCGTGGTGTTCCCACGGTGATATCGCCCTCAATAATTGCTTTCCTAAGAGCTGAAAAAGTTATTTCGGATGCGGATTTTGTTTGTGAGATGTCGACGAATTTAATCTTCACAATTTTCTCCGATTCGCGCGTTGTACATCGGGTACAATATGCGATAAATTCGAGCCGGGCAATAAAGCTAATAACAACCATAGCGGGTACGAAGATGATAAAAAAACTAGTTAGCATGGCGGCATTAACAATGATGATCGCCGGGACCGCGTTTGCAGATACACTGGACGATATAATCGATCGCGGTAAGTTGAGATGCGGAGTCGTTCTGGACTTCCCCCCTATTGGGTTCAGAGACTCAAATAACCAGCCGGCGGGCTTCGACGTTGAATACTGCAAGGACATGGCAGCCGCTTTAGAGGTCGAGCTCGAGCTTCTTGAACTAACGTGGGCTGATCGTTTACCTGTGATCGTGACTGGTCGGGCAGATGTTGTTTTCGGCGCAACTTCGGATAGTCTAGCTCGCGCTAAGACTGTGGGGTTCTCCATCCCCTACGCTATTTATTATGCTCAGGGGATCGTCAACTCAAAGAGCGGCATCAAAACCTTTGAGGACATAAAGGGCAAGCGTGTTGCCGCTGCCGTTGGCACTGTTCCAGAGCAGGAGTGGTTAAAAATTGCCAAGGAGTGGGGTGAGGAGAACCTGTATCAGGGGTACCAAAGCGAGAACGAAGTTTTTCTGGCGGTCGCGCAAGGCAAGGCGGATATTGGAATCACGACCAATACGGCTGTAAAACCGATTTCAGAACAATATGATACGGTTGATCCTGGTCCTCGCATGCCATGGACCACAGACTACACTTCGGTGGTTGGCAAACGCCAAGACGTGAGCTGGTTAAATTATTTAAATCTATTTGTTACCCAGCAAGTGCGCTCTGGTCGTTACCAAGAGCTTTGGGGCCGGTTTGTGGGTGGGGAAGCTCCTGAGCTGAGAATTCCTGGCGTGATGTACTAGCGGACCGTAAAACCGAGGGGTCGTGCCGTTAGTGGGCGGCCCCTTTAGCAACTGAATGTTTGAGTACAACTTTCACTGGCGACCCGTTTTTAAGAGCCTGCCGGATCTCCTCGAGGCTGCTCTAACTACTCTGCAGGTCGCTTCTTTGGCCATGACCGTGGGTGTTATGCTCGGGTTCATTTTGGCCGTGGGCCGGATGCGGGAAACCGGAGTACTCTATTGGTTCGCGACAACTTGGGTTGAACTAGCCAGAAACACACCCGCTCTATTTCAGTTGTTCTTTTTTGGTTTTGGGCTGGGAGCGCTCGGGTTTCATTTATCACCTTACTTGATCGTTTTGGCGGGCTTGACTTTTAATACGGCTGGATATTTGGCAGAGAATTTTCGCGGTGGTTTTGAGGCAATTCCATCTACTCAGCTGAGAGCTGCACGAAGTCTTGGTATGAACCCTTGGCAGGCCTATACGCGGATATTGATTCCCCAGGTCATGCGGATCGTCTATTACCCGATGACGAACCAATTTGTTTGGGTTGTTTTAATGTCCTCCTTGGGGATGTTGGTTGGTTACAGAGAGCTAACAGGAGAAACGCAATTCTTTGCGAGTAAAACCTACAGAATCTTTGAATATTTTGCTGTCACGGCGGTCATTTATTACGTGATGGTCAAAGGTATCTTGGTTCTTTCCAAATTCTTTGCATCACGATTTTTTAGGTATTAGGAATCTTAATGGAGCAAACAGTAGCTGTTTTTAGTGGCTTCAGCGCTCGGGACCTTTTGTTCCTAGGAGAAGCGGCTTTAAGAACCCTTTGGATTTCTTTGCTATCAATCGCTATTGGATCATTCCTTGGCGGTATTTTTGGGTGGGTACTTTACGAGTCCAAAAATTGGGGCGGAATTCTTGTCAATCCAGTCTTGGACATATTCCGGTCTGTNCCGTTAATTGTTCAGTTAGTTCTTTTCTATAATTTTGCGCCAATTGTCGGGCTNAACTTAGACGCATTCGAGTCTGGGCTGGTTGTGCTGACCATGTACACATCCGCTTTGGTGGCNAACGTAGCGCGCGGTGGAATTGAGTCGGTGGGCANGTCGATGCGNATCGCATCTCGGTCTCTAGGNATGTCTTATTGGCAAGATATGCGTCACGTNGTGTTCCCAATTGGTACCCGAGCGATTTTNCCTTCATGGGTTGGGGTCGCNCTGGGCGTGATGAAGGACAGNGCNCTTGTGTCGGTCCTAGGATATGTTGAACTTGTCAAGGCGAGCCAAGTACTAATTACGCGTACCCAGGAGCCCCTTCTNATCATCCTAGTGGTCGGAGCGTTCTATTTCGTCCTTTCCTACCCAGTGTCGCGATATTCCGCGAAGCTAGAAAGAAGGTGGTCNCAATGATTAAAGTCGACGGGTTACACAAATATTTTGANGATCTCCACGTTCTCCGTGGAATTGATTTAGAGGTACAGAAGGGGGAGGTGCTCTCGGTAATCGGTGCATCTGGATCAGGTAAGTCAACATTGCTGTACTGCGTCAATGGGATTGAGCANATTCAGGNAGGCTCGGTATATGTNGATGATGTTGATGTGCATGCGAAGACNACGGATTTGAACAAGCTTCGNCAGCGGTTNGGNATGGTNTTTCAGCAGTGGAANAGTTTNCCACACTTGACTGCGATGGANAATGTGGCTCTGGCTCCTCAGATTGTTAGAGGGCTGACGAAGGAAGAAGCTAAAGATNTCGCTATCAAACAACTCGAGCATGTCGGGCTCGGTGATAAGTTTGATGTCTNNCCCAANGCCCTATCTGGCGGTCAACAACAAAGATTGGCAATCGCGCGAGCTTTGGCTATGGACCCTCAGTATATGTTGTTCGATGAAGCCACGTCAGCCCTAGATCCTGAGNTAGTCGGTGAGGTTNTGGATACTATGCGGGTGCTTGCTGAGGAGGGGATGACCATGATTTGNGTTACCCATGAAATGGGATTTGCTCGAGATGTATCTGACCGAGTCGCCTATTTCCACGAGGGCATTGTTGAAGAAATCGGGCCNCCCGATCAGATATTNGCGGNCCCTGAGTCGGAGCATACGAAGAAATTTTTAGCAAAAGTAAGGTGATTTAGGTAGTTNAATTTCTNTTTCGAGAGAGAGATGCGAAACGGCTTGTATAGAGGTGTANATGATGAGAACAGGCATATTTACTGGTTGTGTGCCAGCGTTAATGACCCCCTGCGATGAGCAGCGGAAACCCAACTACGATGCGCTAGTCGAAAAGGGGTTGTATCTTATCGAGCAAGGAATGTCTGCCGTGGTCTATTGCGGATCCATGGGCGATTGGCCNCTGTTGACGGATGCTCAGCGGATGGAAGGTGTGAGCGCGTTAGTAGAGGCAGGTGTACCTGTAATCGCAGGCACCGGGGCTATCAATTCGGAGTCAGCTNTCGCTCATGCGGCTCATGCGCAGAGGGTTGGTGCTNAGGGTTTGATGGTAATTCCGAGAGTGTTGTCTAGNGGTAACTCGCTNGAGGCCCAGCGATACCANTTTAAGGCAATCTTGGAGGCCGCGGCTGATTTACCTGNGGTCATTTATAACAGTCCCTACTANGGGTTTACTACTCGAGCNGANCTGTTTTTTTCCCTGAGATCAGAGCATCCGAATCTGGTCGGGTTTAAGGAATTCGGCGGGTTTGNNGATCTACGGTACGCGTCGGAACATATTACNTCTAAGGACCCGGATGTTACTCTGATGATTGGNGTAGATACGGCCGTNTACCATGGTTTCGTNAACTGCGGCGCAGGGGGCGCAATCACTGGGATCGGGAACGTCTTACCCANGGAGGTCCTTCTTCTGGCTGAGTTGTCTCAGAAAGCGGCNGCAGGNGATGTAATTGCTCGTCGGAGAGCACGAGAGCTTGATGAAGCCTTGTCCGTGCTCTCAAGTTTTGACGAGGGTGTGGATTTAGTTCTGTATTACAAGCACTTGATGGTTTTAGAAGGAGATGAGAACTACTTGCANCATTTNAATAAGTCCGATCGTTTGACAGATGCTCAGCGAAATTANGCTGAGTCACAATTNTATCTGTTTAAGCAGTGGTTCCAGTCTTGGATCCAGCTTGAGAGGCTCCGGTGAAAATCCTCGATAGCCACACTGAGGGTGAGCCCACTCGAACTATTTTCGAAGCCGGTTTCGATTTGGGATCTGGCTCTCTTGCTGAGAAAGCGCAGGTGTTTGAACAAAATTATCGAGATTTTTGTGGGTCCGTTCTAAAAGAACCTAGAGGGAATGATGCCTACGTGGGTGCCTTGGTGATTGATTCCGAAGAACCTGATTGCGCCGCCGGGGTCATTTTTTTTAATACGGTNCAAAATTTNGGAATGTGTGGTCACGGTACCATAGGCTTAAGCGCAACAATGGCTTACATGGGCCTCATCAAGCCGGGCCAACACAAGCTTGAAACACCGGTTGGCAAAGTAGAAATCAATCTCAAAACTCCAAACCGAGTGTCGGTCACTAATGTTGAGAGCTACAGGCTACTGAAAAATGTTCACGTCGAAGTCTCATCTTACGGGTCATTAATTGGCGACGTGGCGTGGGGCGGAAATTGGTTTTTTCTGGTGAAGAAATCGCCGATCGAGATCAGGCTGGAAAACTTACTTGAGCTCACAGATTTGAGCTTACAAATACGGAAGGCCCTCGAAGTTAAGGGTATTACGGGCTCACATGGAGCGTGGATAGATCACATAGAACTATATGGAGCGCCAGAGTCGGCTGAGGCCAATAGTAGAAGTTTTGTACTAGTGCCCAGCGGTTCCTATGATCGATCGCCGTGTGGGACAGGGTGTTCGGCTAAGATGGCCTGTTTAGCGGCGGACGAGTGTTGGCCCGCTGGGAAGATCTGGATTCAGGAGAGCGTTATCGGGAGTACCTATGCGTTAGCATACGAACGAGGGGATAACGGGGGCGTGATTGTAACTATCGAGGGGACGGCTTTCGTTACGGCTGAGGTTACATTGATTTTTGATAGCCAAGACCCGTTCAGGTTTGGGATTTAATCATGGATATCTGTCGTCGCCTAACGCGACAGAATTTGGACGCCAGCTTAATCTATGAATCCTAAAAAAAGTGTCGTTGTAGTAGGTTCCGGAATAATCGGCATCAGCGTCGGCTTGGCACTTCAACAAGCTGATTGTAGGGTCAGCATTATAGATAGAGGAAGCCGGTCCCAGAATGCCTCGGAGGGTAATGCCGGTGCCTTCGCGTTGGCAGATATCGTTCCGCTGGCGACCCCGGGGATAATGAGGGCGGCACCGGGTTGGTTGCTCGATCCGTTGGGACCACTTAGCATCCGGCCATCGTATATTTTTTCTATAGCCCCTTGGCTTATTAAGTTTTGGCGCGCGAGCTGGAGCGATAGGTTTCCGTCATTGATGAAGGCTCAGGCCGAACTGATGTCCTTTTCGAGATCTGCCCTCGAACGTCAGGCCCAATCATATCGAGGGGAACCGTTATTGAGGAGAGAGGGTCAACTCCGTTTATACGATAGCAGAGATACGTTCCGAGCGAGCTCCTCTTATTGGCAAGCCTGCAGAGAATACGGTATCACTCATGATCTTTTAGGGTCTTCTCGAGAAATAGAAGAGATCCAGCCGGGGCTATCCACGAAGTTTCAACACGCCGGCTACACGCCGGACTGGTTGAATGTGAGTGATCCGAAGCAGTGGTTAAAAAATCTACAGGATCAATTTGTTGAACGCGGAGGGCTGGTGGAGTGCAGAGATGTGCGATCGATTTCNGCTAACTCAAACANTGTTGAGGTCTATTGCGTAGATGAGAGCTTGAGCTGTGACTNCGTCGTGATCGCAGCTGGCGCCTGGTCGAAGTCNCTGGCTCAGACCATTGGTGATGACATTCCTCTCGAGACAGAGCGGGGATACAACACGACGTTTAGTCCAGGCCATTTTGAGTTGAAGACCCATCTGACGTTCGCTGATCATGGATTCGTTGTTTCTAAAGTCGGCAGTAAGGTGCGAGTTGGTGGCGCTGTCGAGTTAGGTGGTTTATCGGCACCTNCCAACTTTGATCGCTCGAAGATTTTATTGTCGAAAGCGAAACAGTTTTTGCCGANCATGAGCACGGTAGANGGTGAGGAGTGGATGGGTTTCAGGCCATCTATGCCCGATAGTCTTCCTGTTATCGGTACCTCCCCAAAACAGCCACGCGTGATCTATGCTTTTGGTCANGGTCATCTCGGTNTGACTCAGTCTGCNGCCACAGGCGAACTTGTCCGCGACAGTATNTTGGGAAAGCCTTGGCCNATCGCGTCAAGCCCATTTTCCCCGGGACGGTTTCGTCACTGACTGTATTCAAGATTCCCTTGGGATTTTGTCAAAACGGTGTCTAATGTGCGCGGCCACGGCNANGTCNAGATGTGCCCCTCCCCCGTTTTTAAAAATCGTAATTTCAGTGTCACTGCTTCGTCCAGTACCGCCAGAACATAGCCCATAAAAATCGTTGATCACGTCGGCCTCAGAAATCAATCCACTAGCAAGAGGGATNCCNAACTCTCCAATATCATGCAGTGCGGTCTTATAGGAGTCTACGAAAATAGATCCCCGAAGCAGAGCCGAATCATGAGCTNCACGCATATCGGGCCGGAAAGCACCAATCAAATCTAAATGGCAGCCGTTCTTNAGCCATTCCCCCTTAATGAAGGGATCAATCGCGGTGGTCGCGGAAGAAAGAATGTCCGCGACCCGGACCGCCTCGGATAAATCTTTGATTGGGGTGACATCCTTCTCAGANGCTAGCGCGANTGCCTTTTCGTGGCGATGATTCCAAACATATATNGTTTCAAGTCCCGGAAATAACTCCCGATATGCGTCAATCATCGATTGGGCAACTTTACCTGCACCTAAAATCGTTAGTACTTGGCTCTCTTTCCTNGCAAGCAACTTGGCGCCGAGCACTGAATCACCNGCNGTTTTCCACTTTGTTATCAAATTGCCGTCNATTATGGCTTGCGGCGCNCCTGAGTTATCGTCGAATAGGGTNACAAGTGATTGNACGGTNGGAAGNTCTTGAAATTTTGTTGCATTGTCGGGAAAGATCGTCGCAGTCTTTACAGCGATCCCATAGTTCTCCACCCAGGCAGCCCGCGAAAGAAGGGAACNATTTTTAGATTGCAAGAGTATGTCATTGATNTCCGCCTCAGGTNTCTGGTGAACCGAGAAGAGCGCNTCAGTTANTTCTGACCACGTCAGTAGCTTGTCTATATGTTCCTCGGAGATAAAAGGGATGTCTCTCATAATTTAGGTTGGGCGAACCGGCCAGGTATCAGATACCCTATATCCATGTGGCCAAGGGTCAGATGGGTCTAAATAATACTCATACGAGCCNGTGATCCACGCACGTCCAGAAATCTCAGGNCTAATCATATNGATGCCGNTGTGTTGCTCTGTGCCCAGAATTTTACCCTCGAAACACGATCCTATTATTGATCGGGCGATAACAGGCTCTCCGACGNACAGCTGTTTTCTAGCATTTAGGACGGCCATCCGCGCTGATAGACCTGTGCCGGTCGGTGATCGNTCAAGCTTTCCTGGGTCTATCACAACNGTATTTGTGTATGTTTTTACGCCGTCAATTTTTGTGAGGNNAGAGTGTATTTGTGTAAACGAAAAGTGCGTCCAGTCCTTGTTGAGTGGATGCTCNAATACCAGTTGCTCGTTAGCNGCTTTGGTAATTTTTCTGCCAAGCTCAACGAGNTCCTTTGCCTCTTCTGGAATGATTTCAAANCCTAGCTGTGTTGCGTCAATCGTTACGAAACTATCCCCGCCGTACGCGGTATCTACAGACAGTGTTCCATAACCCTCTAGCTCNAGGCTTTGGTCTAGCNNGCTGGCAAACGACGGTACGTTTTGCACGTAAACCCGCTCCACCTTCCCTTGANCGCATTCTGCTCTTATTTTTATAAGTCCCCCGGGAGCCTCCANAGTCATAAAGGTTTCGGGTTCCACCATCGGAATAATACCTGTCTCCAGAAGAACGGTAGCGACACAGATCGAGTTNGAGCCNGACATAGGCGGNGTATGACTTGGCTCCATAATGATCCAGCCCATCTGAGCCTCGGGATGTTTAGGNGGCACCAGTAGATTGACGTGTCGAAACAGACCACCACGGGGTTCNTTGAGTATGAAGTTTCTTAATGAGCCGTCATTGTGTANGTAAACCGCTTGCTCCCAGACCGTNTCGCCTGGCGGCGGTGCTACNCCTCCGATAATGACATCNCCGACCTCGCCCTCAGCGTGACAACCGATCACATGTATAGACTTCGAGGATCTAATTTTTGTGCGCTCCCTTTTTTCTCACCAAGCTATACTATNNTNNANCGAGGCTTGATNTGTNTAACCTACTACAAGACCCGCAGAGCGAAAAGGCGAGCCCTCCACAATTTGTNGGCNAAAATTAATTTCGAAGGAGTATTCGATGAAATATCAACTNAAGCTAAAGCACTTTATTGCNGGTAACTGGGTTGGGGGCTCTGAAAGTTTTAAATCTTCTCCTAGCTCAGGTTCNAGTCANAGTTTCCCGGTGGGNACNAACGANCTGGTGGATCAGGCGGTTAAAGATGCTGAAAAGGCGTTTATCACTTATTCGCAAANTTCTCGGCANGATCGNGCNAATTTTTTAAGNGTTATAGCTGAAGAAATCGATGCCNTCGGNGATGCGATTACAGCGATCGCAGNCGANGAAACTGGTTTGCNCTCAGCGAGACTAGAAGGCGAGCGAGGCAGAACCTGTGGCCAATTAAGAATGTTTTCTGATGTCCTGGAAAAAGGTGATTATTTAGATTGTCGCCACGATGTGGCCTTGCCTGAACGGACACCGTTACCACGNCCCGAATTGCGACTCATGCAGCTACCNGTNGGNCCGNTTGCCGTATTTGGAGCATCCAATTTTCCGCTNGCNTTTTCTNCAGCTGGAGGCGACACAGCATCAGCGCTGGCTGCTGGTTGTCCAGTCGTTGTNAAGGCNCATCAAGCACATCCTGGAACAAGCGATCTTGTCGCGCAAGCGATTGAGAGCGCTATACATCGTNCCGGGATGCCANGAGGCGTNTTCTCAATGGTCCATGGTGGAAGCAGATTAGTGGGTGAGGCCCTCGTGAAGCACCCATTGATTTCAGCCGTTGGGTTTACTGGGAGCCTTGTGGGTGGCCGAGCACTTTTTGANCTCTGCGCNCAGCGTCCAATTCCCATCCCGTTCTTTGGTGAACTTGGGTCAGTCAATCCGATGTTTATATTNCCAGGAGCGGCGGTAGANCGGGGCGAGGAGATCGGNCGNGGTTGGGCTGCGTCCCTTACAATGGGCGNCGGNCAGTTTTGCACAAATCCNGGGATTATTGTTGTGATTGAGGGCGAATCAGCAGACAACCTTGTTGATGCAGCTAAAGTCGCGTTAGCCGGTGCAGCCCCTCAAACGATGCTGACTGATGGCATAGCCGTTGCGTACAAAGAGGGACAGAAACGGATATCGCACACGTCGGGTGTGCGTAGTGTCCTCACTTCAACGTGTGATGGACGACAGGCAACCCCATACCTATACGAAACAGATGGGTCGACTTGGTTAGCAGATGCGTCGCTTGGTCATGAGGTTTTTGGTCCTTTGGGTCTCATTGTAAAAGCGTTGGATTTTGAGCAAATGCTCGAGGTGGCAAAATGTCTGGACGGGCAGCTGACGTGTACATTACATACGACAGATGATGACATTGAATATGGGTGTGCGCTGATGCCAATTTTGACTCGCAAGGCCGGCCGGGTTTTGGCTAACGCTTATCCGACGGGTGTAGAAGTTTGTGACGCGATGGTCCACGGCGGGCCTTATCCGGCGAGCACGAACTTTGGTGCAACATCAGTGGGGACTATGGCTATTCGCCGATTTTTGAGACCGGTCTGTTTCCAAGATGTACCAGACAGCCTGCTACCTGCTGACATTTCTTAGTCAAGAATTTTCTTGGGGTAGTCTTGGTCGGTCCGCACAGACTCAATGACGTGAATCTAATTTTTTTTCATTTTAGATTCATGGACTGAGATGAGATAGAAAGCGGTGAGAGGATGTTCGTAGAGAAGTTATGAGGGCAAATAAAGGTGTTCAACGATAACGTCGAAAGAGAATTCAAATGTCCATTATCGACGGCAGATACAACGATAGTTCAGGGAATGAGATGATCAGCAATAAAGCTACTATATCCATTACTATGAACCACCCCACCCCCTTGAAAATTGCCTGAAGTGGAACACTATTCCCAACCGCGCCTTTGATAACATACACGTTTAAGCCGACTGGTGGTGAGACCAAACCTATCTCAAGTAGCTTGATAAGGATTATGCCGAACCAAATGAGGTTCATTTCAGCTCCGTTCGCTATTGGCAGGAGAAGCGGCAGTGTTAAAAGAAGAAGGCCGATTGAATCCACAAACATGCCGAGAATAATGTAGATGATAGCTACCGAAACTATGATCCAAACTACGCTGTCGCTCACGCTAAGCATGGTGCTTGCGAGCCAAGCGGGTAAACCACTCAGCGCTAGGAATTTGGTGAGAAAAATAGTTCCGATGAGAATTATAAAAATACTGCCAGTGCCGCGCGCTGTTGCGGTCAGTGCCTCAATGAATTTTAGTCGAGAAAACTTTCCTCGTAAGATCGCTAGAGCAGTCGCGAGGAAGGCACCAACAGCTCCTGCTTCTGTCGGTGTGAAAAAGCCAGCAAAGATACCCCCAAGCACAAAGATAATCAGGGTTGGCAGAGCCCATACCTCTTTAATCGCGTCCCACTTTTCTTGACCGGTAAAATGTTGCTCTACCTTTCCGGCGAGGCCAGGTGTCAGCTTTACACGAGCTACTATCATCAAGACATACAGGGCGGCAGATAATAGTCCCGGTAAGAAACCGGCCATAAAAAGCTTTCCGATTGAGACCTCAGCATAAACTCCGTAAAGGACCATCAAGATGCTTGGAGGGATCAATGATCCCAACGTACCAGATGCCGCGATGACTCCTGTCGCTAAACCCCTGTCATATCGATGTCTCAGCATTTCCGGTACTGCAATACGCGCCATTGCTGACGCGGTCGCAACACTCGAGCCCGAGGCCGCTGCAAACATTGAACACGCACCAACACTAGCAATAGCGAGTCCTCCTGGAAGGCGCGACAAGCACACTCTCATTGCTTTAAAAAGTCCCTGAGTCATTCCAGAGGTAGTACACACGTACCCCATTAACAGAAACATAGGGACGGCTGTAAATGACCAGTTTCCAATGAAATTGAATGGGACCGCAGTAATTATTCCCAAAGCGGCGCGCATGTTTGTCAGTTCCATGATGCCGAAGAATGAGACTAAACCCAAGGCCACTGCGATGGGTACCCGAAGCGCGATTAGGAGTAGTGCGGCTAGCACTCCCATCGCCCCGAGCGTGATGCTACTCAACTAGGTCGTCCTCTGGATCTGTCGCTTGTGGGGAATGTGTTGACCTTTTACTAAATAAATAAGTTGTTGACAGCATTAACGCCAGCGCCATTGCCAGAAATCCGACTGGTAATGCCCATCTACTTGGCCAAACATAGAACAAGTAATTGGACATTATTGTCTCTTTGTAACCGAACGAAGTGATCGCATCGAGGAGTGTTTGGTAGAACAGCCCGCCGAAATAAACGATTCCTAAAAGATTTGCACTGCACAGAGCAACCAACCGAAAACGAGGCGAAAAAAACTGTATAAAAAGATCAACGTGAACGTGTTCCTTTTTCAACTCTACCGCACCGAGAGGTAGAAAAACTGCCCCAACCATGTAGTAGTACGACACAGTTTCGAGCGTGCCGATCAACGGCGCATTAAATGCAAATTTTAGAAAAACGTCTAAGACGACGTGCCCCATCATTAAAATCAGGCAGCAGAGGCTAATAGCCAGCAACAGGTTGCTAAATTTTGTAACGGCAGTCTCAAAAATTGTTTGAAGCAAACGCTACCCCTCAATGAGTCTTGTTCAATAGACTAACGCAGCTGCTTAACGTTAGCATTTTTAAGCAACACAGACCAAGAAACGTTGACTGCTAGGCAACGATTGGAAACAAAAGATCTAGCTCCTCGGGTAATGGAGACTTATTGATTTTTGACCGGAGACTGCCGAATTTGCCGTGATGTTGGAATCGTTTTAAGGGATGTGTTTGCTTAGTCAAAAAAAGGGGCAGAGCCCCTTTTTTTGTTTGTCGTTATAATCCGTAGGAGCCTACGTCTATCTTATCGAAGAGTTCTTTTTGTATTATAGCGGCGATAGCGTCAGCGTCATTCCTATCCACTTTGGCAAACAGGGCGTCCCACTTTTGCATTGTTGCGTCAAATCTACCAAAAAGCGCTTTAGGGTCAGCAATCTCATATTTTTCAGAAGCCATGCTGTACACATTGGTCATATTATCTGAAGCGAATTGCTTGATTGATGACATCATGTCCGCCGAAGGCTCATAGACCGACACACCATGGCTTTTTGCTTCGCTTAAAGCTTCTGCTACAGATGCGTCATAGCCGACATATAGTCTCGCCATCGCTTTAGCGTTTTCGTTAAACATCAGGCGCTTGTGCTTGCTCGACAACCCAGACCAGAAATCTTTGTTATAACCCCACATAGGGCCGGCCCAAGCGAGACCTAATGGGACCATAGTTGTGTGCTTTGCGACGTCCCAGAGGCTTCTGGATTTTAGATCACTTGCCACGTTAAGCGCGCAATCAAGTGTTCCTTTTTCGAGGCCTTGGTACATTTCGCTAGAGGGTACGTTTACTGGAACTGCGCCCACCGTCTCTGCCCATCTGGAGAGAGCATTTCCATTAGTCCGTAGACGTTTACCTTTGACTTCTGACAGGTTCCTCACAGGCATGCTGCACATCAGATTATATGCCGGTGTGGAATAGCCTCCACCAAAAATAATTCCCGCTTTTCTCCACTCTGCCAACAACTCTTTATCGTTCATATTGAAGTCGGTGTTGGCGACGGCCGCTACTAGTGCGTCGCTGTAATTAAAGCCCAGTTCTTGTATTGCGGTCGAGACTGGTAATTCTGCCGGCGTGTAGCCTGAATAGTGATATCCCACTTGCGCAATACCATCCTGCAAGCCAGACATGCCAGCCCTCGCAGGAAGTAGCACAGTTCCAGTGAAGACTTTGGGCTGTAACTCACCGTTTGAGCTCGCTTTTAACGACTCTGCCCAATCTACATAACCAAACTTGCCAAGTGGGTGTGTAGCCGGGAAAAAGGTGTTCGCGTTGAATTCCGTGGCTCCTACTGCAGCGGCCGAGAAAATACTGCTGGATAAGGCAGCTACACAGACGCTCAACTTTAATTTGTGTTTTGTTATCATTTTTATGACCCCTACTCCTAACTATCTAAATCAGAGCTGAAATTATTAAAAGGTAAGCATTAAAAAACTCTCTGCACGATAGTGGCAACATGATGCTGACCAGTCAAGCGCAGATTCACCGCAATAAGCCGCCGTGCAAGTATGGTCGTTTGCTGACTTTCTAGGAAACGCGGTAGGATATTGAGGTATTTGAAACCTTTTGGATCTGACATGACCGAGCTAGTGGTTCTAGCGAACACAAGAATCTTGGACGTAAGAGAGGGGATACTTACTGACACACAAGATATTGTGATCGAGCGAGATCACATCATCGATATCAACCAAAACGTCACCTTGAAAAACGATCATAGACGAATTGATCTTAAGGGGAAGGTTTCATTGCCCGGGCTTTGCGACGCTCATGTGCATGTTACGGCCGCGACGCCAAACTTTCCTGAATTAATGCGTTGGTCTCCTTATTATACTACTGCTCGCGCGGCCGAAATTCTAAAAAACATGCTGATGCGGGGGTTCACCACTGTGAGGGACGCGGGCGGCGCAGAATTTGGTTTGGCTCGTGCAGTGGAAGAGGGATTTTTGACTGGGCCAAGAATTTTATTTTGTGGAAAAGCACTATCCCAGACTGGTGGGCATGGCGACATGCGAGAGCCAGGAGAGAATTTCGAATCGTGTCTTTGTTGTGCGGGTCTAGGACGAGTTTGTGATGGTGTAAGCGCTGTCCGAAACGCGTGTAGAGATGAAATTCGGAAAGGCGCTAACCAGATAAAGATTATGGCATCTGGCGGAGTCGCGTCCCCTACGGACCGAATATCGAGCTCTCAATTTTCTTTAGAAGAAATTTCAGCGGCTGTAGAAGAGGCCACGAACGCCAATATTTATGTGATGGCGCACGCATATCTTCCAAAATCGATTTCAAGAGCACTGGATTGCGGGGTTAGGTCGATCGAACATGGAAACATGATCGATCAGCAGACCTGTGAGCTCCTCATTAGTAAGGATGCCTTCCTCGTTCCGACCATGTCTACACACGAAGTCCTGCCGATTATGGGGTTGGAGGCAGGCATGCCCGCCGATATGCTTGAGAAGGTTTCATTCGTCACTGAGGAGGGTAAGAAAAACTTCCCAAATGCTTGGAAACAAGGCGTGAAAATGGTGTTCGGAACGGATCTCCTAGGAAGCATGCATGAGCATCAATTGTTGGAGTTTGAATTGCGTGGTGCTTTCCAGAAGCCGATAGACGTAATTCGATCGGCAACGATAGTTGCTGCAGAGCTATTCCAGATGTCTGAAGATTTGGGCGAGATCAAAATCGGTGCTTTGGCAGATATCATAGCTGTTGATGGTAACCCTTTGGATGACCTAGGAGTTCTGCAATCACCCGACACATTCTTGAAACTCATCATGAAAGCTGGGCGGATATACAAAGAGGATTGTTAGGCAAAAATAGGAAAACTTGTGATAGTTACAGTATCGGTGAGGCTTGATGTGGCTCCTAAGGCAAGGACGCTAGGGTTCCTAGGTTAGTAATCTGAAATTTACCGAAGGTTTCGGGGAATCAATCGCCTGCGCCAGCTTTTGTATCGATGGTTCTGGATCCGGTTCCTAAGAAGAATGGCGCGCTCGGTAGGATTCGAACCTACGACCGCCTGGTTCGTAGCCAGGTACTCTATCCAGCTGAGCTACGAGCGCGTCAAGGCGGTGAAT
>PBDH01000006.1 GCA_002717305.1 Gammaproteobacteria bacterium | reverse complement strand
ATAGAAAAATCCCTGCTTTATCTTGGAGCCTACGAGCTGGCGAATCGTATTGACGTGCCATATCGTGTTGTGATCAACGAGTGCGTAGAGCTAGCCAAGATGTTTGGTGCCACAGAGAGCCACAAATATATAAATGGCGTACTAGATAAACTCGCACTAGCACTGCGAACCGCCGAATACGGCAGGCCAAACTGAATAGTGACCTCAGCGGTAAAGCTCCATCCTAATGCAAATGGCCTGATAGAAAATGTCACTCTCAGAATTTGAACTTATTGACCGTTTTTTCAAATCTCGATTCTTAGAGAATCTGCATCCGGCCGTAAGTCTCGGTATAGGTGACGACGCTGCCGTGCTGACAGGTACAGCCGGGCAGTCACTGTGCGTTTGTACTGATGTCCTCGTCAGTGGTGTTCATTTTCCTGCTGATGGTGATCCCGCCGAAATCGGACAGCGCGCCCTGCGAGTCAATTTAAGTGATCTTGCAGCGATGGGTGCTCGGCCCGTGTGTTTTACGCTTGGATTAACTCTGGCCTTTGCCGATGAGGAGTGGCTCTCAAGATTTTCATCGGGATTGTTTAGTGCCGCCCAGCAATTTGGATGCTCGCTGGTTGGCGGTGACACTTCCCGCGGGCCCTTATCCATCAGCATAACCGCTATAGGGGAGGTGCCATCTGGAAAGCCCGTTACCCGGAGCGGAGCAAAGCTGGGCGATGTGCTTTATGTCACCGACTGCTTGGGTGGTGGACAAATAGCCTTGCGCCATTTGGGTTTCAGTGCTGCTGAGCCTATTGCGAAAAAGGCGGCCCCGGCAGAAGCGCTGCAACGAGAAGGTCATCGAGGTCTGACCCGAGGGGAAGAGGAATATTTGCTGACGCGATTTTTTCGGCCCGAGCCCAGAATTGCTTTTGCTGAGCGTACTCGGAACCTGATGAGTTCGGCAATTGATGTGTCTGACGGGCTGCACGCTGATGCTAGTCACCTAGCCAGCGCTTCCGGCGTAGGTCTGCGAATCAATCTGGATAAACTCCCTTTTGCTCAACAAGTGCAAAGCCTGACCTCAGAAGAGGAGCGTGTGACTGCAGCGCTTTATGGAGGCGATGATTATGAGCTTTGCTTTACGGCGGCGACCACTCACAAAGAGCAGATCGAGGCAGCCGCATCGGCATTAGGCTTGCGTGTCACCGCGATAGGCGAAGTTCAGCAAGGCAAAGGCGTCGGCCTGTTTTACGAAGGGGTTGCAGCGCCGGCTCAACACAGGCGTAGTTTTGATCATTTTTTTACGGTGGAGACGGTGTGAGACCAGCAGGTTTCGACAGGACGAATCCGGTTCACTGGCTTGCTTTTGGGCTAGGGAGTGGCTTCGCACCCAAAGCCCCTGGCACTTGCGGCTCTGCCGCTGGGGTTCTGCTATATTTGCCACTGGCAGATCTTCCGCTAGCGATTTATTGCTTCGTAATCGCCCTAGCATTCACAGCGGGAGTTTGGATATGCGGCTCGACTTCCAGGCAACTCCGTGTTCATGATCATGGTGGGATCGTTTGGGATGAATTCGTGGGAGTATGGATTACGTTGACGGCCGTTCCATTAACCCTGAGTGGGCTATTATGCGGTTTTATTTTGTTTCGCGTGCTGGATATCGTGAAGCCGTGGCCAATAAACTGGGTCGATAAAAAAGTCCACGGTGGTCTTGGCATCATGCTCGATGATGCCATTGCAGGTGTGCTCGCAGGCACGAGCCTGCAGGCATGTTATCGCCTAATTTACTAGACACTCCTTGCTTATTCTAAAAAGGCCTGTTGATAAATTAAAACGTGATAACTTGATGGTTTTTCTTATAGCATCATTACCGTTGCGGTCGCTCGGTGGGGAATTTGTTCCTGGATTCGAGAACTTCGCGGCCGGCAGCCGCATATTTGGCCTACGCTGCGATTTCTGGCTTCAGTTGCAGGATGCTATGCAGAGTTTTGTCGAGAATAGGCGAGCTTTTTCTTTACCCATGTTAGCAAGTAAGAGGTATTGGGCTGCAATGAGATCAAGGCCTGTGACATGTAAAGGAGCGGAGCCGATACTGTCGAGACCAGAGAACGTCTGCGCTTCGCTGTCGAGAGACGTCAAAAAGGCATCTGCCAACTCATGTTCGAACATCTCGGGGGAGAAAATCTTCGCTCGATTTCCATAAATTTGCCCAAGGTAAATGAATTCGAAGGCATTGGGATAGCGTTTGATGACATGCTCGCAATCTATTATGGATTTAATACGTATAATAACGACCATTGTGCTGTCAAAGTCAGTAAACTCTGTCATACAAAGTAAGCGTTATCTGGGAATTTTTTGTTTCAATCACGTTCATTAATTGTCGATTTAATGCGCCACGGTGAACCGGAGGGGGGAGATATTCTTCGAGGAAGGATTAATCCGGTTCTAACCGATTTGGGATGGCAACAGATGCGAATGGCAGCTTCTTTAGATTCCTCTTTTTTGGCTACAGCAAAAACGCCGCCTTGGGACAGAGTTATAAGCTCACCCCTTGCCCGGTGTCGTGAGTTTGCCAAGCGTGCCGCAATCGCCGCTCAAACAGCCTGTCATGTTGAGGAAAAGTGGCAGGAAATTGATTATGGAGATTGGGATGGTATGCCCATGAGCCAGTGGCGTCAGGAAGCGGCTGCTCAGTTTCGCGAGTTCCGGGAGGATATTACCGCACTGTGCCCCCCTAATGGCGAGGCTTTCATATCTTTTAGGGCACGTATTCTTGCTGCCTGGCAGCAAGTCAGCGAACTGCAGGAAGCCAATCATGTCCTTGTGGTCACCCATGGAGGAGTGATGAGGGTAATCCTGCCTTTCGTGCTTGGGATGCCGCTAAATCGCAGTTTTCCACTGTACATCCCCTTTGCTTGCATCAGCCGCATAAAGCTTACCTGGACTGACGACAAACTCAGTGCCAGCTTGATCTTTCATAACGGCGCAGCATACGAGCGGGAGCCCGCTTCTCTTCTTTAGTCTCAACTGCGCACGGAATCGATCAGAGCGCAAAGACGGCTTGCACCATCGAGTGCTCTTGGGGTATGCCGCTGCATTAGATCCGGCTGAATAAAAAATAGCTTTTCTTCTCTGACAGCTGACAGGTCTTTCCAATCACGCCATCTATCTAACCATTCGGGCCGCCTCTGATCCATCCCGCTGGCGATGATGACTTGTGGATCCCGGGAAAGCACGGACTCCAAGGAAACTTTTGGTGCAACACTGTTGAGATTCCCAAAAATATTCTCTCCTCCGCAGACGGTTATCATGTCGTTAATTAGTTCGCTCCCTCCCGCAGTGATCAGAGGTCGGTTCCAGACCTGATAGAATGTTCTGACCGGTTCACGCTGCGAGTAGAGTGTTCTCAGGCCCTGAAGCTGGCGTCGGAAGTTTGCGCTGGCCTCAGAGGCAATGTCACTAGTGCCCGAAAGCGCACCGATGCGATCGAGATGGGTCGCTACTGCTTCCAAATCCCTCGGCTCGGCGATATAAACTGTTAGCCCCAGTTCTCGAAGTCGATTAATCGCGGCGCGCGGGTTTCCAGATTGCCAAGCTATGACCAGGTCAGGTTGCAGCGCAAGCAGGGTCTCTAAATCCAGCGAGTCATATCGACCAACGATTGGAAGGTTCCTCGCTTCTGGCGGGTAGTCACTAAATTCTACGACTCCAACAATCTTTTTTCCGGCACCGGCAGCAAAAAGGATTTCGGTCAGCGATGGCGCTAGGCTGATAATGCGCATCGCCGGCACTGGGAGGCTAATAAGATTGCCCTCGTCGTCATAGGCATCAGCCGCATTGAGCTGATGGTGCGCCAGGCTATGGCTAAGGGCAAGAATTCCAGTAAGCGCGTAGTGCGTAAAAGATGACTTCAATAATCTATGCCCCGTTGCACCTTTACACCATCATAGAAAGCATGTTTGGTTTCACCGATCTCGCTTACGGTGTCAGCCATCTCAATCAATTCTGATGAAGCGTTTCTCCCGGTCACCACGACGTGTTGAGAGGGAGGCCGGGACTCAATAGCCTGCAGTACCATCTCCTTTTCGAGATACCCATAAGTGATCATATAGGTGAGCTCGTCCAGCACTACAACATTNACNTNAGGATTNGATAACAATGCANNGGCATGCTGCCAGGTNGACTCTGCCNCAGCAATATCNGCTTCTCTATCCTGTGTTTCCCANGTGAAACCGGTCGCCATCACAAANAAATCAACCAACTGGTTATGCTCAAATAACTTTTGNTCNCCGCAGTCCCAGGTGCCTTTGATAAACTGCACCACCCCACAACGAAGTCCGTGACCGACNCTGCGAGCCAGCATTCCAAAGGCGGACGAGCTCTTGCCTTTGCCGTTACCGGTCAAGACCACCATCAGTCCTTTATCTATAGTAGCCTTCGCTATATTGCCATCGATGTGTTCTTTCTTGCGCTGCATCGCACGTTTGTGACGTGCATTACGTTCGGTCGAATTCGACATTCTTTTATCCGTCAGTTGCTGCGCCTGCCAATTAGGCGGTCTCAACATAAGTGTTTGGGTCTTAGGGCCTCAAACGCGCTGGAGCGAGTTTCAGATTGGCTGCTTAAGCAAAAAGGTCGAACATGTGCTGGCAGCATCAACTTCAATTAAGCCCAACGTCGCAGCGAGCAATCAGGCTGGAGGGCGCTGATTCTGGGCGCAATCTTTGATTTATACGGATTCACTGTGGCTAGTTTTGCTCACCGTTCTTCAGATAATCTACTCGGGCAAATGATGCTTTCGAAAGCAAGCGTGGTCGGTGATCTATTTCGCAAGCGACAACCGCAGCCGAGGCCGCCTAAACTGGCTCAGTCAATTCGATAATAGCGAGCTCAGACTGTTTCATCGTGTAAATTGCAAGCTTTGAGTTTTTGCTTAATCGCGAGCGTGATGTCTGAGCTGGCCAAGCCCACATTCGACAGCATTTCGGTCGCTTTACCATGCTCAAGGAATATGTCAGGCAGTCCTAGATTGAGTACGGGGAGGCTGCAGTTATGTGCTGCTAGATATTCATTAACTGCGGAGCCCGCACCCCCCATGATTGCGTTTTCTTCGACTGTAACGATGAGGTCGTGGCGTCGTGCCAGTTTTTCGATTAACTCCCCATCCAGTGGCTTAACAAAACGCATGTCGGCTAGAGTTGCGTTGAGGCTTTTTGCAGCGTCTGCTGCCGGTGCAACCATGCTTCCAAACGCGAGAATTGCCACTCGGTTCCCTTCTCGGCGAAGCACTGCACGCCCGATATCAACTGGTTCAAGGCCGGGCAGGATTTCGGTGCCCGGTCCTGTGCCTCTTGGGTACCGAACGGCAGCTGGCCCCGCATGCTGATATCCTGTGGTAAGCAGTTTATGTGTCTCGTCTTCATTGCTGGGCGTCATGACGATCATATTAGGTATACAGCGCAAGAAGCTAAGGTCGAAACTGCCCGCATGGGTCGGGCCATCCTCTCCAACCAGGCCTGCCCGATCTATCGCGAAGAGCACGTCGAGGTTCTGCAGTGCCACATCATGGATCAACTGATCGTAGGCTCTCTGCAGAAAAGTTGAATAAATGGCCACCACCGGTTTGGATTTCTCACAGGCCAAACCTGCTGCAAAAGTAACCGCATGCTGCTCCGCTATCGCAACATCGTGAAAGCGTTCCGGGAAATTTTCGGCAAATTTCTGCATGCCTGACCCTTCGCCCATCGCTGGAGTAATGCCAATCAGGTTCGGGTCTTTGCTGGCAACGGCACACATCCAGTCTCCAAATACCTGAGAGTATGTAGGTGCCTTTTTTAAATTCCTATCCGCGCTTGATGACGCAAACTTTGCTTCGGGCGACGCTTCGACTTTACTCATTGCATGCATACCGAAAGGGTCGTTTTCTGATTCAATATATCCTTTACCCTTCTGGGTTATCATGTGCAGTAACTTTGGTCCACGCAGAGTTTTCATATTTTCCAATATCTCAACCAACCGGCTTATATCATGACCGTCTATCAGGCCTATGTAGTTAAAACCAATTTCTTCAAACAGCGTTCCCGGCGATACCATGCCTTTTAAATATTCCTCGGCCCGGTGTGCGGCCTTTAGCGCGGGAGGAACCTTTGACAAAACCCGTTTACTGCCTTTACGGATAAAGTTATAGGGCTTGCTCGCCCACATGCGCGCAAAGTAGCTAGATAACCCCCCCACATTCTTTGAAATCGACATGTTGTTATCGTTGAGTATTACCAGCAAGTTGTCATCGATATGACCTGCGTGATTGAGTGCTTCAAACGCTATCCCCGCGGTCATCGCACCGTCACCAATTACCGCGATATTGTGTTGCTCCCTGTTTTGAAGTCGACTGGCAACCATCATGCCTAACGCTGCGCTGATCGAGGTGCTGGAGTGACCTACTCCGAAGGTGTCAAATTCACTTTCGCCTCTACTTGGGAAAGCAGCCAGTCCGCCAGCTTGGCGCATGGTGAGCATGCGCTCGCGACGGCCGGTGAGAATCTTATGAGGATAGGCTTGATGCCCCACATCCCAGACCAGCCGATCCGCTGGCGTGTTGAATACATAATGCAGTGCAATGGTGAGCTCTACAACGCCAAGTCCTGCGCCAAAATGTCCACCTGTCTGGCCCACCGAGTAAAGAAGGAACAGGCGCAGTTCGTGCGCAAGGTCTTTCAGTTGGAAGCTCCGCAGTTTTTTCAAGTCTGCTGGGCTGTCAATTGAATCCAGAAGAGGCGTTTCCGGCCTTGTTGTCGGTATTTCTGTTAGCATCTTTCTATTTGATCGCGAGACAGGGTAGTTTTCAACCAATTATGTGTTTTACTTTGGGGCGAGTGACGCAATCTAGCGAGCTATCAAGATCGATTAGTTCGCTCTGTTGGTGATGAATGTTGCGAGCTCTCTAAGCAGATCGGCCTCGGAGCTGAAGTTACTGAGCGCGGAGACTGCGTTGTCTGTCAGCTTGGATGCTTTGCTTTTAGCTTGTTCTAGGCCCAGCAGAGACACATAGGTAATTTTGTCATTGTGCCGATCTGATCCCTGGGGCTTACCCAATGATTCTGTGTCTCCTGTCACATCAAGAATGTCATCCTGAATCTGGAACGCCAAACCGATACAATCGGCATATCGCTTAAAGTCTTCTAGCTGGCGGTTCGTGACGCCAGCGACAGAGTGGGCACCGAGCAGGACGCTCGCGCGGATCAGCGCTCCTGTTTTGAGACGGTGCAGTGCTTCGAGAGCCTGCAAGGAAGATTGGCTGCCGGTGGCGCGGAAGTCGAGGCATTGCCCGCCGGCCATGCCATTCGCGCCGACCGCCGCTGCTAGGGTCTGTATCTGCATGAGTTGGGCTCTCGCCGGTCTAGACGGGGAAGTTCTTGCCAGGACGGTGAAAGCCAGGCTTTGCAGGGCGTCACCGGCAAGTATGGCGACGGCTTCATTAAATGCGATGTGAGTGGTGGCTTTGCCCCGACGCAGATCATCATCGTCCATAGCAGGCAGGTCGTCGTGCACCAGAGAATAGCTATGGATGAATTCCACAGCGGCGGCGGGTTGATCAGCGTCTACAATGTCTCCGCCCAGCGCCTGATTCACGCCATAGACGAGAACCGGGCGTACCCGTTTGCCGCCACCAAGGCAAGCGTAAGCCATGGCTTCCTGAAGAGAATGGCAAGCTTCACATTGCTTTATTTCATCAGAAAGCACTGCTTCAATGCGGCGTTGGCAGCTCTCAAGAAAGCGAGCTAGCTTGGACGGCGAATCCATTGACTTTACCTCAGTCTTCGTCTTCCATTTTGAACGCTTCAGTCTTACCATTTTCATTCAGCAAAATCT
Source organism: Gammaproteobacteria bacterium (assembly GCA_002717305.1). Lineage (GTDB taxonomy): Bacteria > Pseudomonadota > Gammaproteobacteria > Pseudomonadales > Litorivicinaceae > HIMB30. The sequence goes on along the minus strand of PBDH01000006.1, from coordinate 40,408 downwards.
GGACCTTTTGTTCCGCTTTCTGCAGAGCCGTTTGGCATTCACGGGTCAGTTTGATGCCTTTTTCAAAGGCTTTCATCGAATCCTCAAGGCTTAGTTCCCCCTCTTCCATTAAATTGACCAATCGCTCTAATTCTCCTAAGGCTTCTTCAAAATTTAATTCGGGTTGTTGCTTGCTGGTCATAATGGTTTCCATGATTAAGTGGTTGTGGCCGCCCCACTCAAGCTTCCTACTTTCACGCTGGGTGCTGTCTCGGTATCGTGCTTATCGATTACGTTGGCAGAGCATCGGGCTTGAGATTAATTCTACCGCAGCAGATTTCAAGTTGGTATGCAGCGTGAGACCCGGTTTTGCTCCCGGGTGCGACGCATTGGCTCAGCTCACTAAAGCAAGCCTTCCCCAGAGCCATGTTAAGAGCATGGATCTACAAGATTTTCCACAGTTGACTGAACGGGGCTGTGCAACTTATCCTCGGCACATTCCTGAGCTTGGCGGCATTTCAGGTTTTTGAAACCGGTAGGGTCAGCCGCGGCATTGTTTGATTCGACGATCATTGATAACTAATAGAAAAGAGAAAGGTTTATGGAATACGTTGTGCTGGTTATCCTCATTACACTCGTTGAATATGTCGTTTTTGGTATTCTAGTCGGACGTGCTCGAGCAAAGTACAACTGTCCTGCGCCCGCGGTATCCGGTGACCCAATCTTTGAACGGTATTATCGCGTCCACATCAACACCTCCGAGCAACTGCTGATCTTCATACCAGCCATCGTCATTTATGGGCAGTACGGAAACCCTATTATCGCTGCTGCGGTAGGGCTGGTGTTTCCTGTCTCAAGGATTATTTATCTGCGGACATATCTCGCGGATCCCGCTAAGCGAGGAGTTGGGTTTTTGCCGGGATTCCTTGCTATTGCTTATTTGCTGGGTGGCGGTCTAGTTGAGGTTTTCAGTAGCATCCCATAGAAACTTCTAGCACAGCACATTCGCTTGCTGTTTAGGATCACTCATTATTGGTTCTGGCGGGTGGTAGACTTATTGCCCTCCCATTACTCGTGACGCCAGACTGAGCGTATAATTCAGCTAATCGACGGCCTCCTACTCAGCGGAATTTTGCACTCTGCCTGATGGTTGTGAGCACCAGAGTGCTAGGGTATTCTCGGCCAAGGAGGCGGGTTATGTCAGGTCCCAGTTTCAACTCTCAGTCAGTAGACGATGGTTTCTTACGTTCAGCTGGTGGGCAACTTGCCAAGTTCGCAGTCTATGCCTTAACCGGCTTTGCCCTTTTGATTTACTTGCTGTCTGTTTTGGCCGGAGAGGCCAGCAGCATTGCATCTGGCAACGCAATTGATTTCCAAGCCAACGCTATTACGATCGCACTCAGAGAAGAGCCGCCACAGCTAGATGCTAATCGAGCAACTGACGCGTCCAGCAATGTGGTCCTGGCACATGTTATGGAAGGTCTGTTGGGTTATGACATTGACGCCCAGTTGGTGCCAGGGGTCGCTGAGCGTCACGAAATTCGGGAAGAAGGCGCAACGTTCTGGTTACGAGAAGATGCACTTTGGAGTGACGGTGTGCAAGTTACTGCCCGTGATTTTGTCTTTTCATGGAAGCGTGTGGTGGACCCAGAAACTGCTTCACAGTATGCCTTCATTCTCTATCCTATTAAGAACGCTGAGGCGATAAACCGGGGAGAGTTGCCGGTTTCTGCGCTGGGCGTCCGCGCGAGAAGTGAACGAATCTTGGAGGTAGATTTCGAGCGCCCTACTCCGTACTTTGACAAGTTGGTGGCTTATTTGACTTATTTCCCGGTGCGTGAAGACTTCTTCAAAAGCACAAATGGTCGCTACGGAGCCGACGCTGATATGCTGCTGTACAACGGAGCTTACGTCCTGACCGACTGGGTGCACGGCTCTACCATGACCTGGGTGAAAAATAGCCAGTATTGGAATCGTGAAAATAAGGGTTTCCTGGATGAAATTCGAATAGGTTATATCACTCAGGATATCAATGCGAAGTTGAATTTGTTCAAGGATGGGCAAATCGTCGATACGCATTTGCTGTCGCCGATGTTGCCTACTGCCATGGAGCAGCGCTGGCAGATAGATCGCTCTATGGACGGTGCCGTTTTCTTTTTAGAATTCAATCACCGCGATGATCGCATTACTCAGAATAAAAACTTTCGCCGAGCTCTCCAGCTGGCGCAGGACCCAAACGAACTGGTCTATAAGGTTTTGAAAGAGCCCAGCTATCTGCCGGGGGTCAGCTTGTTCCCCGCCTGGCTGTCGGGGGTCTCTGAGTCGTTCCAAAAAGAGTATCCTCCAGTGCAGCATCAAGTAAATGTCGAGAAAGCGCGCGAACATCTGGAGCTGGCGCGACAGGAGCTTGGCCTTGAAAGTTTTCCGCCATTAATGATGCTGGCCGGTGACACCCCGATTGGTCTGCTCTCCGCTGAATATTATCAGCAACTATTTCGAAAGCACTTGGGATTGGAGTTTCGCATTGATGTGCAGATTTTCAAGCAGCGGCTTGAGAAGATGAGGCAGGGCGACTTCGATATCGTGCTGTCGGGTTGGGGTCCCGACTACAACGACGTCTTAACTTTAGGCGATTTGTTTTCGTCGTGGAATTTGCAGAATCGGGGACGATACAGCAATCAGGAAATGGATGCCCTGATTCGCACTGCACAATCAGAACTGGATGTCCATAAGCGTATGGATGCGTTTGGGGAAATTCAGCGTTTGCTCTATGAGGACGTGGTGATTCTCCCCATGTATGAACGAGGATTTTCCTTCGTTGTAGATCCTCGTTTGAAAGGTTTCAGGCGGCGCTCGGTAGGTCCTGAAGTTGATTATAACTATGCTTACGTTGAAGAGCTTTCTGACTTGACTATTGATCTTCAATAACCGGCCTCGCTGAATTATGTTGCTTTATATTCTGAAACGCGTCTTCCAGGGGTTCATTACCGTTTGGTTTATTGCTACTGCAACATTTTTTGCCATGCATAATGTGCCAGGTGATCCGCTTACGAATGATCGAGCGATGACTGAAACCACGCGTGCCAATCTTGAAGCCAAATACGGGCTTGATGAGCCCGTGAGCACGCAATACCTAATCTTTTTGCGAAACCTTGCGCGCGGGGATTTTGGAATATCCTTCGTGCAGGAGAATCGAGAGGTAAATGACATTATTCGTGAGCACTTTCCGGTGTCTGCGATCTTAGGTGTTCTCTCTGTGGTGTTCGCAGCGACAGGCGGGGTATTGTTTGGTGCGCTCACTGCACTTTACCGGAACCGATTGCCAGACTATCTCATTATGTTTTTGGTGATACTGGGTATCTCGGTACCTAGTTTTGTCGTCGCAGCTTTGAGTCAGCTCAGTCTCGTAAGCTTGAATACTCTGTTGGGGTTTACGGTTCTTCCGGTCGCGGGGTGGGGCACCGTAATGCATATGCTCATGCCAGCTCTGGTATTAGGGTTAAGCACAATGGCTTATCTCACCCGTTTGATGCGCTCTTCGATGTTAGAAGTGACCAGTTCAGATTATGTCCGCACAGCTAAATCAAAGGGGGTACCGCCGACCAGGATCTTCACCAGGCATCAGCTGCGTAATGCCATCCTGCCAGTAGTGACAGTGCTTGGGCCAGCTATCGCTGCGATTACTACGGGCGGATTCGTGGTCGAGCTGGTGTTTGCCATCCCAGGCCTAGGTCGCTACTTCGTCGAAGCAGTTCAGCAACTAGATTACACAGTGATCATGGGCACGACGGTGTTCTATGGCGCCTTTTTGGTGTTCATGGTGATTTTAGTAGACGTTGTTTACGGTTTCGTTGACCCCAGAGTGAGTCTAGACGCATGAATGAAATCAGCGCTTCAAGTTTTGAACCCCTCTCAGGTCAACAGCAGAGCCAGGTAATTGCCCGGCCTTCCTTGTCGTATTGGCAGGACGCCTGGAATCGCTTGCAGACCAACAAAAGGGCACTGGTGTCCCTTTACATCGTAATTGGACTGCTCCTATTTACCTTGGTCGGGCCGTTGATCTGGCCAGTCGATCCTGCGATGCAGGACATCGATCAAATCAGTCAGCCTCCCGGAGCAGACCGAACGGCCATTATTGTCCCAGACTACGAGCCCTGGTTCGGTACTCCAGGGCGTCCGGACAGCGGTTTACAGCTTGCCGAGAAAGCCACGAGTCAGGCGGTGCGTCTGCAGTGGGAAATTCTGGACGGCGCCAGCGGCCACCGGGTGTATCGCAACTTGTTCCCGATAGGGCCTGAACTTTCCTATGGAATTCCTATTGCCGAATTCCTGAATAATGACACGCTTTATTTCGAGGACCGCTTGGATCTTCAGCCTGGTCGTTTTTACTACGTGGTTGTAGCACTGGATGGACGTGGGCTCATTACGGATCGATACCAATCTATCCCGGTGGACATTGAGCGCGTTACCACGCTTGTTGAGGCTTCAGAGCGAGGGCTTATTGAAAATGCAGATTCTATGGAGATTGGAGACGAGGTTGCTTTAGCGCTGCATCCGCTTGGTACGGATTATCTGGGGAGGGATTTGTTGGCACGCTTGATGGCCGGCGCTCGAGTGTCACTCTTTATCGGGATTGGTGCTCCTTTTCTGTTTGTGCTGTTTGGTGTCGTGTACGGATCTTTTGCCGGGTTTATGGGCGGTCGTGTTGATCAATTTATGATGAGATTTGCAGATTTTGTCGTGGCGCTGCCTTTTTTGTTGTTTATGATTCTATTCAAAATAGCGTTCGGAATTGGTCCTGGTGAGAGTGGTGTTTTCCCCATGATGGTCGCGATGGTCGTCCTGTTGTGGCCCGCAACAGCACGACTCGTTAGAGGCCAGATTTTGCAAATAAGAGAACAGGGCTTTATCAGCGCCGCTCAGCTCCTTGGGGCCAGCACGCCTTATTTAATCATGCGTCACATGATTCCTAATACTCTCGGTGTAGTTCTGGTCACCGTTACCTTTGCTATTCCCAGCGCCATTTTTACGGAAGCTTTTCTTTCGTTTATTGGTATGGGTGTTGCGCCGCCGACGCCCTCCTGGGGTTCCATGTCGAATGAAGGCATCAAGACTATGCTGACAACTCCGCATGAGCTTTTCTTTCCCGCGCTGTTTATCAGCGCTACAGTGCTCGCTTTTAACCTTTTAGGTGACGGTTTGCGTGACGCTTTGGATGCCCGCATGAGGAGTGCGGAGTGACTGCTAATAAAGAAGATACTAACGTTAGGCCTTCGCTATTAATTGTTGAAGATTTGCAGGTTGAATTCGACACTTATGGAGGTACAGTACAAGCCGTTCGAGGGGTGAATTTTTCGGTTGATCAAGGACAAACGCTCGCCATAGTCGGTGAGTCGGGCTGCGGTAAATCTGTCACGGTACAGAGTATCATGGGTCTTATCCCAGCACCGCCAGGCCGCATTATTGCCGGTTCAGCACGGCTACGAGGCCATGAGATTTTGGGTCGGAAAACTGTTGGGGGCGGAGAGATTCGAGGCGCAGAAATCGGTATGATCTTCCAGGATCCGATGACGTCACTGAACCCAACTATGAAAATCGGAGATCAGATAGCCGAACCTTTAAAGGTCCATCGCGGTTATTCCGCCCGAAATGCATCCCTTGAGGCTGTCCGACTACTTGAATTGAGCAGGATTCCCGAAGCGTCGAAGCGTGCGCGGCAATATCCGTTTGAGTTTTCTGGTGGCATGTTACAGCGTGCCATGATTGCTATGGCGCTCAGCTGCAAGCCTTCGATTCTGATTGCCGATGAGCCAACTACTGCATTAGATGTGACGATCCAGGCGCAGATTCTTGATTTGATGCTGGAACTGCAAAAAGAAACTGGCATGGCAATTATTCTTATTACTCATGACCTGGGCGTAGTGGCTCGAATGGCGGATGAAGTGGCGGTGATGTACGCCGGCAAAATCGTAGAATACGGTAGTGCAAATGACATATTTTATCGTTCAGCACATCCGTATACTGTCGGTCTGAAAGAGGCGATGCCTACTAACGATCCAGCGCGGCAGCATGAGCTGAAGCCAATTAGCGGTAGCCCACCAGATTTATTTGCGCCGCCGGCGGGCTGTGGCTATTGCTCTCGATGCCCATACGCGATGCAGATTTGTAGTGAAAGTCCACCACAAAATAATGGTCTGCACGATCATCACTCAGCCAGTTGCTGGCTGCATCACCCCCGGTCAGGGATTAAGCCGGATACTCTCTTTTTTGGAGACGCTCTGTGATGGGCGACTTAATTGAAGTAAGGGCGCTGACTCGCTTTTTTGACTTGGGTGGGAATCAATTCGTTCATGCGGTGGACAAGCTCTCGCTCACTATTGGCGAACGGGAAATCGTGGGGCTGGTGGGTGAGAGTGGTTCCGGTAAATCCACACTTGGTAAAACCATTTTGGGCCTGTATGACAAGACCGACGGAGAGGTGATCTATCGAGGCGGGGTGCTGCCACAAAAATATCGGCCAACAGACTTTCAGCAATTGGCCACTAAGATGCAGATGATCTTTCAAGATCCCTATTCGTCGCTAAATCCGCGAATGACGGTAGGAGAGATAATTGGGGAGGGTCTACGCTTGCACTTCAACATAAGTGAGTCTGATGTGAAAGAACAGGTTGTTGATTGGCTGCAAAAAGTGGGATTGCAAGCTGATCATATGTCTCGATATCCACATGAGTTCTCTGGTGGTCAGCGGCAGCGGATCGGCATTGCCCGGGCACTTATTCTTGAGCCGGAATTTGTGGTCTGTGATGAGCCCATTTCGGCTCTGGACGTTTCGGTGCAGGCGCAGGTGGTTAATTTGCTTGGTGAACTCAAAGAAACTATGGGGCTTACCTTGCTCTTTATCGCTCATGACCTCTCCATGGTTCGATACGTCAGCGATCGCATGGCGGTGATGTATCTCGGTTCACTAGCAGAGCTTGGCAAGGCTAACGACGTTTATTTCAACCCTAAGCATCCTTACACAGAGGTACTAGTAGGTTCCAATCCTGAACCCGACCCGGAATTTGAAAAAGGCAGGGTCTCGACATCAATTCAGGGCGAAATCCCGTCTCCGGTGAATGTGCAGTCTGGTTGCCGCTTTGCAAATCGATGTCCAAAAGTTTTGGGCGTATGTCGAGAGAAGACCCCGGAATTGGTTCCAATGAAAGGCGAAGATAGGCTCGTTGCTTGCCATCTGGTGAGTTGAACAGTCTCGCTGAGGCCCGAACTAAGCTTACGGCTCCACGGCCTCTATAATCAGAGTGTTACGGCAGTTGGCTCTGATAAGGCAGAAAGGAAAATGAGCTTCTACCTCTGCAGCGCTTGCGGCGATCTGAAAATGATTGATTTGGGTACGTACTGATCGCTCGTGAGGTTGGAGCCTAAAGTTTCATTTTAGAAAAGCCTGGTTTTATATAGCTCCTTCCATCTCCCGCACTATCGTAGTCAAAGTACGGAAATCGGTTTTGCCGCTCCCCATGTAAGGGAATTCCTCAACGACAACATATTTTTTTGGCAGCGCCAGATTGGGTAACTCTTCAGAAAGCAGTTTGCTGACTCTCTTTTCATCGACTGTTTGACTGGTAACGCCAACAATGCGTGACCCACGCTTCGCGTCCGGTAATTCCACGACGCAGCACTCAACGTTGTCAGGGAGCAAGCTGGCTAGTGTTTCCTCTACCATAACCAGTGATATCATCTCTCCACCGATTTTTACAAAGCGCTTTAATCGACCTTTGTGCCATAGATAACCCTCTTTATCGATACATCCCAGATCTCCGGTGTCGTACCAGCCAGATTTGAGTCGTAGATGGGATTCCTCCATGTCATTTAAGTATCCCGACATGACCCCCTCGCCCTTGACAAGAATCTTGCCCACTTCGCCGGTTTTGCAGGTGTTGCCTGTTCCGATCTCTTCAATCTTCACGACAGTGCCTGGTATGGGAATTCCGATGCTGCCGGGACGGTTGTTGTCTCTCGGATTGATGGAGATGACCGGTGAAGTCTCAGTCGTACCATATCCCTCGAAAATTTCGATGTTGTGTTTCTCTCTATATAGTTTTCTGAGACTCTCTGGGCACTTATCTGCGCCGGTGACTGTAAGTTCAACGCTGGTGAAATCGCCTGGTGCAGACTGTTTTGCATACCCCTCAAGAAACAAGGGAGTGCCTACCAGCAACTGTGGTTTGTTTTCTTTAATTATCTGGGCAATTACTTTGAAATCGAGTGGGTTAGCGTATGAAATCGAAGTCATACCAAGGCACAAAGGCGTCCAGAGATTAATGGTCAAGCCAAAGACGTGAAAAAAGGGCAGCACCGCCAGCAGATTGTCCATGCCGCGGATATTCATCATGTCAGAAAAGGAGTTGATGTTGGACAGCAGGTTTTGCTGCGTTAGCTGCACGACTCTAGGGTCTTTCTCACTGCCGCTGGTAAACAGGATAACAGCCGGCGACTTTAGGTCGTTTTTGCCACAAAGCTTTTTGATCAAGCTAGCTGGAAGTTTTGATTTAACTAGCGCCAGACCTTTTTCGATGCTGCCGAGACTCGCAAGAATATCTTCAATGAAGACCATCTCGGGTAACTCATCGCAGCCCACACGTTTAAGCAGTGCCCTTGCGGTGATGATTGTTTTAAAGTCGCATTTATCCTGCGCATAACGACAGTTCTTTTTAGCGCCCGTGGAATAGTTGATCATCACTGGAGTGAGGCTCGCCATGAGTGAGCCTACCACAGCAAGTGTCGCTCCCGAGCCAGTTGGTAGCATAATTCCGATTCGACCGCGCTCCAGTTTGCGGAAGCGGCGTGAAAGTATCAGTGAAGCGAGTAAGGCGCGACCATAGCTCAAATCATTGCCTGTTGTCTTTTCAATGATAGCAATCTTGTTTGGATGAGCCTTGGCGTTGGAGATGAATTTGTGCTGAAGCATTTTGAAATTTTATCCTAACTAGGCCTTGCTTGGAACCAAGTATCGGTAGTGATAGAGTCCTTCTTCTTGTCGGTCAAGGGCTTTTGGATAGCCGTAATCTTTCTGGCTACGTTGGGCTTTTGGCCAACAGTACTTTCGAAGTAGGTTGAATGCTGTAGTTGTTTTATTTCGGAGACGCTGACTTAAATCACTAACAGAAAACTTGCAATGATCGTGCGACAGGGCAGCTTTAAAAAATCAGGAAGGTACTGTGCTGGCTTATCTTCATAGGCATATCAATTCGATTTGGCTTCTCTTGGCCTCTGTAGGGCTAGGTCTTTTATTTGTGTTTCCGGACTGGATTACCAGAGATTCAATCGCAGCATATCTCGATGGGCTGGCTTCTGGTGCATTACTTGCTTACATCTTGATATGTATGACTCGTTCGTTGCTAATGATACCTGTCACTCCTTTTGTTCTGGCGGGCGCCATTACTTTTCCAAACTTGTTGATACTTGTGTTCGCCATCTCCATTACTGGTATTGCGGTTGGGGCCTTCCTAATATACAGTTTCCCCGCATTTGGCGGCTATGATCGACTGCTTGAAGAGAAATATCCTGCGAAGATTGCCTTGCTGAAGGAAAAAATGCACGGCCAACACTCTTTTTTAATTATTGCCGGTTGGTCTTTTTTCCCTCTCGTGCCCACAGACCTGATTTGCTATGTGGCCGGAATAGCGAGGCTTCCTTTTAGGAAAGTAGTTTGGCCATTGATGGTGGGCGAGATCCCTCTTGTTACTATATATACATTTATTGGCTCAGAATTTGGTGATTGGTTGCGACTATGACAGTAAAATTTCAATTCGGTGATTCTATCAAGCTGATTCGAAATATAAGGACAACTGGCACAATTGCGCCAAGCTCGAAGGCTTTGATTAAAGCGCTGCTCAAGCCCGTTGATTTTGAAAAATCACACTGTATTGTAGAGATGGGGCCGGGAAATGGATGCGTCACTCATGCGCTGCTGCGTCGGATGCGACCAACAAGTCAGCTGATCTGCCTTGAGCTGAACCATGAATTTGCTGATCATTTGCGCACAATCGAAGATGGTCGACTCCATATTTATAATGCCTGTGCGTCTTCAATTCGAAGTATTCTGGACGAATTGAAGATCAGCGAAGTCGATCATGTAATCTCCAGTTTACCGCTGACTCTGATTGATGATGATACGGTCAGCCGTATTCTCGCCAGTGTGGGAGACAATCTGCGTAGTGGCGGCCGCTTTCTTCAATATCAATACTCGCTTGCTAATTATGGAGACATGAAGCCCTTGTTCAGTGACGTCAAGCTCCGCTTCACTTTCCGCAATATGCCGCCTGCGTTTCTCTACGACTGTGTAAAATAGTGCTGCGGGTTTTCTCAATCAGGCAAAGCAAAAGCCACCATTTCTGGTGCATGGCGAGAGTCCCCGATGGCTACTAGCAGGTATTGCTTGTCATTGTAGAAATAGCTAACTGGTGGATTTGTAGTGCCTGCTTCCATCTCAATTTCCCAGACCACTTCGCCATTGGTCTTGTCATAGGCTCGGAACCAAGGGCCACCGCTGTTAGTCGCAATTTCGATAGGCATGCTCGGTGGGATTCGGCCGCCACGACGCTGGTTCGTCATCCCTTCACCGATGAAAAGTAGGCTTTTTGTCAGCAATGGTGAAGGGCGTCCCGGGACGCCGAGCTTTCCCAAATCTAGATGCGCGATGGCCGGATTGTCTACCGGTCCCCATCCGTTGGGCACCATCCACTCGTGCTCGCCGGTATTCATATTGATCGCGGTAATTCTTCCATAGGGGGGCTTAAATAGGGGCAGTCCCTGCGGACCCGCTAACCATCGTCTGGAGCCTTTGGTGTAAGACAAGTTCGTCACCTCAGGGTCGCCCGGCAGAAGATCGGCGACGAAAGGAGCGGTGATGGAGGGAATATAGAGTATGCCAGTCTCTGGATCAAAAGCTGCGCCTTGGACGTCGGCTCCGCCTTGTGAGCCCGGTAGCTGTATCGTTCCTTGAGTACCATTTTCAGACGCAATTGATGGCGGGGTAAACAAAGGCCCGGTGACGTAGTTACTCGCGATGTCGATCGCCTGTGCGCGAAGGTCTGGCGTAAAGTCGATCAGATTTTCTTCGGTAGAGCCCTGCAGATCGAAAGGCGCCGGCCTGGTGGGGAAAGGTTGGGTTGCGGCTGTCAACTCTCCGGGTACGTCGGACTGGGGCACCGGCCGTTCCTCTATATCCCAGACAGGCTCTCCGGTTTCTCGGTCAAATACAAAGACGAAAGCCTGTTTGGTCAGTTGGGCCACCGCTTTGATCTCGTTTCCCTCAACGTTAAGGTCCATTAAAATCGGGGCTGCCGGCGGATCATAATCCCACAGACCGTGATGCACAGTCTGGTAGTGCCAGACGCGTTCCCCTGTTTCTGCGTTTACGGCAACTAGGCTTTGACTGAAAAGGTTGTCGCCAATTCTATGCCCACCATACATGTCGTTTGTAGCTGAAGAAATGGGCATGTAGACCAAGCCGAGTTCCTCATCACCGCTGAACAATGCCCACACCGGTGCGTGTCCCGAGTAGGACCATGAGCGATCTTGCCAGGTGTCAGTACCGAATTCTCCTTCTTGTGGGATAGTGTGGTAGGTCCATCGAAGAGCGCCAGTTCTCACATCGAATGCATGAACATCTCCTCTGAATGCTTCCTTACTAGGGAACGTGTCAGACATAGCTTGTCCTATGACCACGACGTCTCGTATTACCATCGGAACACCGCCCCAGCGGAATCGTTCGAACTCAACCGGAAAGAGCTGTAGATCTACTCGACCGTCAACTCCGAAATCGCCAAATGCCGTGCCATCTTCCGGATTCAACGCATATAAGAATGTGCCACGTTGTACAAATAGACGCTTGTCATCTCCTTCGCTCCAGTACGCAACACCGCGTGTTGATGCACCTGGCAAACCCTCAGCTCCGCCTGGAGGCTCTTGCACCCAAAGTGTTTTACCGGTACCGGGATGAAAAGCTTCTACAAGGCCGACACCATTCGTGACATAGCCCACTCCGTCGATAATCAGTGGTGCGGCGTTCCAGTTTGAGGTGTAGCGCTGGTTTGGATTGATGTCTAGATATTTTTGATCCAGCGCAGGCCGACGCCACATGATTTGCAGGTCCTCCACATTATCAAGATTGATATCATCGAGAGCGGTGTATTTAGTGCTTCCCGTGTCACCACCGTAGGCCTGCCACTCACCGTTACTTGCGCCCTGGCCGGCGCGCTGAAGCGTGTTTTTGACTTGGTCGTAAACTTCCTGAGTTACTTGAGCTTGGTTGGCCGTCACAGCTCCCGTCGACTGGCTTTCCGGTTCACTGCAGGAGAGAAGTAGGGTGTTTGCACAAATTAGGATGAGCAGTTTCAGGGTAAGAGGCTTGATCATGGCTGGCACTCCTTTCTTATCTTTTTTCTTCATTCTACCCAAAAGTCGGTGACATAAAAAAGCTATTCGCGTTTGAGGAATGGTTTCGGCGCGCCACATCAGGGCGGCATTGGTGGCAGGTAGGCTGATTCGGTATGGGCCTGCATAAAAGCAGCTGGGTCGGGGCAGTTCGAACAGCAGGATTTGCCAGATCAGGGCCTGTTTTTTTTGATTCCGAGGAGCTGTTCGCGCTGAGCCGGGTAGCTGCTGTTTTCTGATAACCAGATATCCAAGAAATGCCTGGTGAACGCTGGGTCAGAAATGCTGCCGACCACCTTTCCATTGAAGAAAAACCGACTTGCAAGCTCTTCAGTTACCTGCAGCAATAGCTGATCGCCTTTTTCGATATCGGGCCATATTTCGATAAGCTTGCTTAACCAGGGTTCATCGGACTCTGAATAAAACCCCTGTTTTTGCCATTCCGACCGAGTACTGTCCACCAGCTCTTTTCGTCGGATACTCCTGCGATAATCGATTCGCAGGGTGAGGTTGGGCTCTATGCCCCGAAAACTGCCGTCTTCGCTGTAAAGATAACAATCATAGATTGTCCAGAAAAAAACTTTGAGTCTGGCAGCGCCGATCTCTGTCAGACCGTCAGGTACATTTGCGCGCGCAGGAAGCGACCCAGTGAAACACAGTGCAACCGCGATAGAAGCCCAGAGACAGCGCCTAGGTCGATTCATTTGTGCGCCTGATTTCACCTTCTGCAATCAGAAACATCCCGGGAAGCGCAATCGCCCAAATCCCAGAAAGCGTCACGAGCGTGAGATTGTCAGTCGCTCCAAAAGAGACAGCGCCCAAACGCTCACCAAGGACGTAGTTGAATGGAAATGCCAGTGCGCCACAAAGCGCCGCAATCCCTTTATTGCGACCAACGATTTCGAGTGAGAGAAACAGCGTAGTCGTAAAGGCTGCCCAGAGCAGCACGAGCCAGAGCGGTATGAAGAAAGAGGCGTATTCAAACTGAAAGAGACCCACGGCCGTGAGCAGACTATCGATGCTCACACCAAGCGCGAAGAGCATAATGAACTTGCTAATACGGAATATTTGAGACCTTACCAGCAAGGCGAGATATCCCGCTACCAAAGGGGTAAAGAACCACCAAAATTGCTCACGCCCTACTACGCAGCCAAGCCAGGTCAGATTGAAAGCCACGACGTTGAACGTTTTCGACAGCATGAACTTCGACACGGCTTTGGCTTCTGAGCGTTCCAAGCGGAGAACTGTCTAAAAATGAGGCGCTTTGCTGGCAAGAAGCTGAACAGCGCTTATACGGCGTTCTAGAAATCCTCCCTCGCAATACCCCAGGTAGTAGATCCACAGATTGCAGAATTTGTCATCGTAGCCTTTGTCCTGCAAGAAGGCCTTGTTTTCCAGAAAGCGCTCACGCCAGCGTGAAAGGGTAAGTGCATAGTCTCGCCCGATGTCGCGTATATCTCTGACTATCAAATCTGTTTTATCAGCCATGATCTGAGACATTAATTTCATGGAGGGAAGAAACCCGCCAGGAAAGACATGTTTTTGGATGAAATCTTCACTCCGACTGTATTCAGTATATCGCTGATCGGCTATCGTAATTGCCTGAAGCATCATCAGCCCGTTTGGTTTTAAAAGGGCGTTCAATTTTTCAAAGAAACCCGGTAGGTAGCTTTTGCCCACGGCTTCGATCATTTCCACTGATACAATTTTATCGTACTGCCCTTCTAGTAACCTGTAGTCCTGGTCAAGCAGTGTAATCTGATCTTCGAGTCCTGCAGCCTGCACTTGAGCTTTGGCATAATTTAGCTGTTCATCGGAAATGGTGGTTGTTGTTATCCTGCAGCCATAATGCTTCGCTGCAAATAGGGCTAGCCCACCCCAGCCGGTGCCGACTTCTAGCAGGTGATCATTTTCGCTCAGCTTGAGTTGATCGCAGATTCGCCGTAACTTGTTGGTTTGAGCATCCGCCAGAGAGTCATGCGGACTGTCGAATAAAGCTGAAGAGTACTGCATGCGTGGATCCAGAAAGCTCTGATACATGTCATTGCCGAGGTCGTAGTGAGCCAGGATGTTCTTTTTGGCCTGGATGCGAGAGTTGGCGCGATTGAGCAGCCGCACCATGATGGATGGGTTGAACAGCCATCCGAAGCGGGTGCCCCAGTAATCCATCATGCGGAGATTACGGGCAAAAAAGCGCGTTACTTGAGTGATATCAGGTGAGGACCACCAACCGTCGACGTAGGCTTCTCCGGCGGCTGTGTTGCCGCCGATTAACGCGCGGGCATACACGCGGGTGTCGATGACGTTGGCTTCGGCCCTGAGCTCTGAGTTTTTTTCACCGACTTCAGCGATGATTTGGCCTTTCTCGAGCAGCAAAAAGTGCCCTTCGCTGGCATGACCTAGAATTTTGATGAAGAGGTTACGAAGCAATTTTACTGATTTTTTGGTTGGTTTTCTCGTCAAAAGGCGCTGGCCGGCACCCAGGCCGAGGTCTTCATTGTTCATGCTGTACCTTTTTCTGTATCGACCGGGTGTTTCTTAGGATGCTTATACAGCGGAGTGCGCTTGAAAAGTAAGCGCAATGCCTGCCAGTAGATGCCCAGCACTAGATGCAGCGTTTGGCTGGGTGTCTTAAAAAGTACGCGGCTCAAGTTACTTTGGTTTATTTCACGCCGTTTGAGGCTGAGTGTTGCGTCGAATACTTTTGCGTCTGGGTTGCCACGATCGTGTACGCCGATATGAACCGAGCAATGTTTTGAATTTGGCGGCTGGATTATCCAGTGATAGTTTTGCTGCATTTGATTAAAAGGCGACACGTGAAACTCTTTAGCATGGGGTTTGAGATTGGCGAGATCCACCAGATAGCAATGCCTTTCATGCCATGGCGTATTGCTCACCTCGGCAACTAGATACCTGAAAAAACCTTGTTGCTTTAGGAAGTAGA
The DNA here is from genome assembly GCA_002717305.1 of Gammaproteobacteria bacterium. Taxonomy (GTDB): domain Bacteria; phylum Pseudomonadota; class Gammaproteobacteria; order Pseudomonadales; family Litorivicinaceae; genus HIMB30. Next base: position 25,050 of record PBDH01000006.1, on the reverse strand, counting down.
CATTCAGAGGGCTGAAATAAAAGCCGAGATAGCGCAGATGAACCAGACAGAAGACGTCACCCTCGACGTCTTCTTCAGCCAGCCCGGCAAGCTCAGCGATTTTTGCTTTCACACTGTGGCCTAAATCCCCCGTTACCCCGAGGTAATCAGCTCGCTTAAATCTCGCCCATCGATACCATTCCGTACCCAGCTGCCAATGGCGACCCATAAGTTGTGGCAACTCATCAGTCTTGAATAGAAACATGTGGATAGGGTATTTAAACTCGTGTTGGCTCGGAGAAAACCGGCGGTGACGGACAATCCCGGAAAACACAGCACTTTCCAACGCCTCAGAACTATCTAAACTGGCTGCAGGCGCCTGACTCACAGGCTCTGCCCGAATCTTTCGGCAACATCAAGAGCACTGCGTACCCCATCCTCATGAAAGCCGTTATACCAGTAGGCGCCGCAAAAATGCGTTCGATTATGGCCACAAATTTCTGCCCTTCGCTCTTGCGCAGCACAGGATTCGGCTGAGTAAATGGGGTGGGCGTAAGTGAATTCCTGCAGGACTTTTTCTGGATTAATCTTGTGCCTGGCGTTTAGAGAAACCAGAAAAGGCTGGGGACTGTTCAGTCCCTGAAGAATATTCATGCAGTACGTGACTAAGGGGAGCTCTTGATCGCTGCCTTCTCCTGCGAAAAAGTTCCAGCTGGCCCAGGCAAGCCTGCGGGTTGGCATGAAGCTGTCATCGGAATGCAGTATAACGCTGTTTTTCTGATAGGCCATAGCCTCAAGTATCTCTTGCTCGAGATCACTCGCGTCTCCCAGCAGCGCCAGCGCTTCGTCGCTGTGGCAGGCCAGTATCACTTCATCAAAGTGTTCAGTGCCCGCGGCGGAAGTGATTGTTGTCGAGTTTTCATTACGGGTCACTGAATAGACTGCGGTGCTCAGCCTGATGCGATCCGTGAAATCCGACGTCATCGGTTTAATATAGCTGTGCGAACCCCCTTTTAACACATACCATTGAGGCCGGTTCTTAATGTCGAGCAGACCGTGATTCAGAAAGAATCTGAGGAAAAAGCTTAGCGGAAATTGACCTGCCTGAGCGACACTACAGGACCAGATGGCTGCAACCATCGGTAGTAGATAATTTTCTCGCAACCCGCAACTCAGACCCTGTGCTTGAAGAAATTCATCCAGTGTGATTTTTGCAGCATCATTCGAAGCAATAGCGAGCTTGCTGGCCTTGTTGAATCTGAGAATCTCTGTTACCAGGCGTATAAACTTTGGCCTGACCAAGTTGATTCTCTGCGCGAACAGCGTATTCAGACTGTGACCGTTGTATTCGAGATTCTCAGCATCATTTCGGATGCTGAAACTCATCTCTGCTGCTTGCAGCGAGACGCCCAGTTGCGTCATAAAATTAAGGAAATTGGGGTAGTTGCGGTCATTGCAAACAATGAAACCGGTGTCGATATCATAGCTGCCAGAAGCTGTCTCGACCGCAACTGTATGGGTATGACCACCGATATAGTCGTTCGCCTCAAATACAGTAATGTCGTGCTGACGAGATAGCAGGTGGGCGCAGGTGAGCCCCGAGATGCCACTGCCAATGATCGCAATGCGTTGCCTATTCATTCTCATTGCTCTAGTAAAGACCATCGTGGTTACAATGACAAAGGTTGACAGATTGTTGCGATGGATTCTAGGACATTAAGACCTTAGCTAGCAAAAAGCGCTGCCAAGCGAATGGGAGCAATGAGAGAGCTTTCAATACAACGGTGAACAACTTTGGAAAGTGAATCTCGCGATCCTTCTTCTCGAGCCCTTGCCGTATTTGCCGCGACGCGAACTCGACATCTACCCTCATTGGCATGGGAAAGTCATTTAGATCGGTTAGTGGCGTCTCAACGAATCCGGGCGAGATGTAGCTGACATGGATGCCGTCTTTGCCAAGCGTGATGGCGAGAGTCTTCGCGAGATACTCGATCGCAGCTTTCGACGCGCCATACGCTTCGGCTCTCGGCAACGGGAGATAGCTGGAACTGCTGCCCATCATTGAAAGGCAAGATCCCGCCTTCAATTTCGGAATTAGCGCTTCGAGACAGTTGGAAATGCCGATTACGTTGATGCGGATAACCCTCTCGAAGCTGGACGCATCGAAGTTACTGGCATCAATGTATTCGCAGGTGCCAGCGTTGAGAATAACGAGATCCAGTTCGGGGACTGAAGATAGGGCGAGCAAGCAGTCGTGTCGACTCTGAACATCAAAACGTAGTGGCGCGGCCCTCGCGCCATATTGGCTTGCCAGTTCACGAAGTATCGAGTCGTTACGCCCGCAGCAGTAAACGGTATGGCCGGCCTTCAGATAGTCTTTTGCCAGTTGCAGACCGATCCCGGAGGTAGTGCCGGTAATCAGTATGTTCATTGCCCGAGGCGTTGTTTGAGCTTGCGTATGATCGGGCCGAGTAGCGGGACATTCTCATAAAGCATGGATCCCAAATCGAAATAGTCGCGGTGATAGTATACCTTGCCATTCCGGGTGCGTAGATAGCTAGCGCCCTCTACCCTGACAGTGTCTCCGGAGCGCAACTTCGGGTGGTTCAAGAACATCGTCCAGGTCATGAAGACGTCAGTATCATTGACTATAGTTGAGTGATACTTGAATGAGCACTTATCGAGATTGACAAACAATTTTGCAAAGTGCCGCATCAGTGCTGGTCGGCCCTGAACTGCATGGGAAGGATCTTCGAAATAAATATCTGAAGCGTAGAGAGACTCGATGTCAGACAGATTGTCTGTCCCAAGGCTATGGTACGCTTCCTTTACACGCGAAGCCAAATAGTCCGCGCTGGTAAGGTTTTGAGCAGACTTAAGTTCGGGAGTGGGTGTCATAGAGGGCTAAACCCATAATTTTTTTGCGTGTATCATCCCTTAACGGAGTCTGTTAATGTTTAGATCACCATTCATTCACAGCCAGGCCTATGTGATCCATGACCGCTTGAAACACGTTTAAGCACATGATGGATCACATAATCTCTGGCGCTGGAAGCATACTTATGGGCTCCCTAGCCAACAACAAGTTTATCAAGGATTCTGCGTCTTCGACTGCGGCGAGAGCCGCCAGCGGGGCTACAGACAGCGACGAGCGCCTGCTAATCGAGGTTGGCAATCACCAAGACCGCGCAGCATTCAATGAGCTTTTTTCTCGCTTCTCGAACAAAATTTATGCCATGGGCATGAAGCTAACGCGAAACGAGCAGCTGTCGCACGACCTTGTGCAGGAAGCAATGTTAACGGTTTGGCAGAAAGCACCGCTCTACGATTTGGATCGCGGAACTGCACAAAGCTGGATTTTCACGCTCACGAGAAACCGGTGCTTCGACATCCTCCGCAAGATGAAGCGCCAGCCGTCGACGGTCAGCGCAGACGACATATGGCCGCAAGAGAGCGACGTGGACTCGCAGTTGGTGCATGAGGAGCAAGGCACTATGGAGGTTGAGGTCAGCAAAATCCAAAGTTTTTATGGCCAACTGCCCGACGCTCAGCGGGCTGTTGTTGAACAAATTTACATACATGACCGCACTCACGAAGAGGCGGCGGCTGTGCTTGACATTCCCCTGGGAACTCTTAAGTCGCGGCTCCGACTGGGGGTTGGTAAATTGAGACAAATGGTTGGTACCGAAGTATGAATATCGACGCAAAATATCACCCGACAACGGAACAGCTCGAGGGATTTGCTCAGGGAACCCTGACACCTGGAATGAACGTGGCCATTGCCGCTCACGTCGAGATGTGCCCGAAATGTAATGACACGATAAGTAAGTTAGAAGTGGCTGCTTCAGAGGAGTGGCTAAGACGTACGCCCGATACCAAGGCCAAGAGTATCAATTTTTCTTCTATGATTGACAGCATCGTCGAGCATCCGCAGGTCAAGGGTGACGAGGTTCCGTTAGACAATGTTCCCGAAATCCATATGCTGGATCACAGTGTGACATTGCCCAGGGCGCTCGCGAAAGTCGCCTCGAACGGCTTAGTCTGGAAGCATCTTGCCGGAGGCATTAACCAGGCAGCCGTCACCTTGGATGACCAAACTCAGTGCGAATTTCTGTACATGAAGCCTAACAGCCAGGTACCCATTCATAAGCATCAGGGTAATGAAGTCACGTTGGTCCTTGATGGTAGCTTTGAGGATGAGTCAGGCCACTACAAGAGATCAGACTTCGTTGTCCGAACCTCAGGGGACTTGCACCGACCTGCAAGTGAAGAGGGATGCCTGTGCTTCGCAGTTTTAGATAGCCCGTTGACTTTTACGAAAGGCCTAGCCCGTCTACTCAACCCTTTTATTCGTTATCGCTTCAGACGCGCAACTTCAGCGGCTGCTCACTAATTCTGTGTGATTCCATCTGCGGCGGTCTGATTGGCTGACCTGGGCTAACAAGCTCGCCGCTTTCCTTACGGTTAGACTTCTTCTTCTACCAAACATGATGAGGTAACCCGCGTGCCGTAATTCGCGCTTTCCTTAATCGTCCTAAAACGATACGTCCCATTGAAATCGTAGTCTAGTGTCAGATTCCTCTTGAAACAGCATAGTATCGTCGAGATCGAGCCAAGAAAAGTCTAGGGTAAGCTTATTGTTATGCCCCGCGAAGAACCAATTCGCACCGATAGTGAATTCTTCACGGTTGTTTTCTCTAGTCAAATCCATTGCATTGGGTTCGTCGACAAACGCATAGCGAACTGCAAGTTCAAGTGGCTTGGGGACCGAAGAGAGAATGTTACTGAAAAAGTATCCTGCTTGAGCGTAACCGCCTGTTAACTCGTAGGTCGCCCCCGTCGCCCTATCTTCAATCCTCTTGCGGTGAAATTCTTGTTGCGCGGAAAACCCTCTGTATTTGAATGCAAATTCTTGCACAGCTTGGTTGGTTGCGAACTGATCCTTACCTGCGGAGGCTGGTTTAGTGAAACCATCCAAGTTTCCACACCCTGAAGAAGACCAACGGGTGCATGCACCGGTATTCGTAAATCCAGCGATAGCGAAACTGCCGGTCGGCTTCTCTGTGTACTCGACATCGGTCTGCCGCCAGGACAGATCTCGGCCCAAGAAATTCCATTGCAAGCGACCCATATACATCAGGTTGTCGTCTGCGTTATTAACACTTCGGCCTTCGCCGTTGAAGACCCCAGCATAATAGCGCATGTCGGCTAATGTACTTTGAAATAAGTGACCTCTTAGTTGAATTCCGACTTGGCGGTCCATTGTGAAAACGCGATTTGCGATCGATCTTTCAACGAATTGCTGGCGTCCTGAGGAATCGACGCGTTCTCTGTTTAAATCCACCTTCCATTGCCCAACACGAACACTGCCCCAGTCCCATTTCGCGATGTCCAATCTCCAGTCGATAACCCTTGCGCTAGAACTAGAGCTGCTGTCGTCATAATCCCGAGATGGCTGGAGATCGACCTCGAAATAGTATCGTAGCCAAGGTTGAAACCCGTGCCCCCCAATCTTCATTCTCAGCCGGCGCGCTTCAAAATTATTTTGCTCCGAGTTAAACGAGGAAATCTGTCTCGGATCTGAGCGATACGGAGTGGTGAATCTAGTTTGTGCACGCCATTGTAGATCGGTTCTCCAATTTCCATCTCGTGTTTCAAGCCTGAACCCCGAGCTTTCTTGAGTGGCTTTGACCGGAAACTGTTCCTCAAGCTGCCGAACAATAAAATCAGCGGATGAGCCATTAATTTCAGAGGCACTGTTCGTGTTGGCTAAGATTTCTTCACCAGATACAGTATCTCGTCCGATTAGGTTCTCATATTGCTCTTCGGTAATTGCGCCGTTTGCTAACAATATGTCTAGCAATTCTTGGTCAGCTGCGAGCGCGGTGTTGCCAATGCCGAGCATTCCGAATGCGATGCCTGTGTAGATATGCCGGCGATGATTAGACGTGAGATTCATTTTGGNTACNCCGATTTGTNNCTNAAGTGTTACNNTTTNGTAAAATNATCCCAAATAATTATTAAGTTATTATGAAGGTNAAATTAAGATACGTGGTCTTATATTGANTTTGCTTACNCCCGAAATGGCAGTCTNNCAANAGAGTACATCCNCTGCGGAGCAAANAAGCGGGCCATATTTCCNAAGCTAGCGTGTTTNTCTCATTCACATGCGGTTCTTTATNAAACCTTAATAGAGTAGTGCCAAACTGAATCAAANTTNTGCAATTACGATGTGGGANCGATTTNTATGAAAACTTCTATATTCTCNAAANTGTTGTTGTTGGTATCCTTTNGCGTNGTCCTTTGGTCNTGCTCTGAAAATANNGATGAGGCAGNACAAGAAGCNGTGGGCGAGCTTCGCGGNACTGTTAGTNTAGACGGATCAAGCACCGTTTACCCGATTAGTGAAGCTATAGCGGAAGAGTTCTTATCNGTGGCGCCTCGTGTGAGGGTGACCGTTGGGGTTTCCGGAACAGGGGGNGGNTTTAAAAANTTCCTGTCTCGTGAAATNGANATCAACGATGCTTCCCGGACNATTAAAAATTCAGAAGTCGAAGAAGCAAGGGNTAATGGCATTGACTACCTAGAAATACCGGTCGCTTTTGACGGTCTGTCTGTTGTTGTTAATCCAAACAATACTTGGGTAGANCATTTAACGGTTGATGAGCTTCGAATGATTTGGCAGCCAGGCAGTATGGTTGATAGCTGGGACGACATCAGGCCGAATTGGCCCCAACTGCCNATAAGGCTNTACGGTCCNGGCACTGATTCTGGGACTTTTGANTATTTCACTGAGGCNGTTAATGGAGAATCAGGGGCTTCTCGGCCTGATTACACGGCAAGTGAGGATGANAATGTNCTAGTTCAAGGAATTAGTGGTGATGAGAANGCCCTTGGATTTTTCGGTTACGCATACTACATCGAGAATCAGGANAATCTGAAAATCGTTCCCATAGATGANGGTAATGGCCCGGTAGCGCCAACCGCNCGATCAATCAATGANGGCACATACTCGCCATTATCCAGACCGATTTTCGTGTACTTAAATACAGATAGTCTAGCGAGGCCTGAGGTAAGATCATTTGTTGAGTTTTATATCGATAACGCGGCAGGAATTGCGAATGAGGTCGGATACATNGAGTTGCCGGAAGAGATGTATCNAGCTTCTAGAGATGCACTGCGACNCTACTAAAGCAGCTAAGCATGANTNNTNTCAGCTNATTTAGTTCNAGCTNANGAATCTTTTGTGNAGTCGTGNTTTTAATCGATACTTAAAACACTCAATTGGAGTAGACTAGATCCTTCGNAGNTNAATCAAAGTTAAAAATGTCTACNCTGAAAGCATCGAAAATCCGCTGGGGCGAGTTTTGCATNAAAGCATGGCTCGCCTTGTGTGCNCTNGTCTCTGTGATTACTACTGCAGCCATAATCGTTCTGCTAGTGTCCGAGACGCTGAAATTCTTNGATGTAGTTTCTCCGGCTGAGTTTTTCCTGGGCACTNCCTGGACACCCTTATTTNAGCCGAGTTCATTTGGTGTGCTTCCTNTACTNTGGGGTACTNTNATAGTGACCATTGGGGCTGCGGTGATAGCTATTCCTGCTGGCCTCGCTANCGCNATTTATCTGAGCGANTACGCGTCTGATCGAGTTAGAGGCATAGTGAAGCCGATCTTGGAACTCCTAGCTGGAATCCCCACTGTTGTCTATGGCTACTTCGCTCTAACCTTCGTTACCCCCTCACTTCGGACTATTTTCCCAGATATTCAAGTCTTCAATGCGCTAAGCGCAGCGATCGTCGTAGGTATAATGATACTCCCCATGGTTGCTACGCTCAGCGACAATGCGATGAGGGCTGTCCCTACCGCTCTGAGACAAGGAGCCTATGCGTTAGGAGCAACGTCATACGAGGTGACGACCAGAGTCGTTGTGCCTGCCAGTCTGTCTGGCGTTATGGCATCCTTTCTTTTAGCTATCTCGAGGGCGATTGGTGAGACAATGGCAGTTACCCTGGCTGCGGGGCAGACGCCAAACATTTCACTAAGCATGTTTGAAAGTGTGCAAACAATGACCGCCTACATTGTGCAGGTGAGCCTAGGCGATACCCCAACTGGTGGAATTGCGTATCAAACGCTGTTTGCTGTTGCGACATTGTTATTCGGTATTACGTTGGCGATAAATGTCCTATCACAGCTAATCTTAAATCGATTTCGCGAAGTTTATGACTGAGGTGTAGCTCTGTGACTTTTAACTCAGAAAGTGAAAACCGCAATCTCGCGAAACGCCATTTTAAGGCAAAGATGTTTTCAATTTTCTGTGGCGCGGTAACTTGGTCGAGTGTGTTGCTGCTTGCAGTGTTGCTTTTCCAGGTGTCTATAGATGGTTTCCGATGGTTGGATTGGCAATTTATAGACAGTTTTCCATCGCGGTTCCCCGAGAGAGCTGGCATAAAATCAGCACTTGTGGGGACGATATGGTTAATAGCCCTCGTTGCTCTTATATCTATTCCTATTGGCGTGTCAGCAGCACTGTATTTAGAAGAGTTCGCGAAGCAAGGACGTATTTCGAGACTTGTCGAAGTGAATATAGCGAACTTGGCTGGTGTGCCTTCTATTGTCTATGGGATTCTTGGTTTAGCGATATTCGTCCGCTTTCTCGCGCTCGAGAGAAGCCTTGTTTCAGGATCTCTGACCATGAGCCTGTTAATTCTCCCAGTGATAATTATAGCGAGCAGGGAAGCAATCAAGACTGTCCCTGTCAGCATCAGATATGCCGCATACTCACTCGGATCTACAAAATGGCAAACGACCTGGGCCCATGTCTTACCTGCCTCTTTTCCAGGCATTATGACGGGTGTAATCCTTGCCCTTTCACGAGCAATTGGTGAGACCGCGCCTCTTGTCATGATAGGCGCTTTAACCTTCGTTGCCTTTCTGCCGGAAGGCCCTATGGATTCATTTACGGCGCTACCGATTCAAATTTACAATTGGGTATCCCGGCCACAACAAGAATTTCATGAGCTTGCGGCGGCTGGAATCATCGTGTTGCTGGTAGTTTTACTATTGATGAATTCAACTGCGATTTACATTCGCAACAAAACAGAGAAAAGAATTAGATAATGAGCGAACTTTTTAAACAGGCAGGAGAGTTCGGTGGTCATTTTAAGATGAGGAAGAAGTCGGTCTTAGAGCTTCGCGATGTGAGCATTTATTACCACGAAGTCCAAGCGGTAAAAAATGTATCTTTCAATATTCGAAGAAACAGGATTACAGCGATAATCGGTCCTTCCGGGTGTGGCAAAAGTACTCTACTCCGTTCTTTGAACCGTATGAATGATTTCGTCGAGGGCGCAAGAGTTGAAGGGGAGCTTGTCTTCGCTGATGAAGATCTGTACGGCAACGATGTAGACCCGGTAGAAGTCCGCCGAAGGATTGGGATGGTTTTTCAAAAACCCAACCCATTCCCAAAATCAATATATAAAAACATTACCTGGGGTCCCCTTAATTATGGATATAAGGGGTCTCTGGACGAATTGGTGGAAAGATCGCTAAAACAAGCCGCCTTATGGGATGAAGTAAGAGACAGACTCCGTGATTCTGCTCTTAACCTTTCGGGAGGTCAGCAGCAGAGATTATGCATAGCCCGAGCACTCGCGATGGAACCAGAAGTTTTATTGATGGATGAACCGTGTTCAGCGCTTGATCCTATTTCAACTGCTCACATTGAAGATCTCATGTTTGAATTAAAGCAGCGCTACACGATAGTGATCGTAACTCATAACATGCAACAAGCTGCACGTATATCTGACTATACGGCTTTCATGGAGATGGGGGATTTGATTGAGTTCAATGTTACTAAGCGTATTTTCACACGGCCGTCAGTACAGCGGACGGAGCAATATGTCACTGGGCGTTTTGGATAGATCCGGAGAGTTAAATGTCACTACATTTGCATAGAGACTTAGATAAGCTCAAAAAAGAAATGCTTAGACTTGGCAATATGGTTGAGTTAGCCATTAACAATGCATTCCTTGCTTTAAATCATAGAGACAGCTCATATGTTGAAGAGGTGCTTACTAATGAAGAACAAATCAACGAGATGGAAGTTCAAATTGAAGAAGAATGTTTGAAGATTCTCGCCTTGCATCAGCCTGTCGCAGTTGATTTAAGGTTCCTAGTAGTTGTGCTAAAGGTGAATAACGATCTTGAGAGGATGGGTGATATTGCAAAAAATATTGCCGAAAGAGCTAAGGACCTTATGGAATCTGAAGTCATACCTGACCTGAGTCAGCCTATGCAAGGTCTTCCAGATCTCGTTCGCACCATGGTGAGAAGTTCTTTAGACTCGCTCGTTAAGCTAGATGATCAACTCGCCCGTAAAATAATCGAGATGGATGATCAGGTCGACCAAATAAACAGGGATATGTATGCGATAGTAAAAAGCTTGGTCGCAGAGCAGCCTGCAGTCGCAGGCTCCGCAATAAATCTGCTCTCTTGCAGTCGTAATATGGAAAGAATCGGAGATCTAGCCACAAACATTGCTGAAGACGTTATATTCGTTGTTGACGGAAAGGTCGTTCGCCACGCAGAGTGATTATTGGCCTTGCTATTTTAAATAAGCCGTATTGTATGTTCGCTTGGTGACGGATCTGATCAATTGACTACAAGAAAAATAGTAATTATCGAAGATGAGCCGGACATCCTCGATGCATTGACCTTCAGCCTCAAGAGAGAAGGGTTCTTAGTTTACACTTCTTCGAATGGTATTAAAGGTCTCACTCAAGTAAGCAAAATTCAGCCAGATCTCGTTGTACTAGACCTGATGCTCCCAGGCTTAGATGGCATTGAGATTTGCAGATCTATTAAGAATAGTCCCCATACCAAAGATACATCTATTGTTATGCTGACCGCCAAAGGAGAAGAGAGTGATATTGTGCTTGGGTTAGGAGTTGGTGCTGACGATTATTTAACAAAGCCGTTCAGTCCAAAAGAGCTCATAGCTCGTGTTAAAGCCGTTCTGCGCAGAGGTCGGTTGGTGGATGTAACCAATGATGATGCTGCAATACAAATTCGTGAGTTGCTAATAGATCCGGCTAAGTACCAAGTCTTTGTTTCAGGTTCACAGATCAGTCTTACAGCCACCGAATTTAGATTATTACACTACCTGTCACTTAATCCTGGGCACGTATTCACTAGAGATCATTTGCTTTCCAACGCAATGGGAGGGGAATCGTTTGTCGTGGATCGGAATATAGATGTTCATATTCGAGCGATAAGGAAAAAAATGAATGTGGAACCACCCATGATTGAAACGATTAGAGGAGTAGGCTATCGGCTGCGTGAGGTTTAATTAGGCTGTGAAGCCGCTTCTTAATCATTTATTACAAACTTTCAGAAAGCTTAATACCTGGCGTCTTGTATGTTTTTTAAGTCACGATATTTTTTGAGAGCGTTTTTGGGATATGCATTAGTAACCTCGCTAGGGGCATGTTTTATTCTAATTGCCTCCTTGAATAATAGTGAATCTAGAAGTCTCCATGAGCTCGAAGACTCAATGCAGGTAACGGCAAAGTTACTGGCCGGCAGCATTTCGCCAGCTACACTTGCAGATAGCTCTGAAAGTCTAAAACTATACGTGAAAAAGCAATCAGAGATATCGTCCCTGCGAATCACTTTAATTGATTTATTTGGTGGAGTACTTGCTGACTCTCACCAAGATCCACTGGCAATGGATAATCATTTGCGCAGACCAGAAATCCAGGCCGCCCTTGTTACTGGAATTGGCTCAACCAACCGATATAGCTCTGCTCTAGGCCAGGAATACCGGTATCTTGCATTGCCAGTAAATTCAACAGGGGGGGTGATAGGTTTCGTCAGAGTTGCAAAGCCCTTGACTGAGATCAGCGCTATGGTAAGAGGTGAAAATTCTGTGGTGACTCGAAATACAATCGTCATTGTTACAATTGTCCTCGTTCTTGGTTTTATCTTTTTCGGCTATCAGGCGAACAGAATCGACGCAGTCTCTTCGATAGCAAAGGACATAGCAAGCGGGAAATTTGACACAAGAATTCCTGCAGTCAGTGGAGTGGGTTTAAGCGGGATCGCAGAATCTTTTAATCGCATCGCTAGGCGATCAGAGCAAAACTATAATAAAGTTGCTAAAGACAGGAATAGGTTAGCAACTGTTTTCACATGCATGGTTGAGGGGGTTATAGACGTAGACTTGACGCAAAACGTACTGCACATCAATGATGCTGCTGCGCGGCTCTTATCAGTAGAGCCTCAATATTGCGTAGGTCAGCCTATTTGGCACGCTATAAGAAATCAAGATATAACTGACGCACTTGATAGTGCAATCCAAAATAACTCAGTAGTGAATATCCATGTAGATTTTCAAAGGGCCTCTTCATCTAATGCTCTTGATGTTTATGCTGCATCTCTACGCAATGACCGCTCCGAGCCGATAGGTGCAGTCTTGGTGTTGCACGATGTAACCCACTTAAGAAATCTGGAGAGAGTAAGGACCGACTTTGTCGCCAATGCGTCACACGAATTAAAAACACCTATCACGGCAATAAGAGCTATTACAGAAACATTATTGGAGGCTAAAGAAATTGAAAAAGAGAAATCTGCACACTTCTTGGAGAGGTTGCATGTTCAAAGTTTGAGGTTGGCCCAATTAATCGATGACCTGATGACAATCTCTCGTCTGGAAAGTAATCGCGGCAAGGAAGAATTCTTAAGAACTAATATTAACGAGTTAGTCATCAATGCTGTGAGGGTAGCAGAAGGTTCTGCTACAGAAAGAGGACTTCGCATAATAACAGAATTGCCTGATACAGATTTATACCTGTTTGTAGACAGCTTTGATATTAGTCAGCTTATCGATAACCTTTTAGATAATGCGATCAAATACACAGAAGAGGGCGGACTGATAACCATCACATTAGAAAGCGATGAGGAGAAGGTAAGACTGCGTGTAAGTGATGATGGTTTAGGAATTAGTGACGAGGATCAGAAACGCATTTTCGAGCGCTTTTATAGAGTAGAAAAGGCTCGCGCTCAAAGTTTGGGTGGAACAGGGCTTGGCTTGTCTATCGTGAGAAATATCGCTGAAAAGCACAACGGAACCGTCGGATTAGAGAGCACGATTGGTGTTGGGTCTTCATTTACATTCTGCTTGCCGCTAGAACACCGGGTTGAGCTCGTCTGATTTTTGATTAAAACGGTAGGTATACCCTAGCGAGAGAATATACCGAAAAGATTTCTTACTGCGCCGCAACTCGCGACTGAATTGCCCGACGATCAAGTAGCCTCTGTAGTTGATAGAACGAGATCTGTGTTTGATTGGGCCTCTTGACCGTCTGCGAAATACAAGTTACTCACAAAAAATCCCTGGCGGCAGTGCCCATTCAATTCTATGGCCCTTGCCATGCGTTTGGCCTCTTCCTCTCCAAACGCGCACGCTGACCAGTGCCAGTTTTGGTTTAGCAGTTTTACGAGGCCTTCTAACTCGTTGGCATTTGAATGTTTCGTCGAGCCCATGGATTATTTCGTCCGGTATGAGGCCTCCGGCGCAGTAGTTTCTGAAACGCTGAATGTCTTCTTGATCATACAGTATCCATTGAGGTGCAATCTTCTCTGTTTGTAGCCACGTAAAAAACCTTGCGGCTGTGGCTTCATATTGATCATTAGGAATGATTTCCGTCATGGCTTGAGTCGCTAGCTTCGGTGTGACAATCTACTTAAATGAGTGGAATAGGCTGGGACAGAAACATGACCGTCTCGCGAGCAACGTTAGACTCAAAGGTGCATATTACTTATGTCGCATGACCACGATCATACCGTCCTGCCCTCCGATCTTGAGCTTCGTGTCAAGGCGTTGGAGAGCCTCCTGCTTGAAAAAGGGCTGGTGAAGCGGGATGCTTTGGATGCCATCATTGAAACTTATGAGCATCAAGTCGGCCCGAAAAACGGAGCGCATGTGGTGGCCAAGGCCTGGTCGGATCTGTCGTTCAAGCAGGCACTGTTTGAGGACGCGACCGCAACGGTCGCTGAGCTCGGGTACTTTGGTCGACAGGGAGAGCATCTCACTGTTGTTGAGAACACTCCTGATATTCATAACCTGGTGGTCTGCACTTTGTGCTCATGTTATCCCTGGACACTGCTCGGCTTGCCACCTGTGTGGTATAAATCGGCTCCCTACCGAGCCAGAGCAGTGAGTGAACCGCGCAAAGTGCTTTCAGAGTTCGGCACTTCGGTGGCTGAGCACACAGACATTCGGGTTTGGGACTCCACCTCCGAGATGCGCTACTTGGTTCTGCCCGAGCGACCCCCGGGCACCGAGAATTTGAGTGAATCGCAGCTGCAGGGCTTGGTGACGCGCAATAGCATGATCGGAGTCGAAATGGCTCGACCCGGAAATGAGGGCGCTAAATGAACGGTGGCCATGATTTGGGTGGCCGACAGGGTTTTGGTCCTGTTAATGCTGAGCCGGAATGCGAAGAGCCGCTCTTCCATTCGGAATGGGAGCGTCGAATCTTTGCGCTCACGCTAGCTACGGGCATGCTGGGTCAGTGGAATATTGATGAATCACGTCATGCCCGTGAGTGTCAACATCCTACGGACTATCTAAAGCACAGCTACTATGAAAATTGGCTAGAAGGCCTAGAGAAGTTACTCAAGGAAAAAGATCTGGTAGCGCAAATTGAACAGCACGCGGAATGTTTTAGGGTGCCTGATGCTGCGGATGCTCGAAAAATTCTTAGCACAGGGAATCCGACGCTGTTGCCTGATTCGAGGCCACCGAGTTTTCGATCTGGAGACCGGATTCGAGTCCTAAGACGCCAACAAGCCGGCCATACACGTGTGCCGACCTACATTCAGGGCGCCAACGGAGTTGTTGTGGACCATTATGGGACGCATGTTTACCCAGATCAAAATGCAAAAGGACAGCGCGCCGGCGAGCACCTCTATTGTCTCCGATTCGAGGGACATGATTTGTGGGGCTCAAAGTCTTGTTCCCAATCGGTTTACGTTGATCTGTGGGAACCCTATCTTGAGCCGACCTCCTGATGCCGCTATTTCCTGACCAACCCATCGAAAGCGGTGAGCCCGTGTTCAAGGCTCCCTGGGAGGCTCAGGCGTTTAGTCTGGTGATTGCCTTGCATGAAAGCGGCGTTTTTAGCTGGGGAGAGTGGTCTGAAGCCCTCGCTCAAGCGATTCGCGGCGGCTTGCATCATAACAGTGTGAATGGTGTCGGTTACGGAATGGGTGGCAGGAAGAGTGACGAAGAAGTCATAGGTGAAAGCTATTATCAGCACTGGTTAGCCGCGCTCGAAAATCTTGCGATTAACAAGGGCCTGTCAGAGGCCAGTGAGTTGACGCAAAGAATGCAGGCATGGAGAGAAGCCTATTTGAGAACGCCACACGGACAGCCGGTAGAATTGGTAAACGGTTGAAGGCGAATTGACTGCCGTGGAGATAGGTCATACCCTATACCCAGTTACTTTACAGACGGACCCTGAGCGGACAAATTAAGACTGTCTGATGTAGAGTCGGACAAAAGGCAATAGAGTCACAGAGGAAGCCGTAGTGTGTATCAGATGCCAGTAGAAACAAGAGTCCGATAACTCTTAGGCCGGGCTACCAATTGAGTTTCTTGCGTAAGCTAGCGCAGCTGGTATTCCTAACAGGAGAAAATACTGATGAATCGCCAGTTACTGATTGCCGTTGGCCTTGCACTAATGGTTTTGATCGGTGCACCGGTCATTGCACATCATGCCAGCGCACCATTTTATGACCCTGAGGACCGTGTAGAGATAAGTGGCACGATTACCCGGTTCGTTTTTCGAAACCCCCATGCTTTTCTTTTTTTGAATGTCTCCGATGAGGTTGGGAATGCGGTGGAGTGGCAGGTCGAACTCGGTGCGCCGGTCAGCCTTCGGCGTGTCGGATGGACACCAGATACACTCGCGGTGGGTATGACCGTAAATGTGGCGGGTAATCGCTCTAGGGCACAGGGCACGAACGGGCTTTGCTGTGTGCGCATGACGCGCGAGGACGGACGGCCTGTTTTAGAAGGCGGTCGCGTTCGCGAAAACGATAGTAAGTAGGGGTCTACGCATGAGATATTATGAAAGACTTGCCGGCGTTGCACTGCTTTTTACTGTAAGCATCTTCAATGTTTCTTTGATTCGTGCACAACAAAAAGACGATGACATTCCCGACTTAAATGGTATTTGGGATGGTGGATTCAGTGTGCGTCCTGTGAACGGCGCGGATGTGCCATGGGGAGAAGACAATTTCCCCAAGCTTAATTCGCGCGCATTGGCGTATCAGGAGGTTTGGGAAGAAACCATGGCGCCCAAATATGATTGCCAACCGGCGTCTTCACCGGCTATCCAGTATGACCCATATGCCATGCAGGTAACCCAATGGCCTGACAGGGTAATGTTTCGCTATGAGAAGGATGATCAGTTGAGAACCGTATGGCTCGATGGGCGCGAACCTGCGGCGATCGATTTCAGCTTGCAGGGGTTTTCGGTCGGTCATTACGAAGGTGGTTCACTTTTTGTAACGACGACTCATTTCGTTTTTGATATTGCCGGTTTTGATGATTACAACGGGATTCCGTCTTCTTCGCAAAAAGTTGTCACCGAGCGTTATTGGCGAGAAGGTGAAGAACTCAAGCTCACGCTGACCGTAGAAGATCCGATGTTTCTGCAGGAGCCAACTTCTTATACCACTAGATGGTTGCCTTCGGGGCCCGACTACCGTCTGCAGCCTTATGATTGCGACCCAGAAGCTTCCCGCACTTCGGTGCGCTTCTATCCTTCTAAATACGACTGATTTTGAGTGGTTTTGGTCAGCCGGTCCCCACGTAGGGAATCAGGCGGCCACTGAGCAACACGCCAAACCAGCAGGTGAGTGATACATAAGCCACAAACTTCACTAGTCTTGGTGGTTCGGTTGTCTCGTCCCATTCAACCATGCTCGGACTCACTCGCCAGTGGTAGAAAAGAGCATTTAGGCCGGCTATGGTGATTAGTAACATTTTGATCTGGAACCCGATGTTGATCGAGTAGCGAGCCGGGTCACCAAAAAAGAAGAGCACACCGGTGATGAGGTTTAGCGTAAAGCCTATCAGTACCAACGGCAGTAGCTGATGGGTAGATGACGGCGTGACTCCTTTGAGATGACCAGCCATGCGAAGATCAACAACCAGTAAGCCGCCAAACAAAAGAGCCAGCCCAAGAAAATGGGTGATTTCCATTACCGGCCAGAGCCAGAAGGTATCCTGAATCCATAGGTTGACCGGACTGCCGTCGGCAAGATTGGCGAGAGCGGACCACATTAGGCTAAAAAATGTAGGCGATCAGGCGGCCAGCAATGATGGCGCCTGTCCATGCCGAAAGGGATATGCACGCGAAGACTAGGGTAAGTCTGCCGGGTGCGAGTGTTTCGGGATTACCAGCGATTGATCTTTTGCAACTTGCCTGAATGCTGATCGCGCAGACTAGTCCAATCGATATACAGGCGAGTTTTGTAAGGAAAGGCACACTAGTTGCAAGGTAACTGGCCTGAGAGCTAAACAGCAAAAAGCCTGACAAAGCGTTGAGGCAGAATGCGGCGACAACAACCGGGGTGAGATCGGAAAATACCCGGTGATCTATACCTCGAAAAAAGCCAAGCAGCTTTAAATCTCGCATCGTGAACAACCCGACTACGATAGCAAGACCGACGATATGACATGCAAGAAGCGAGGGATATGCCCAGAGTGATTCTCCAACCCAGATAGCTAGTGACGTGTTTTCAAGCGTGCTCAGCAATCTGCTTTCCTTTCAAAGAAGAATTCTGACTACGGCGGTCTCATGCAGAAACCAAGAGACGCAGGGGTTCATTATGCTTGTCTCTGTGCAGCTCGTAAACCTAACCCTTGCTACGAAATTACTCAGGAAATGCCAGAGAACTGAAATGACCTTGCTTGAAAGGATTACTCAAATTCAAGACATTTGCGCTGTTATAACCGGCACACAGTTCAGAAGGTATGCCTTATTTTTAAGGCATAAAGAATTCCTTCGGCCCGGCAGTAGTCCTCTATTTCTTCGACTATTCCGTTGCTAATACGACCTTCATATCGAGTTCGAATCCTGCAGGACTCTCGGTTATTCGCGTTTCTTACATCAAAACGGAAGGTAATTCCATTCGAGGTGCGCTTCTCCAGGAATAAAGAAAGGTTGTATTCATCTATCTCTCTCTCGATATCGAACAAATCGAAGTTTACGCGCTGCTCTCCCTGCTGATCAGACCAGCTATAGTTGAACCCGTAGCTAAAGTTCCAAGGTTGGTAGTCGTGTCGAAAGCTTGCGCGCGTTGACCACCGGCTGGGGTAGGATCGCATCCGGCGTTTACGATTCAAAAATGGGTCTATAACGTCTGAGTCCCCGAGACCGATGCTCATTGTAGCAATTGCGTCAGGCAGGCCCAGGTAACGCAGTTTTGAGCTACCTTGAACGTTAATACCATAACGCCTTCCGTCACCGATGTTGCCTCTCGCTGAGAGAAGATTGTCATCAGACTCAGATACGTCAATGCGGCCAATAACGCCTTCAACTTCCCTATAGTACACCCGGGTGTTTATGACTCCTAGCCCTTCAGGGAGGCGGTATTCAAGATTAAGGTCATAACGCCATGACTGCTCCTGAACCACATCAGGGTTGCCGCCCTGAATGTTCTGATCGTCATCACTACTGTCTTGAGATGCGCTGAAGTCGGAGAAGCTGAGCTGAGACACTTCTTTTTCGATAGTTGCCCTGAATTGAACTGTGGGAGTGATGTCGAAACGATAGTCGACACGCGGGCGCAAAAAATTGAAACTTCGCGCGTTATCTATGTCCCCTGTCTGCTCAATTGTTGAGTCCTCGAATATAAGCTGACTCTCCAGAGCCATGCGATCGTTTAGTTGCCAGTTATGTATACCAAAGTACTCATAACGTCTCTCTTGAATCTCTGAGAATGCATTGTCGACCTGCACAGCAGGTAGACCGCCTGTAATCTCGGATACTTGAGTTTGGGAGAACTTCGTTCCTAGAAGCAACCCGTTGTTCCGAATCGTGTGTGCCCCCTCTACACCTAACTCTAGGGCATGTTCCGAAAAGATATTCCACGTGTAGGAGGTCCGCAGAATTTGTTCTCTGTCGCGCCCTAGGCTGCGTATGAATAGTTCTTTGTCTTCTCCGCTATCTCGAATGTCGAAGCGCTTGCGAGTGAAATCAGATACTGAGTCATTAATCAAGAAAAGCACGCGATATTTTGCCGAGGAATCAAACTCGTACTCATAATCTCCGCCTACTTCCCAATTATCGCGGATAAATTTGTTATCCTCCCTGACATACCTTGACGTAATTTCGGCTCGCCTGAAGTCCAAGATTTTCCGCCGTAAATCGGTTGGAGGGTTAGTTCTACCTAGGAGTGCGTTGAGTTGGAGGAGGCTGTTTTCAAACTGGTAACCAAGATTGACGCTAGCTTTAAGGTCGTTTTGATCGCGAATAATTGACTCTTCACGAATCTCAAGCAGATTGCCATTTGCGTCCCTGCTTGACTCGAAGGTGTGCGTTTTGCGGTATCTAGGTTCAGACTCTACTGCCAGCAAATAGTTGAAATTGCCGGATAAGCCCGTGTATGAGAACCTCCCTCCAGGAGCTATATTGCCATCCTGGACTCTGTCGGCATTGATCTCTGCCGCGAGACTCGATCGCGACTTTGTTTCTAGCAGCACAACATTAATTACTTGGGTAGCGCCCCTGACGTCGATTTCCTCAGAGGTTCCACGTATTATTTCGATGTAGTCGACCTGATCGGCTGCGATTCTCCCGAGCTGGTCCCGGCTGCTGTTTGATTTACCCGTAATTCGCTGGCCGTTTACTAAAATTTCGTTTCCGCCGCCACCAAGGCCTCTTCGGCCTCTTCCGCCACTGCGGCTGAGCGCCAGTCCGACGCCTGGAATGCGATCAATCATGTCGTTTACTGACACCGGCTGAAATTTTTTGAAAAACTCAGCATTAAATACTACTGTTGAGTCATGGAGAGATTCGTTGTCTGGGCTTTTTGCAGTCGCCTGCGTGATGTGCGCGAGCAACAGCGCAACAGCTGAAACGAGGCCCAGCAGCCGACTCTTAGGAAGCATTTTTGCTAGCAATAGCTGTTGTCTATTCATAACGAGCGCGCAAATCGTGTGCGAGCCAAACGCCTCACCCGAAAAGTTCGTGAAGCGACGGGTGTGCGCAGGTGAGCGACATGTTGTGCTGCTGCAATGGGCTATGGCGCCGTCTTTGGCCACTCGTATGACGTTCGATCAACGCGGGTCGACTCGCTTTTTCTGCTCACTGGTGAGGCTAAATGGCATAATTCCCATTATTAGCACGCAAAGCAGGTGTGTTGCACAGAACCATTACAACTGAGCACGCCCCTCCAGAAGTCGCTGAGATCGCTGGCCACATGCCCCTAACCCCCTTCTCTCAGTTCCTTGAGTTTCTCAAGGCTGATTTTGCCTTTCAGGCTCATTACGTAGGCTGCGATCGAGAGAAGCAGTATTGAGGCAGACTCGCTCAGGAGAAGCAGGGGCTCAGTTTCCTTGCTTTGCATCACGATAAGTCTGCATAGAGCAGTAATCGCTATTATTATGGGCAGGGTTAACGGGATCCTCGACGAGGATATGTAAGCGCCCACCATCCCGATAACTTCTGCATAGATGAACAGAATAAACAGCTGCTCTATTTCGAAGTTAAAGGTTTGTACTGTGCCGATAATCTGAAGCACGGCGGCACAAAACGCACCTATTCCGATGAACAGTAGAATGGCCTTCTCGCCTAATTCGTAAACGGAATACTTCATCAGGTCCCGAGCAGAATGGTGTTCAATCTGCGCTCTCTTTGTCTTTGCTTGGGTCTCGCCAAGACCCAGCGGCATGAAGAGTAAGGAACAAGCCGGTTATCATGAGCGCAAATACCAATCCAGCGATCAGTAAAAGAGTTTGATTGGTCATTTTTGCCTTGCTCCAATAACCACAAGCTTGAAGTAGATTCCGAAGCAGAGTATCGAGGGCACCCAAATCGCGGTAAACAGCCCTTCCTCTCTTTGGCCAGAAAACCACAAAAACCCTGAAACGGCGAAGGAAATACTCACCGCAAGAAGAATGAAAAAATCAGCCTGCTTAAGCATAATGATTGACTCTTATTCGAATGAACCCAGTGCGGCTATCATGCAGCCAAATACTGACAAGCCGGCAAGGGAGCGTATCCCAGAATGTCCAGCGACTTCGAAGGTTGAGAACTGGAGCGTTCCAGCTACACATGCAAGAATGAGAGCAAATCCAGCCGCAATCAGCATGATGCCGATGCGCACTGACATGGTCCGCGTAACACTGTCGTAAGTCACTTTTAGCCGCATGCCAGTTAAACGCTTCAACTCTTAGGCTGGATCATGGTCAAGCAACAAGATTTGGAGGGTGCTTTGGGCCATCTTTGTCGGGTTGATCCCACAGAATGGGCGTCAAAATTGATGTTGCGGTGAAGCCCACTGCGGCCCCGACGCAATTAGCTTTAAGACTTGTCGGGGAGGAGACACAATGACACTTTAATTTAGTCATTAATTTCTTGGAGACCAATTTTCCTGTTCTATCGGTAGAATTTTGATACTGCAAATTCTCAGGATTACTCATCCATCCGCGGTCTTGGTGTAGTATTGTGGGGGTGTTAATAGGATGCATCCGGTCCAGTTTGGTTGAAACAAGCTGTCTGGTGCGAAACGACTGAGCATTTCGCACTTACTGATTCAACCTAATTCTGCCGAAACTCACACTCGCTGGGCCAGTTTTAGTACCATATATGTCAGTATAGATAGGAACTTTTCTAAATGAAATCCGCGCTAGCCGCCAGCCTTGTTGCTGAGGGAACTTCACTAAGTGGAGACTTCAGTTTTGTAAAAGAATTTTTGGTAGCTGGAACAGTCAATGGCTCCGTGAGCTGTGGCGGAGATAAAAACGGTGTTGTTAAGATTCTAGATGGCGGGATCTTGGTAGGCGAGATAAACTCCCCATCAATTGAAATATTCGGCAAAGTCGAAGCGTCAATTACGTCTACGCAAAATGTAATAATTGGGCCAAATGCGCACTTTACGGGGATAGTGCAGTATCGCAAGCTTTCAGTTTGCGCTGGAGCAGTGATAAATGGGGCTCTCATCCCCATGGTCGATTTGGATAAAAACAATACTCAAGCCGGCCAAATCGATGAATCAGATTAAAAGGCACTCGAGAAGAATAGATTTGTTCAATAAACTTAACAATTTTGTAACTTAAACAAGGGGAGCAAATATGACGGCGAAAGACTCGGATTATGAATTCTACGTTGGGGCAGCGACACATCTTGAAGGTGCATCGCTCGCGATAGACGGTACGGCACGGATAGACGGAAAGATTGTTGGCAAAGTATCTGTAAAACATTTAATAGTTGGGCCCGGAGGGGTTGTCGAGGGAGATATTTCTGGAGAAACCGCAGATGTAGAGGGCACTGTTGAGGAAACTCTAACGCTGACAGGCAAATTGACCGTAAAGTCATCTGGTCGGATCCGAGGAAAGATTCAGTATGGTTCGATCGAAACCATGGAAGGAGCGAAACTGGTCGGTGACATATCTACAGACTGGGGCTCAGATTCGAGTGTAAGCGCAGGTGAGAGTCGATTATCTGCATTTACCTCAGCCATGGGTCCCAATACGGCTTTTGGGGAAGAGGAAGCCGATTCAGAATAAAGAAAAAGGGCAAATCGTCGACACAGAGCAAAGGGACAGGTCTCGTATCAAATTGTTACTTTTCGAATGCTGAATCTTTACCGAGGTATCCCAATAACGATGCGAACGCCTCAATCCGATCAGAGACCGAGAACTAGGACTGCAGTTTTCGCAAATTCAAAAGGGGGTGTGGGCAAAAGCACACTTGCCCTCCTTACCTGCTTGGGCCTGGCTACGCGAGATACTCTTGCCAACATAGAGCTAATCGATGTCGATCCTCAGTCGACAAGCAGCGAATCATTGAAAAGGTTTGCGAATGAAAGGTTCTCTGTGATTAACAACGACCGCATGTTCCTAGCGTCGGGCTCCCCTAATAACGGCAACATTGTGAACCATATCGACTCCCTACCTCGGGACAGAGGCCAGAATTCCTTTTTGGTTTTCGATAGTCCAGCGGGAAATGAGCCTGAGAGGAGCAGTTTCTTGCAAAAATGCAATATCATTTTTGTGCCGACCTCTGTGAGTGACGCAGATGTAAGTGCAACGATCAAGTATCTCGAAGCTTTGAGGCATTTGTTCCTTAGTCAGCGCGCACAGAATTCTGAAGCAATGCAACCCGCGGTAGTCATATTACCGAATATGGTTGATAACAGAGATGAATTTAATGAACTAAGAAGGATATTCTCCAATGAGCCAGTTTATTTCGGTGAGCCCTTGTATTTCTCAAGGTTGTTCCGAAAGGCTTTTAGAGAGGAGTTCGAGGACAACAACGTAAAGCGCCTTCTTAGGATTAACCAGTGGTATGTAGATTGGATAACTAATTTGATATTCAACTCGGAAAAGCTCCGCAGACCTTCCACGGTTTTTCATCAATTGTAGTCTTCGATCAATAATCTGCATGCACGTAAAACATTGAAATCATATTCACTTGGAACAGATGTCCGACAGGCAACACGGTGCATCTGCACGATAGAACTACTGGCAACGATTCTGTTTTACGGCTCAAAGCTAGCGCTCGAGTTTTGACAGTGAAAAAGCACTTATCCTCGGGTTATTAATGCCACCCGCTGAAACTCTATCCCGGTGGTTTATGTCCTTGTAACGAACCATCAACCAGCTGCCATTTTTTACACGCTGAGATCCTCGCCTTTGTGAGGTGTTTTGCGTTAAGACGATGAAGCTTTCCAAAAATTTGACTCCACTTTCAAAAAATCTTTTGGCCCAAACGAATTGAACATTTGGGGTCCTCCAATGTTCTTAGGCATGTTCGAAACTCCGAGGGTTCGAGAGGCCAGTCCATCAAGCCGCTTCTGGGCGTGTGATTGGCTCAACTCAAGGAATTTTTGGTGTTTTGCAGTGGGTACAGCAAAACTGCTCACGAATCTAGTTTATCGCCGGTCCGACGCCTTGTGCTTGGGAATGTTATATTGTAGCATTTCGTCCCTAATTTTTTTTGACACTCAGACCTTAGTTCCTTTGGAGAATACCTATGAAGGTGCGTTATTCAAACCGTTTGGCCGCTGCAATTGTGGTTGCGGTTAATACTCCGCAAATTGCAGTTGCACAGTCTTTGTCGCCATCCAGTGGGCAACAAGAAATTCAAGAAGTAGTTGTAACCAGTGCGTTCAGAACCACATTAGCAGAGACTCTTTTACCAATAACGGTGCTCACCGGAGATGAATACAGACAAAGAGTGACTAACTCGCTGGGAGACACTTTGAAAAACCAAGTCGGTATTAATAGTGCATCTTACGGCACCGGGGTGGCTCAACCAATCGTGCGAGGTCAGACAGGTAACCGCGTCGCAGTCTTGCAAAATGGGATTGCCCTAACTGATGTTGCCAATCAGAGCCCGGACCACGCAAATTCCTTGGAGCCTCTTTTGGCTGACGGCTTGGAAATCGTTCGCGGTCCGTCGACTCTGCTCTACGGAAGCGGTGCGATTGGAGGCGTAGTCAACGTCATTGACAGCCGTATTCCCGAGCAGTTGGTCGATCAGACCAATTTTCAGTTAGAGCAAAACTACAACTCTGTAAACGAAGAAGATAAGACTGTGTTTCGTCTGGACTCATCGTTTGGGAATCTTGGAGTTCATTTAGATTACTTTACTCGCGAAAATGATAATGTCGAAATCGACGGCTTTGCAATGGATGAAGAGGCAATTGAGGCTCTAGAGGCTCTGACACATTCATATATGGATGACCATGGCGACGACCACGATGATCATGACGACCACGATGATCATGACGACCACGATGATCATGACGATCATGATGAGGAAGATCCAAA
>PBDH01000020.1 GCA_002717305.1 Gammaproteobacteria bacterium | reverse complement strand
GCGAGAAGACAGGCGATTGTCATCGGACCAATCCCGCCAGGTACCGGTGTGATTGCACCAGCGACTGTTGATACGTCCTCAAAGTCGACATCTCCTACAAGACGACCTCCGCCATCTGCTGTCTCAACGCGATTGATACCCACATCCAAGACGATTGCGCCAGGTTTGATCCAGTCAGCTTTGATCATCTCAGGTCGCCCTACAGCTGCAACCAAGATATCTGCCTGACGACAAAGAGCGGGAAGATCCTTTGTGTTCGAATGCGCAATAGCCACTGTCGCCGATTCGTTCAACAAAAGCGCAGCCATCGGACGACCGACAATATTCGAGCGGCCTATAACAACTGCGTTCTTGCCCGTTATGTTTGGGTCGACTGATTTCAGAAGCTTGAGACAACCGAGGGGAGTGCAAGGAACAAAAGGCTTGCCGCTTGTCCACAAATCACCAACGTTACTGGTATGAAACCCGTCTACGTCCTTTCTAGGGTCGATTGTTTGAATCACATCTCTCGAGTTGAGATGAGCCGGAAGGGGCAACTGAACCAAAATTCCATGTACTTCGGGATTAGTATTTAATGACTCGATAAGCGATAGCAGCGACTCCCGGGAAGTCCCCGCGTCCATCACATGGTGGAAGGAGGTTATTCCACAGGCTTCAGTCTGTTTTACCTTGTTACGAACGTATACCTGACTGGCCGGATCCTCTCCAACCAAGACTACTGCCAAGCCTGGGGTAACACCATGCGATGCTTTAAGGTTTTTAACACCCTCTGAAACTTCTTGCCGAACTTGTTCTGCTAACTCTTTACCGTCGATCCGAGTTGCCATCATTTTAGTACCACCGTTTTATGTCCATTCAGGAAAACTCGATGCTCGCTATTTGCTCTCACCTCCCGGGAGAACGAATAGTTTTCGATATTCCGACCCGTCGCCAACAGTTGACCTTGGCGGCAGGTGTGATCGACCCGTGCCACCTCTTGATCAATGATCGGACCCTCGTCCAAATCAAGTGTCCCATAGTGGGCTGTGGCACCGATTGCTTCTTCTCCGCGCTCGTAGGCTTCATGGAATGACCGGGCTTCATCGGAACTGGATGAAAAAGATTGATAGATATTAAAACAACGTTCGGCAGGATTTTGGCATGATTCCTTTGACAGTACTTGCATGTAGCGAGCCAGTAAAACCAGATCGACACCCTGCCCCTCAATTAGCTCACGAATCCGTTCTTCCTGTGTGGCTTTGGTAGCGAATTTAGACCCGTCAGCAGGGAGCACTTTAAAAGACACTATGAGAAAGCGCGCCATTGCCTCTAGATCCGGATGATTGGAGGCCACAGTTGTAATATAAATATTCAGCTCAGGAGGCTGTTTTCGATATGATAAATTATCTAAGCAATGTTCAAATTTTGAGACTAGGATCAATGCCCGATGCGGAACTGATGGATCAAAAAATTTCCAATCCACCTCGAAACGTTCACCAATTGTCGAGAACCGGTTTGAGAATTCTGCCGGCATCAAACCAGACTCTGGCTTACAGAATTCGACACGACAAAAAAATTGACCGGTTTGGATATCATTTAACTGCAAGAGCTCTGCGATAACCCAATCTTTTTCAGTCAAGAGACTGGTGACTGCGGCAGCTAAATCAGTACATCCTGGACTTGTGATCCCGAGCAAATAACGATCTGTTCTATTCATTTGCATCCTCAGGCTTTCGGGAGTGTGACCCCAGTTTGTCCTTGGTACTTGCCGCCACGATCACGGTATGTTGTCAGACAACGCTCGTCTGATTGAAAGAAGAGCATCTGCGCTACACCCTCATTTGCGTAGATCTTCGCTGGTAGATTTGTCGTGTTCGAGAATTCTAGAGTGACATGCCCCTCCCACTCGGGCTCCAGTGGGGTAACGTTTACGATGATTCCGCAACGCGCATACGTCGACTTACCCAGACAGATAGTCAACACGTCCTCCGGAATTTTAAAGTACTCGACGGTACGTGCGAGTGCGAAGGAATTCGGGGGAATAATACAGACTTCCGATTTAATATCTACAAAGCTGTTGTCATCAAAGTTTTTTGGATCAACGACAGCAGAATGGATATTGGTAAATACCTTGAACTCATCAGCACAGCGAACGTCGTAGCCGTAACTCGAGGTGCCGTATGAGATCAGTTTCTCGCCATCACGCTCACGTATTTGTCCTGCTTCGAATGGTGAAATCATTGCCTGAGTTTCTGCCATGTGCTGAATCCAGCGGTCAGATTTAATAGTCATGGGTTACTCATCGGTCCCTTTGGTTTTGATAATTAAATTACTCGAGCCATTCCGCTCGGCGAACAAAGCTAGTCTAGCTCCTGTCCTTCGCGCAATATCTCTATACATCTGCGCCACAGAGCCATCTGGGTCACTCATAACAGAAGGTTTACCGCTATCAGCTTTCTGCCTGATATCCAGATCCAAGGGTAGAGCGCCTAGCAGTTTAGTATCATATTCTGCCGCAATTTTCCCCCCCCCGCCTTCTCCGAATAAATGCTCTGTATGCCCACATTTTGAACAACAGTGAAGTGACATATTCTCGATCACGCCTAGCACAGGCACCTCAACGCGCCTGAACATCTCGATACCACGACGCGCATCGAGTAATGCTATATCTTGGGGAGTAGTTACTATGACTGCTCCATTCACGGGAACTCGCTGGCTTAGCGTGAGTTGAATATCACCCGTTCCGGGTGGTAAGTCGATCACGAGATAATCTAAGTCACCCCAATTTGTCTGGCGGAGCATCTGCGTGAACGCACTGCTGGCCATGGGCCCTCGCCAAATTGTCGGCGAGCGTTCTGTCAGCAAAAATGCCATCGACATCACGGAGATACCGTGCGCGATTACTGGATTGAACGATTTACCATCCGGTGTCTCAGGACGTTGACCCTGAACCCCGAGCATGAAGGCTTGTGACGGCCCATAAATATCCGCATCTAAAAGTCCTACGTGCGCACCCTCAGCTTGCAACGCTAGAGCAAGATTCAACGCTGTTGTAGACTTTCCCACGCCACCTTTACCCGAGGCCACACAAAACACCTGCCGAACACCCAATATGGATTCTGTCCCCGCACGTGCGGTGGTGATGGGAACCTCATGACGAACCCGAATGAACGCTTCCCGGACATCGTTTATTCCCTCGAGTTTGGGTTTCAATTGTCCGACGAGCGCTCGTGTCATCCCAGCCAAGGGGTACGGAAATGTGAGCTCAATCACGATTTTTCCATCGTCGAAATCACATCGCGTTAGAGCGCCGTTTCGTCCAAGATCAGTCTTACGATAGGGATCGTTATGCTCGGAAAGGACAGAAATTACACGGTCATGGATGGAGGTAGTCAAAATCGTCTCCGTTTTAAATAACAGTCAGCCAAAAATGGTGTCAGTACCGGTATACTTAGGCTCTCACTCGCACCGTAACAAGGAACGCAGCCTGTGCCGACAAACAGACGCATGATTTTAGTCACGAGCGCCCTGCCCTATGCCAATGGTTCAATTCATTTGGGCCACATGCTTGAGTATATCCAAACTGACATTTGGGTTCGCTATCAAAAGCAATGCGGGCATCAATGCGTCTATGTGTGCGCCGACGACGCTCACGGTACAGCGATCATGCTCCGCGCACAAACGCTCGGTATTACACCGGAGGAACTTATCTCCGATGTGAAGTCAGAGCACGAGGCAGATTTTAGCGGTTTCCATATTGATTTTGATCACTACTCGTCGACGCACACTGAAACCAACCGACATTTCTCGGAACTGATCTATTCGCGTGTGCGTGACGCGGGCGGTATCGCAGTACGCAACATCTCACAACTGTTCGATCCCGATACGGAGCTGTTCCTTGCAGATCGATACGTCAAGGGTACTTGCCCCAAATGTAGTGCCGATGATCAGTACGGTGATAACTGCGAAGCCTGCGGTGCGACCTACCACGCATCAGAACTTCGAAATCCGAAATCAACCCTATCCGGAGCGGTCCCTGTACTCAAGGATACGGAGCACCTCTTCTTTGAGCTGGATCAGCATACGGAGTTTCTAAAAGACTGGACCCGATCAGGGCGGTTACAATTGGAAGTTACCAACAAGCTCGCTGAGTGGATTGAAGGCGGACTCAAGAGTTGGGATATATCTCGCGATGCCCCATACTTCGGCTTCGAAGTCCCCGATCGTCCGGGAACGTATTTTTATGTGTGGCTCGACGCACCAATCGGCTACATGGGTGCTTTTAAAGAGTGGTGTGACACAAATAATTTTGATTTTGACTCCGTTTGGGGTCCCGAAAGTGTTGCAGAGATTTACCACTTCATCGGTAA
Source organism: Gammaproteobacteria bacterium (assembly GCA_002717305.1). Taxonomy (GTDB): domain Bacteria; phylum Pseudomonadota; class Gammaproteobacteria; order Pseudomonadales; family Litorivicinaceae; genus HIMB30. The sequence goes on along the minus strand of PBDH01000020.1, from coordinate 11,546 downwards.
AGATATTGTAAATTTTCATTGCCTTTTCTGGCCGGCAATTCTGAATCAAGCAAATTACCGCACGCCAACCGGTGTCAATGTGCATGGTTTCGTGACCATTGACGGGCGTAAGATGTCAAAATCCCGTGGGACCTTTATCAAGGCACGAACCTATCTAGACCATTTGGATCCTGAATACCTCCGCTATTACTTCGCCACCAAACTTTCTGCTAACGTCGAGGACATTGATCTTTCACTCGAAGATTTCGCGCAGAAGGTCAACTCAGACCTGGTCGGAAAACTCGTAAACATTGCGAGCAGAACCGCCGGATTCATTACTAAGAAATTCGATGGTCAGTTGTCTGCTGATCTGGCAAATCCCGACTTGGTCGAAGCGATTCGGGCAAAGGGTCCTTATATTCAGTCTGCCTTTGAAATGCGGGAGTTTTCTAAAGCCGCTCGCGAAATCATGGCGCTCGCTGATGACGTCAACGCGTGGATAGCGGATGTAGCTCCATGGCACCTCGCTAAGAGCGAAGACACGTTGGCAGAAGTGCAACCGATCTGCACCACAGCCATAAATGCATTCCGGATCCTGGTGCTCTATCTGAAGCCCGTGACACCCATGCTCGCAGGCAAGGTGCAGGAATTCCTTCAAGTTGACTCGCTTGACTATGAGACACTGAATGACACACTTCTCGATCATAGTATCGCCCCATTCACGCCACTTTTAACCCGGATTGAGATGAAAGATGTAGAGGCCATGATTCAGCCTGATGTAAATGAAATTGACAATCCATCAAAATCTGAGATCGCAACTAATAACGAACCGATCGCACCCGAGTGCACTATTGATGACTTCACCAAAGTGGATTTACGAGTCGTAACGATCGTTGCCGCAGAGGCTGTTGAGGGTGCCGACAAGTTGTTAAGACTCACGCTCGATCTTGACGGTGAAACCCGTCAGGTTTTTAGTGCGATCAAAGCGGCCTATAAGGCCGAAGATCTCATTGGTCGCCAAACGGTTATGATTGCCAATCTGGCACCTCGAAAAATGAAATTTGGAGTGTCAGAAGGCATGATCCTCGCGGCAGGCCCGGGCGGAGCAGATATTTATTTGTTAGAACCCGACCGAGGAGCTAAGGCGGGACAGCGTATTCGCTAAGGGGGTTCGATGGAACACATGAAAAAAGCAGCTAGTTTTTCTACGTTCTATACTCGCGTAAGTAGTTCTGATTTGTCTGGAGAGACCGATTGACGGATTTATTTCTGTTAATCGTTTCAGCAGCCTTGGTCAACAACTTTGTGTTGGTCCAATTCCTTGGGCTTTGCCCGTTTGTGGGCGTCTCGTCACGAATTGACAGTGCCCTCGGTATGTCATTCGCTACGACCTTTGTTCTCACATTAACTTCTATAGTGGCTTACCTGCTGAAGGGTCTGTTGCTAATTCCATTGGACGCGATGTGGCTACGGACATTGGCCTTCATTGTGGCTATCGCTGTAACCGTTCAATTTACCGAACTTGCCATAAAGAAGGCGTCACCCCTTCTATACAGCGTGCTTGGTATTTATCTTCCACTTATCACGACTAATTGCGCCATTTTGGGAGTCGCTCTCTTAAACACCAACCGGGCCCACACGCTTGTGGAATCCGTATTTTACGGGATTGGTGCTGCATCTGGGTTCTCATTGGTTTTAATATTGTTCGCAGGAGTTCGCGAGCGCTTGCAACTGGCCGATATTCCCGAACCATTCCAAGGCCCCTCGATTACACTGATTACCGCTGGTTTTATGGCTCTCGCATTCATGGGCTTTAGCGGGATTATCCAACCGTGACAGAATCTATCATGTCAATCGGCGCAGGTATCCTCGGGCTTTCAGCGATCGGCTTGATCGGAGGAACTGTGCTGGAGTATGCGTCAAAAGTATTCAGAGTGAACGGAAATCCTTTGGTCGATTCTATCGACGAACTACTCCCACAAACGCAATGTGGTCAGTGTGGGCACCCGGGGTGCCACCCCTATGCCGAAGCCATAGCTAAAGGAGAGGCAATAAATCGTTGTCCACCAGGCGGGCAAGCGACCATTGATCGCATCGCGAATCTTCTGGGTATTCAATCCCTTGGGCTGGATGCTGATGAAAACATTATCGAGCAGGACTTGGTTGCCCTCATCGTCGAAGAAGAATGTATCGGATGTACGAAGTGTATTCAGGCATGTCCGGTGGATGCAATCGTCGGCTCCAACAAGCTCATGCATACCGTCATTACCGACGACTGTACAGGCTGTGATCTGTGCGTCGACCCGTGCCCTGTGGATTGCATAGAGATGGTTCCAAGACCGAAAGCACCAGATTCCCAGAAACCAGAGCATCCTGATTTAATTTCATCAGACCGGTTCGGAAGGGTCGATCTTCAACCAGAGTCACCGTGTATTCGTTGTGGCGCGTGTGCCACCGTGTGCCCCGTCCATCTGCAACCACAATTGATGCTTTTCGCCCTTAAAGGAGGAGCTCTAAATCACGCAGTTCATGAGGGTCTTACAGACTGTGTTGAGTGCGCCGCTTGCAACGCAGTATGTCCAAGTCATATTCCTCTCGCTGAATGGTTTCACCTTGGTCGGTTTCAAGCCGAACAAGTTTCGGTAGAAAGACAACTGTCATCAGAGGCACGAGAACGATTCAAAACCCGTAACACACGGTTACAACGAATCGCCGCAGAGCAGGACCTGAAACGTGCGGCACGCAAAGCGAAAAGTGGTGAGGCCTTGGAAAAAGCGAGGAAAGCCCGGGAAGCGGCCTCATGATCAAGCGGCCGGTCTGCCCACCTCGGGATACCGCAATCGTGATGCGTTCGGTATTGCTAGCACTGGTTCCAGGTATCGTCACCATGACGATCTTTTTTGGGCCGGGGGTTCTGTTCAATCTGGCGACCGCTGTAACTACAGCGGTCGCTGCAGAGGCGCTCTGTATTTCATTGCGTGGTCGTGCACTCATACCACGCCTCAGGGATCTATCGGCTGCACTCACGGGTGTCCTGATCGCACTGTCACTGCCTCAAGCAGCACCATGGTGGTTGACCGTCGCTGCGAGTGGTTCCTCAATTATTCTTGGCAAACACCTCTATGGAGGGCTTGGTCAAAATCCTGTTAATCCTGCCATGCTCGGATATGCGTTAATGCTGATTTCAGCGCCCGTAGAGATGACAACGCTTTGGGTAAATCCATTAACAACTCCGGGCATCGGCGCTGCTTGGGCCGCCTATGTTGGTCAGGCGAATGACGCGCTCACAGGGGCCACTATTCTGGACCTCTATAGGACCGATTTCCTCTCGTTAACTGCTCTAGAGGCGTCAGATCATCCACTCTTTACCGATTCCCATCTTGGTTTTATTTATGGCTTCGAGTGGGCTGCATTGGCCTACCTGATCGGTGGTCTATGGCTCATCTATCAGCGTGTCATCACCTGGCATACCCCGGTTGGGCTCTTGATCACGCTGATTGTGATTAGTGCATTTTTCAGTTTCGATCCCGACACCGCGACACCTGTACGGGTTCACCTAATTGCGGGAGCGGGTATCTTCGCTGCATTTTTCATTCTGACAGACCCGGTTTCGGGGGCGACTAGCCCCAGAGGACGGCTCTGGTTTGCGATTGGTGTTGGTTTTCTGACCTACTTCATCAGGACCTACGGACAATATCCAGATGCGATTGCTTTTTCCGTGCTGCTAATGAACTTCGCCGCGCCCACGATTGATCATTATACGAAACCACGCGTAAGGAGTCATGAGTCGAGTGTAAAGGGCCCAGGAGCACGATGATGATCTTTCGCCTCGCACTCTTTGGTCTGATTGCTAGTTCCTTAGTCGGCGTTATTTACGTGATTACGGAGCCCATGATTGTTGAATCCAAAAAAGATGCGCGGAATAAGCGGCTTTACTCGCTCGCCGAGCCCCTCCTCAGTGAGGGTAAAATCGGCAACCCGATTAATAAAGTGCTAGCTAATGACGCACCAGTCTCACTCATCAACCCGTTACCGGTGACCCCAATTAATGATGGCAAACTACAGATTGGTGCGGTGATCCCATTTCGGGCTCTCGATGGATACAGTGGAACGATCGAGTTACTACTCGCGCTTGACATCGACCGAAGGATCGTCGGGGTTCGAGCGATCGATTACAAGGAAACACTGGGACTTGGTGATAAGATCGACGTCCAAAAGGCCGATTGGATTTTGCAATTCAATGGTCTGCGATACATGGATCTCAGTCCTACAGCGTGGGCTGTGACTAAAGATGGTGGACAATTCGATAGCTTTACTGGTGCAACCATAACACCGCGAGCTGTAGTCGACGCATTGGCGGAGACGCTGGCCTATTTTGAAACCTATCCTGAAATTGTAGGGGGTGGAAAATGAAGCTTACCACAGTCTGGCTCGACGGCCTGTGGGACCGAAATCCGGGGCTGATTCAACTACTAGGACTGTGCCCACTTCTGGCGGTTTCCAACACCATAGATAACGCAATCGGTCTTGGACTCGCCACACTTTTTGTGATGGTTATATCCAATGCATCAATTAGCCTGATCAGACACCTCATTGATGAAGCGATCCGTCTGCCCTCGTTTGTTCTCGTGATTGCAACACTTACCACTTCTGCAGAACTGTTTATGCAAGCATTTGATTACCCCCTGTATCAATCACTCGGTATCTTTGTTCCACTAATTGTTACTAATTGTTTGATACTCGGACGTGCTGAGGCACTCGCCCGACGAGAAACATTACTGATCAGTACCATGGATGGTCTCGCGCAGGGTCTTGGTTTTTTCTTTGTGCTGGTCAGCCTCGGCGCCATCCGCGAACAGGTCTCAGATATCATCATTCTAGCGGCTCTGCCTTCTGGAGCTTTTATCGCCCTCGGCATGCTGATCGCTATACATCAAGTCATCCAAAAAACACTCAAACAATTCAGGGCAATCACTAAATCTGACATTAAAGGTCGTCGAGTTCGAACGACTGGAAATATTCCATGAATAAGAATATCCATGCGGAAATTTTGCATGTCCCAGAGATCGAAAGCCTGATCCAACAACAGAATTGGAGTAAGCAACGCTATTTGAACTCTTGATCGCGGTTTTACTCTCTACACGAGCGACCGCTGTTTCAGCAAATCAAGCCACACGCAAGCTCCATCTTAAGGCAAATAAGCCGGAAATTATGCTTCTCCGCGGTATTGATGCCGTCAAAAACTGCATTAAAACCATTGGCCTCTATAACTCGAAAGCGGAGAACATGATTAAGACCTGTACCATTTTGCATGATAAGGATGGTAAGGAAGTTCCGAAGCCCCCCGATGCGTTAGAGGCATTACCAAATGTTGGTCGCAAAACTGCTAGCGTGGTTCTGAACACAGCATTTGGTGAGCCTACTATGGCTTTCGATACCCATATTTTCCGGCTTGCAAATAGGACACAAGAATCGCGCCGAGAAAGAGTGTCAGAAAAGTCGAAGACCGGCTTGTAACCCTTATTCCAAATAAATTCTTAAATGATGCACACCATTGGATAATCTTGCACGGCCGCTATGAGCGTAAAGCGCGCAAGTCAGACTGCGTCAATCGCCTAATTTCCGACCTGTATGCATATAAAGTTAAACCGAGCACTTAAATTATTCCCGCAGTGAGCGGCCCTTCTTGGCAGCGGTCTTTAACCGAAGAGCGTTTAGTTTAATAAAACCCTCCGCGTCCTCTTGGTTGTAGGCACCAGCATCATCCTCAAAGGTCGCGATCGTTTGATCAAACAGAGACTGATCTGAACGACGGCCGGTAACCGCGACAGAGCCCTTATAAAGCTTTAATCGAACCTCACCATTCACCTCTTTCTGCGATTCATCGATGGCGGACTGCATCATTTTCCTCTCTGGCGACCACCAATACCCGTTGTACACAAGATCAGCGTACTTTGCGATCAAACTGTCCTTAAAGTGGGCGACCTCTCGATCCAGTGTGATCGATTCGAGCGCACGGTGCGCTTTCAACATGATGGTTCCACCCGGTGTCTCATAACAACCACGTGACTTCATCCCCACATAGCGGTTTTCAACGATATCCAAACGACCAACACCATGGCGACCGCCTATAGTATTGAGTTCAGCGAGCAAGCTCGCGGGCGACATCGCCTGATCGTTGATGCTCACTGGATCGCCTTTTTTGAAGCCCAAGACGATTTCCTCGGCTTGATCAGGGGCTATCTCTGGCGACACCGACCAGCGCCACATGTCCTCTTCAGGCTCTGTCCATGGATCTTCCAAGACCGCGCCTTCATAGCTGATGTGAAGCAGATTGGCGTCCATTGAGTAAGGTGATTTTTTTCCACGTTTTTGTTCGACCGGAATTTCACGTTGTTCGCAATATGTAAGCAGCGTATCACGCGAGGTGAGGTCCCATTCGCGCCACGGAGCAATCACTCGGACAGCCGGATTAAGTGCATAGGCACCCAGCTCAAAACGCACCTGGTCGTTACCCTTGCCCGTTGCGCCGTGACTGATGGCGTCAGCTCCAGTTTCTTCCGCAATCTCCACCAAACGCTTTGCAATCAGCGGACGCGCAATGGATGTGCCAAGCAAGTATTCCCCCTCATAAATCGTGTTTGCTCGAAACATCGGGAATACGTACTCAGATACGAACTCTTCACGCAAATCCTCGATGAAGATCTCTTTCACGCCGAGAGCCTCAGCCTTTGCTCGCGCCGGCTCAACTTCCTCGCCCTGCCCCAAATCAGCTGTAAAGGTTACTACCTCGCACTGATAAGTTTCCTGAAGCCAACGCACGATCACGCTCGTATCCAGACCACCGGAGTATGCCAAAACGACTTTGTTGATGTCCGACATCGAGAGAAATCCTAAGCGACTTTACGAATTGGCCGCAGATAATACCAGAGCACACGAAAGTTGCAGAGTCTTTGCCTTGAAACGAGTGAACCAATCGTCATTTTCCTCTACCCTATTGGACATAGATAAAGGATCATTTTGTGGAATTAACCCTCACCCGTCCCGATGACTGGCACCTGCATCTCCGTGACGGCGCCGCTCTGCTAACCACTGTCCCTGATACTGCTAGAACGTTTCATCGCGCCATTGTAATGCCAAACCTCAAACCTCCTGTGACGACGGTGGAAGCAGCACTCGCGTATCGCAAGCGTATCCTCGGCGCGCTTCCGTCGGGCATGTCATTCGATCCACTGATGACACTCTTCCTCACTCCAGAAGTCAGTCCAAGTACGATTCAAAAGGCCGTCGCATCCGCTCATATTCAGGGAGTAAAACTCTACCCCCGGGGTGCGACAACTAATTCCGATGCTGGGGTCGCGGATCTTTATGGTGTGATGGCAGCGCTCGAAACAATGGCCGAGACCGGTCTTCCACTTTTAATCCATGGTGAGGTCACAGACCGCTCAGTCGATATTTTTGATCGCGAGGCTGTGTTTCTTGATAAGATCCTCGCCCCGTTGATGGAGCGACTACCCACTCTCCGTGTAGTTCTCGAACATATAACTACCAAGGACTCTATTGATTTTGTCAAAGCGCACCCTGAGATGGGCGCAACCATTACCGTACATCACTTGATATATGAACGTAACGACATGTTCGTCGGGGGTATCCGACCCCACCTCTATTGCTTACCAATACTGAAACGTAGCTCACACCGGGATGCTCTCCTCCAGGCAGCGACCTCTGGAGACAGTCAGTTCTTCCTCGGAACCGATTCAGCTCCTCATGCGATTAGCGAAAAGGAATCTGACTGTGGATGCGCCGGCTGCTATACAGCACCCTTCGCTTTGGAGCTCTACGCCGAAGTTTTTGAGGCTCATAATAAGCTAGAAAGACTTGAGGCATTTGCGAGCCATAACGGTCCCGATTTTTACGGTCTCCCAAGAAATATCGAAACCGTGACACTGATCAAAAAANAATCGACAATCCCATTCGCCAAAGCATTTGGCGAAAGCGAAGTCCACCTACTCCGTGGTNGAGAACCCGTTACGTGGAGCCTCGTATGATTGAGCCCGACGTTATNTCGAGTGACGGCAACTCTAACGAAACACAGAAGCCAAAAAAGAAAACACGGCTTGGCAAACGGTTTAGGGGATTCTTACCCATCGTGGTTGATCTGGAAACCGCCGGTTTCAACGCTGAAACAGACGCGTTACTTGAGGTCGCTATGGTGATATTGGATATGGATGAAGACGGCACGATCTTCGTCCAAGATCAGGTCCACGCTCATATCCAGCCATTCGAGGGTGCTAACTTAGAGCCCGCAGCACTCGAGTTTACGGGCATCGATCCCTATCACCCTCTGCGTATGGCCGAAACTGAAAAAGAGGCGCTCAATCGCATGTTTAAACCAATTCGCGACGCTATAAAGCATCACGGGTGTAATCGCGCCGTATTGGTCGGCCACAATGCTCACTTCGATCTTGGATTTCTCAACCAGGCAATCGAGCGCTCAGGGGTGAAGCGCACACCCTTTCACCCTTTTTCATGTTTTGATACGGCCACGCTTGGTGGACTCGCATATGGTCAAACCGTGCTGGCAAGAGCTTGCGATGCAGCTGGTTTGGAGTTTAATCATGACGAAGCACACTCCGCTCGCTATGATGCCAACTTAACCGCACAGCTTTTTTGCGAAATCGTCAATCGATGGCGCGATCTGGGTGGGTGGGACCCGAACGAAGACTCAGCTAGCTAGTGACTCAACATCCAATGATCGGGCAGCAATGACGGCCTGCGTGCGTGAATGCACTTTGAGTTTTCTCAGAATAGCCGTGACATGGGCCTTGACTGTTGCCTCACTGACATCCAATTCGTAAGCGATTTGCTTATTCAAAAGCCCTTGCATCAACATCACCAAAACGCGAAACTGCTGTGGAGTGAGCGACGCAATTCCTTCGGCAACTTTTGCTTCTTTATCGTCGACACGAGGCGAATCCAGATTTACATCGTCAGGTATCCACGCCTCACCTTCAAGCGCAGCCTGAACCGCCTCGACTATCAGCTCTAGAGCAACGCTCTTCGGAATAAATCCAAGCGCACCATATTGAATAGAACGACGGATGACTGTGTGATCTTCGCTCCCGGATACAACGACAACGGGCATTTCTGGGCTCTGTCCTTTTAAATAGACAAGACTCGAAAAACCGCTGGCTCCCGGCATCGTTAAATCCAAAAGCACCAAATCCGCATCATTGTGCTCCGATGCTGCATCTTGCAACTCAGCCATTGACGACACCTCAACGATATCAACCTGTTTGGCTACTTTGGATACAGCTTGCTTTAAGGCTGCTCGAAATAAGGGGTGATCATCTGCGATCACAATTTTGCAATGATGCATAACGTAAATCCGGTACTATCGGGGCAATAAAGATACCAAAGTTTTAGAGAGAAGCGAAAACAACCGCGAATTTGTCCGCTGTTTAGTCATAAAAATACCCGCAATGGTTGCAAGCGTGCGGGTATTATGACGTGCAATTGTAAATCAGCGATTCATACGATTTTCGATTAATTCGTCAACTACTGACGGATCGGCAAGCGTTGACGTATCGCCCAATGCACCGTAGTCGTTCGCGGCAATTTTCCGCAAAATACGTCGCATGATCTTTCCAGACCGGGTCTTCGGCAGGCTTGGCGCCCACTGAATGAAGTCGGGTGATGCAAAAGGTCCTATTTCAGAACGCACTTGGGTCTTAAGTTCGGCACGAAGCTCGTCTGTCGGCTCGATGCCTTGCTGCAGGGTCACATAAACATAGATACCCTCACCCTTAACGTCATGCGGATAACCTACTGTCGCTGCTTCGGCGACCGCACTATGGGCAACCATTGCTGACTCGATCTCAGCAGTACCCATCCGATGACCCGAAACATTCAATACATCATCGACACGGCCGGTAATCCAGTAATATCCCTCCTCATCGCGACGCGCGCCATCGCCAGTAAAATAGCAGTTTGCAAACGAAGAAAAATAGGTCTGTTCAAACCGCTCATGATCCCCCCAGCAACTGCGGCCTGACGACGGCCACGAGTCCAGTATCACCAGATTACCATCCGCAGCACCTTCTAGAATATTGCCGTCATTATCAACTAGTGCTGGCTGTACCCCAAAGAACGGTAATGTTGCCGAACCAGGCTTAGCCGCGGTCGCTCCCGGCAAAGGCACGATCATAATGCCCCCAGTCTCTGTCTGCCACCATGTGTCAACGATTGGACATCTTCCTTGCCCGAAAACACGGCGATACCATTCCCACGCCTCGGGGTTAATTGGTTCCCCGACAGAACCCAAGAGACGAAGTGATGAGAGATCCGAGTCACCTAGCACATTCTCCCCTTTAACCATTAACGATCGAATAGCTGTAGGCGCTGTATAGAACTGGTTAACCCTATGTTTTTCAATAACACGACCAACGCGAGAAGTATCAGGATAGGTTGGTACACCCTCGAACATTAAAGTGGTTCCACCGTTGGCAAGCGGCCCATATACAATATACGAGTGGCCTGTGATCCAACCCACGTCAGCCGTGCACCAGTAAATATCTCCATCCTTGTAGTCAAACACATACTGGTGGGTCAACGAGGCATAAACGAGATAGCCGCCAGTGGTATGTTTTAGACCCTTTGGCTTACCTGTTGAGCCCGAGGTGTAGAGTATGAACAAAGGGTCTTCCGCATTCATCGGCTCTGGATCACAGTCAACAGACTGGTCAGCGCATACATCGTGGTACCACACGTCTTTCGAACCCATGGCGACATCACCACCCGTGGACTTCACGACGAAGACTTTTTCAACGCCCTCGCATGATTTAAGATCCATCGCCTTATCGACGTTGGCCTTTAATGCAACAGTACGACCGCCCCGACGACCCTCGTCGGCAGTAATAATGATCTTGGAACCCGATTCCTCAACACGCACGGCTAGGGCGTCCGGAGAGAATCCACCAAAAACAATCGAGTGAACAGCACCAATCCGGGTACACGCTAACATTGCCACGGCCGCTTCAGGAATCATTGGCATGTAAAGAGTAACGACATCACCCTTCTTAACACCTTGAGCGCGTAAACCATTTGCAAAACGACACACACGCTCATACAAGTTCCGATATGTCACTCTCTCATCAGAGCTCGGATCGTCGCCTTCCCAAATGATCGCTGTTTGATCGCCACGAACCAGAAGATGACGATCAAGACAGTTATACGAAACGTTCAAAACACCGTCTTCGTACCACCGGATGTCAATATTTCCGGGAGCAAACGAGGTATTCTTGATTTTGGTTGGAAACTGAATCCAATCGAGACGCTTGGCCTGTTCTGCCCAGAATGTAACTGGATCTTCAATGGATTGACGATACATCGCTTCATAAGTACTCTCGTCTACCCAAGCACTTGCCGAAAGCTCAGGATCAACCGGATACAACTTGGAATCGGTCATGAAGACTCCTCGATAAAATATGTGATGGTTAAATTCTCAACCTTTAGTGAAAAACTCCCAATACGACAATCGTCTCGACGAACCTAAATTAAAATATAAT
>PBDH01000042.1 GCA_002717305.1 Gammaproteobacteria bacterium | reverse complement strand
AAAATCCGTCGCGACCTCAACATGATCCGGTCGGATCAAGACCACATAACGCCAAGAATTTACCCGGCGAATACAAGGGCTCGAAAGAAAACTGTCACTTCATTTCTTCACCAACTACTCAGCTTAAATGACGGAGTAATCTCGCTTCATGCGACCAGTGAATTGCAAGATATCCGTCTCGAGATCCGCAATTTGCAGATCAGATAAATTGGCAATTTGTTCGAACGATGTGATCCCAACATCCTGCAATTTCTTCTCAAATTCAGGGCTGTCCCCTTTAATCAATTTTAAATCGTCCTTGAGCGCGGATATTTGCGCTATCACACTCACAATCTGAACCTGCTCAGGCCTTTTCGTTGCACTCTTTTAAGTAGCGGTCTTAATGATTGGAAACATCCATTCAAGATTATCGTCAGGTGTCAGTTTCACCGCCTCGAAGTTCAGAATCGCTCGGTTTAATGCAATGGTGTCACCAATCATTTTTACAAATAAAGCGTTCGATTGAGCAAGCATTCCCTCCATCTGCCTAAAACGCAAAAAGGGTTAGTGACGTATCGATTTGATACATACAACCTCCAGCTGTCTCTATTTGGTGTTGCACGATACAATAAAAATACCATCAATTTTTTGCAACGCAACAAAATCACCCTATTGACCTGAAACAGAGGTTTGTCAAAATGGCAAATTGTTAGAGCAAGAGATTGACTCTTGAAATCAAACCAACAACTTACAACTTTAGATCGCTGTAAAACCACCGTAATCAAAGGCCACGGTTTTAAAGAAATTTTTACTGCGCTCTCAAATTCGCGGAGGCTCCAACCTGAAGACTAATTTGGGTTTTGCCGGTCTTTTGCTGACTATGATCGCCGGAGCTACCAACGATAATTTAGTGAAAACAGCATTTGTTGTAGCAATTACTGCGCTATCTTGGGATCTGTTTGGATTCGACCCGGTTGTTTTAGCAAATATCGCTGCCCTATGTTTTATCTTACCCTTCGTTTTTTTCGCCGGTTTTGCGGCATTTAGAGCAAATAAACAACCCCCTAAGCAGTGGTTATTTACCTTGAAACTAATAGAACTTGCGATTGCATTGATCGCCTGTTTTGCAATTGCAAACGAGATTGGCTGGATTTTACTTGTCTGCGTTGCGGGGTTTGGCATCCAATCGGCGCTCATTGGGCCATTGAAATACGCCCTTATTCCCCGACTGAGCAATCCGAACAAAATCTTAGACCGAAATGCGTGGATGGAGACAGCGACCTTCATTGCAATACTTGCTGGAACCGTTTTGGCCGCTGATTGGATCGTATCATCGCCCTACCTATTAATCTGTCTGATAGTCGTCTTAGCAGTCACTGGTTGCTTTGGAATTTTCCTGTTGCCCGCTCTTCAAGGCTGCTCAGAAAGTGTACAAGAGTCCTTAGTTGAGCTAATCAATCGACAAAGAAAAGATCAACGATCAATGTCCGCGATTTGGTGTCTGAGCGGGTTTTGGGGAGTTGGCTCTGTGTGGCTAACACATCTGCCGATCTTGGCTGTAGATATCTGGCATTTACCACCACAGTCTATTGGAACATTACTCAGTTATTTCGTTCTCGGCATAATACTCGGGGCAATTATTGGTGTTTTGTTAAAACAACAAGATTTAGTTCGAAGAATCTTTCTTGGTGCTCTCGCAATGGTAGTAGGCAGCCTTTTGATTCAAATATCGAACCACACAGCTGCTTCAATAGGCCTAATTTTGACAAGTGCTGGTGGAGGTTTTCTTGCTTTACCTCTATACACACTGCTCCAAGACGACCTAACAGTTGTCGCAAACAGGATCGCAGTAAATAACATAGCAAATGCCTGTATGATTATTCTTGCAGCGATTACGTCGATCCTTACCGTCGGGCTTCTTGGCTTGCCCTTAGTGATCTGGTTGCTCATTTTGAGCGTTAGTCAACTCCTCCTCTGCGGTTACCATCGCACTAATTTGAGCCTCAGCTAATGCTTCCGGTGCGGGGGGCATCTGTAAGAAATAGCCCTGCTTCTCAATCGACTCAAGAACGTCAAACGCCGTAACACGTGCCAATTTTTTGGAATCGGTTAGAGGAAGAATCATCACTGATTCCGGATGACCGAATGTGGCTAGTAGATCCTCAGGAACTGATTTTAATCCCTCTTTTTGGTCTACAAAAAGATACATCTCTTTACGTTTGCTACCTTTAAAAACTTCAACCACACGCATGAAACACATCCTCCAAAACTACTTTGCGCCATCCTGACGGCCTCCATTCGCGACCGTCCAGTGAAGCCACAATTTGTCGCTTTTTCACAAGCATTTCCGGAGCAATTCCTAACCCTTGAGCAATATCTTCAACTTGAGATTGTCGCTCCTTGAACACCTCTTTTAAATGCTTTGATAAGGGCGGCGGCGGTGGCTCAACAGGCTCAGTACCCGTAGCATATTCAATCACCGACTTTAATTGCTCGCGATATCGACCCGCTTGTTTATCACTCAAACCATGCTCACTAACTAATTGATGATGGCGACCAATATCGCCTGACGTGGCCAAAGAAAATACCGATTGATCACTCAAGACCTGCTTCCTTGGTCTATCAAATCGGCGAGCTGTCTTTTCACGCCATTCCACCAGGTGCACCAACCTCGACATTCCTGATGGGCTTAACCGCCACGCATTACCAAATTTATGAATTTGCATTTCGAAATCGCCATCTACCAGAATCGAAGTAGTCCGATCTCTAATCAACTGCATTTCCTCATGCATCCAGTCCAGTCGACCAGCCTTCTCGAGTTGCTCTAATAGAATCTCATACAATGGCTCGAGCACTAACACGTCAGCCTTAGCGTATTGACACTGGGCATTTGACAACGGACGACGCGTCCAATCTGAACGAGTTTCTTGTTTAGAAATCTCTTTGCCCAGTAGTTCGGACGCAAGAGTGGATAAACTCGGCGAGATTTTTGCGTTAAGTAGCGCGTAAGCAATCTGCGTATCAAACGCAAGACCAAGAAGCTGTCCTGTAAGTCGAAATAACACCTCATAATCTTCTTGAGCGGCATGCAATATTGATGTGACACGGCCACTTAGGAGATTACCTAATTGCTCTAGATCTAAACCGACGAGCGGGTCAATTAAAAAAGCTCTTGATTTTACACCTATTTGAATAAGACCCGGCTTGGGGTGAAAAGTTGAAACGCGCACAAATTCTGTATCTAGAGTGATTACAGGTGACTCTGAAATGAGGCCTATCAGATTATCTAGAGCAGCCTGTTGATCGATCCAATTTAAAACCGTCAACGCTGAACCTCGGTGCGCGAAGCTAGTGCCTGAGAAAGCGTTGAGATATCAAGATGATCCAATTCACCGCCGACGGGAACCCCCTGCGCGAGGCGGGTAACACAAATAGAGTCCCCGAGCCCAATTACTATTTGATGTGTGGTTGCCTCGCCTTCGACGGTGGACGCCAGGGCCACTAAACATTCGCTAGGCTTTTCTCTTTGCGCTCGGTCAAACAACGTAGCCAGGCCAATTTCTTGGGGACCAAGACCCTCAAGAGGACTTAACAAACCCGCGAGGCAGTGGTAGCGGCCCCCAAACAAACCTGACTGTTCAATTGCGAGAATGTCACTTGGGGATGCAACCACACATAGTAAGTTTTGATCTCTAGACTCATCTTGACAAATCCGGCATGGCTGGATTTCAGTCAGGTTACGACAACACTCGCAATGCTGAATTTCTAAGAGCGCTTTTCGAAGATTTTCTGCCAGATTAAGCCCTCTATTGCGATCTCTCTCGAGTAGATGAAGCGCCATACGAGCG
Source organism: Gammaproteobacteria bacterium (assembly GCA_002717305.1). Lineage (GTDB taxonomy): Bacteria > Pseudomonadota > Gammaproteobacteria > Pseudomonadales > Litorivicinaceae > HIMB30. Next base: position 34,301 of record PBDH01000042.1, on the reverse strand, counting down.
GCTGATCGTGGACCGACACCCGGCAGGCACCGGAGGGCACTCTCAAGATCTTGTAAAAGTGGCGAAATACTCATGAAAACGGGAATTTAAATCCCGGGGGTAAGTTAAGACCTTGGGTTAGGTTTCCCATAGATTCTTGCCTCATCGTTTCTAGTTTCTTATTTGCGTCGTTTATTGCAGAGGCCACCAATTCTCCAACAATGGAAGGCTCATCAGCTAGTACGTTGGGATTAATATCAACACACTTGCAATCACCCTGCCCATTTAGGGTCACCGATACAAGACCTGCACCCGATTCACCCTGCACTTCCTGCTCCAACAACTTAGATTGTGCTTCCTTCATCTGATCAGCAACTTTCTGAGCCTGCTTCATCATTTCCTGTAATGGACCGTCAAACATGGCTATCTCCATCTCTTGGTTGAATAGTTTCTAAGGGTATCGATGCGTTAAATCGTTCAGTTAGGGCTCTAACAAAAGAGTCTTGCCCAAATTGTTTCTTGGCTAGTTCAAGACGCTCTTTTTTGATACGAGCACGGTATAATTCCGGGGTCTCGCCTAATATCTCACGGATCTCTATTACGATCTTCGGTGCGTGGCCTAAGTGCTTTGCGAAAGCCTCAGTAATCCGTCGGCGGTGCAACTCATTGAGTAATGACTCTGTATGTGAGTTTGAAGCTAGTACCACTTCATCCTCGGTCGCAGAAACGAGATTTGTTTGATTTAACAAAGAGGCTGTCATTCCCTGTAGATCAAGAAATTGAGTCTCAACGATCCATAATTCTGGGGTAAACGATAATTTGGACTGAGACTCAAATTGTTTATATAAGTCGTCTGGAAAAGAATCCCTGTCTAGTGTTTTCTCAGTTGAGGACGATATCATTGAGCTAACCTCAGAAATCTTATGCGCCGACGCCAATACTGAAGCATCGTCCTCACTACGATGATTCGATGAAGGTATCGAGTTCTCATCAATATCAGGCTCCCTGATGGGGGTCTCATCTATAAATCTCGACTGTGCATCTGATACCGAAGGATTTACCGTATTTTTTTGAATAACGTTATCCAACGCACTCGGCTCAGGCTCAGGCTTTTGATCACAATCAGAACCAGCTTGTGGTGCCTGAGGAGTACCTATCATTTCTCCTCTCTTTGCTGGCCGAAATGCAATCATCCTCAGCACAAGCATTTCGAACGCTGCTCGTCCATCAGACGCTAGCGGCAGATCTCGATATCCAGTTAATGAAAACTGATACGCAAGCTGAATGAACTCGGGTGACATTAAAGAAGCCAAATCACGCACTGCTTTTCTTTCGTTGGGGGAGAGATGATCACTACCGTGATCAGCCACCTGTGCGATTGCAACCTGATGAAGTATCTCTTGCATACTGCTAACTAACGCCATCCAGTCCGGCGATTCACTAGATAACTTATTAACTCGCGTAATCGCTTGTGAAGCCTCACCTTTAGCAATTTCAGACAATAACATCGGTATTTCTGAAATACCCTGCGTACCAAGCATCTCCACAACGTTATCGGTTAGAACTGATCCAGCTCCGTGAGCAATGGCCTGATCTAGTAGTGTCATCGAGTCACGCACGGATCCCCTACCGGCCTTCGCGAGATGCCACAGTGCATCTTTTTCAAACGTCGTATTTTCTTCGTTGAGAACGTATTCAAGGTGAGATTCCAAAACGATTGGGCTCAGATCCCTCAAATGGAACTGCAAACATCGTGACAAGACAGTCGGGAGCAGTTTCTGAGGGTCAGTTGTTGCCAATAGAAACACAACATGAGCAGGAGGTTCTTCAAGTGTCTTCAACAATGCATTGAAGGAGTGCGTCGATAGCATGTGAACTTCGTCAATGAGGTATACCTTGAAGCGCCCCTGGTTCGGCGCATAGCTCACATTTTCAAGGAGCTCGCGAGTATCCTCCACTTTGGTGCGACTAGCCGCGTCAACTTCAAGAAGATCTATAAATCGATTCTGTGAAATTGCGTTGCAAATACCACATTCTCCGCAAGGTGTTGATGACACGCCACGTTCACAATTTAGACATCTTGCGAGGATTCTAGCGATGGTAGTCTTTCCGACGCCTCTGGTACCACTAAATAGATATGCATGATGTAACCGCCCAGAATCCAACGCATGCGTAAGAGCTTTACGGACGTGTTCTTGACCGATTAGTTCGTCAAATTTAGTCGGCCGCCACTTTCTGGCCAAGACCTGCTGACTCATGCATGCCTCTTCAGATTGGAAGCAACCCCTGCCAGCCACACCCCGGCACACCAAACATCTGCTGCCGCTGCTCCCTTCCGGGCCTGACGGAATTCACAAATATCCGATTGCGAAGGGACCGACAAGAGTCACCATTGATACCCGTAAAACCGGGAGAACCGTATTGTCAGGCTAACAATGCCTTTGATGCAAGTCTGATTCCCCATTAAACAGTAAATCAAGCCGATCAAGGACTCTTGGAGACTGTCAGCAAGCATCACACTAACTCCAATTTTATGTGATTACAGACTAGTTTGTATATCAATGAATGCTCGAATAAAAGTCACAGCCAGCCGCAAATCCAAACACTTAGCCCTAATTTTCCAACACAATACCCAGTCGGCCCGCTACCTCACGATAGGCCTCAAGAACGCCACCGAGATTTTGTCTGAAACGATCTTTGTCTTTACTCTCTCCGGTCACCTTGTCCCAGAGACGACACCCATCTGGACTAAATTCGTCACCTAAAACAATTTCTCCATGAAAACGACCAAATTCAAGCTTAAAATCGACAAGTTGAAGTCCTGCTTGATCGAATATTGCCTTTAAAATCGTATTCGTTTGGAGTGTCAACTCGTACATACGTGACATTTCATGATGAGTCGCCCAACCAAACGCTTCGACATGATGCTCCGTCACCATAGGGTCATGTAAAGTATCGTTTTTAAGGAACAACTCAAACAGAGGTTGGTTGAAAGCCATACCCTCCTCTATACCGAGACGACGAACTATTGATCCGGCCGCCCGGTTTCGAACTACACACTCGACCGGAATCATATCGAGTCGTTTAACTAGCGCATCGGTTGCACTTAGCCGTTCTACATAGTGAGTAGGGACACCATTCTCCGACAACTTATTCATGATGAACGCATTAAGCTGGTTATTTATGGCGCCTTTTTCTGAAAGCTGCTCGATAATTTCACCGTCAAAAGCTGAGGTATCATCTCGAAACTTCAAGACTAATAGATCATGGTCCTCTGTGAGATACGCGGACTTCGCCTTCCCTTGATACAATAATTTCAAAGCGTTCATCTTCTCTCTACAGTAATCCAACCAAATCCATCTGACTGCGACGCGACAAGGTATTCGATATCACGATCTTTTAAAACGCTCTCCAGAGCCTTTTCAACCAAAGCAACCTCATTATTTATTTCGCTGATGTGGCAGGCCACGACCGTGCACAATCGATCACTTGCAATCTGCTCGACCAGTTTCGCAGCCTGATTGTTATTTAGATGACCGTAATCGCCCGAGATGCGAGTTTTCAAATACGAGGGATATGGACCTCGTTGCAGTAAGGAAATATCGTGATTGAATTCAACAGAAACCGCGTCCAGTTCTGAAAAAGCCGTCAAAATTCGATTGGATAGACTACCCAAATCGCTCAGTATTCCCAATCGCTTTTCAGAACAACCAAAAACAAATTGAAGTGGCTCTCGCGCATCATGCGGCACCGGTATTGGCGTAATATTTATATCTCCGATAGAAAATAAACCATCGATATGGTTGATAAATTTATAGTTATCAGCACCGATCTCAATCCATGTGCCGCGTGATGCATAAACAGGAATAGAGTGTCGATTTGAGAGCGCTTTTATACCGTTAACATGATCGCTGTGCTCGTGCGTGACTACTATCGCAGCTAGGGCATCAGGATTGAGATCCAACCGCTTCAATCGCGTTACCATGTCTTTGTAACTAAATCCGCAATCCACCATTATCGAGATTGAGTCGGAAGCTACAACGGAACAATTTCCTTTACTACCACTACCAAGCGATGCGAAACGCACTAGTAAAGACGCTCCCGGAACTCCCGGATGAGCTCAGTTGCTCCACCGATGGATGCGCTCAATCCGGTAGGAACCGCCTTCAGCACCAACCCGTCCGCTTTCTCCTGCATCACTATCTGGTAGCTGCCAACAGGATCCTCTATCGTGGTAGTGATGGCTCTATTTAATGTACTCATAGCCGCCAGTCGTTGCTCTGTCGCCTTTCGGACGTAGCGGATGTTGAGGAGCCCTTGGTCAAGATCACCACCATCTATCGTGGCCCCGATATCTTTAACTGCCTCAACAATCACACCAAAAACTCGTGGAATCTGAGCCTGTATGACCAACTCATCCAAGCCATCAATGCGACGCAGTTTCATGCGATTTCCTGCCTCTACAAGTGAAATTGCTCGCGACACCGCTCTTCCCCTATTCTCACCTTGCTCGAGATAAGATTTGAATTCATCAAGGATTCGATCGATGTACACACCATCAACCCGTCCCGCAGGCATATCTATGCGAACCTCACTCGTACCATTCCGCAACCCAGACTCCAAGAAAAATCGCAAGACAATGGAACCCAAAGCTGGCGAAAAGTGTCGGATTATGCGGCTGCCCGAATAAGCTTCCGTTCCCCTGAAGGGGTCGGATTCAAGTACTTGTGTTCCTTTTTCAACTCGCGAATAAAAAACAGTAAGTTTATTTTCAGAAACAAATCTTTCAAGTTCAGGCCAGACCGCCGATGGATCCTCGGGAATAGAAAGCCAACGGATTTCACCCAGCAGGTGGCGCCGAATCGCAGTCAAAGTTTGAGTTCGCAGTGCACCATCCGCCCTTGGGGCCTCAAAAGATCCACCATATAAACCAGCGGTAGGCTCGTTGATTCCGGGGATACGTAAAGATTCGTTCACCCGTTCGTTGGATAGCCCGTCAGGAACTTTCAACTTCGGTTCGACATAAGCCGCCTGGTAGTCGAGTTGTCGATCACGAATAGCACCCTGCTGGTTTGGCTCAGAGCACCCAACTAAAAAGACCAGCAACAAGACACGATGATGATTTTTCACAGATGAATACCGGCCATTACGCACGCCTCACGCACAGCGGCTCTGCCCGCGCTCGTCAAAGGAATCAATGGTAGTCTGCAATCTGCGCGTATAATCCCCATCTTAGAAAGCGCCCACTTACAAGGTATTGGATTTGGTTCGATAAATAGTTCTGAATGTAAACCACGCAGCTGGTTATTTGCAGCCTCCGCTTCTCCGAAATTTCCGGCTAATGCGAATTTGATCATCGACGCCATAAGCCGTGGTGCCACATTCGCCGTGACAGAAATGTCTCCATCTCCGCCCAACAAGCATAATTCCATAGCCGTTGGATCGTCACCGGAATATACAGCGAAGCCGTCGGGCCGATGCTGTAAAATATATTTAGCGCGGTCTAAATCGCCGGTCGCATCTTTTATGCCTGCTACATTTGATACTTCAGCGAGCTCTAGGGTCGTATCGTCAGCTATATCAGTCACAGTTCTACCGGGAACGTTGTACAGTATAATAGGTAGATCCGTGCTCTCGGCCACAGCTCTAAAATGAGCCAGCAGACCGGCTTGCGGTGGTTTGTTGTAGTAAGGGGCAACTGACAAAATCGCATCAGCACCCGCGAGCGTTGCAGACTCCGTTAACTGGCAAGCCTCTGCGGTCGCATTTGATCCAGCCCCTGCGATAACGGGGATCCGCCCCGCTACAAAATCAACAGTCGCCTTAATGACCTCCCTATCCTCAGAATGAGATAACGTAGCCGACTCCCCAGTAGTACCAACGGCAACTATGGCATGGGTACCCTCAGACACATGAAACTCAACTAATCTCTCAAGGGCTTCGTAGTCGACCGCTCCTGATACATTAAACGGTGTTACTAATGCGACGATGCTGCCTCGGATCATGTTAATAAGACCTCTCTAAGAAAAACGTCCTTATGTTACAGACGGAGGGAAACTCACGGCAAGGTTGCAAACCAGAAAAAAAACGCCACTCATGATTCGAATAGGTAATCCGGAGGTTCTATGAGCATTTCAGTACAAACACAAATCCCAGTCTTCACTGAGCAACCTGCGACTTCTGGCAAAAACATATCATCGGATTCGCTGACTGGCGGTTTCACCGTCTTATATTTTTATCCCAAAGATAGTACCCCTGGCTGCACGACAGAAAGCCAAGATTTTTCTGAGTTGCACCATGAATTCGTGGCTCATAATTGCCAGATTTTTGGAGTCTCCAGAGACTCACTAAAGAGTCATGAAAACTTTAAAGCAAAAAATGGCATGCCCTTCGAACTAATTTCTGATCCCGAGGAGACTCTGTGCGTACTCTTCGAAGTAATGAAAATGAAAAACATGTATGGCAAGCAGGTTCGTGGTGTAGAGCGATCAACCTTTCTGATCGATCCAAATGGCACACTGATCGCTGAATGGAGAAAGGTCAAAGTGCCGGGACATGCGTTGGAGGTGCTCGATACCCTAAAACGGCACTCTTAAGTTTTAACCAAGTTGATGATAAATTCGTAGGGTGGACCGTCGGAAACAGACTTTAAGTCATGGCCCGCTCGTATACAAAACGCAGGGATATCGCGGGTAGAAATTTGATCTGTTGTAATCAGCTTGATTGGAGACGTCTCACAGTTTTCGTTGATAAACATCTTTAGCCTCAACAGCGGGAGAGGGCATTTCAAGTTGGTACAGTCGAGTGTTCGCATAACGCCTCACAAATAGTACTATAAGAATACTAGAGATAGGCCATTTAATGCGAAACCTTCTTTTAATCTTGATGGTGTTGTGTTCTCTTTGCGGAGGCCGTGCTCAAGCAATTTCAGCAGAGGAGCTTGCTACGCGAGAAGGGGAAGTTGCCTTCGGTCAAGCCTGGCTTAAAAAGACTCGCGACCGGTTGAACGAACGCGTGGATCCATTTTGTATTGATATACTCGAAACATGGTTGATACGGCTCAAAAATCAGTTTGAGCTAGGATCAATCCCAGTCACAGCTCTTTGTTTAAATGGAGCAGACTTTAACGCTTTTGCCGCACCCGGCGGGATTATCGGTGTTAATCGAGGCATCTATCTAGATCTCAGTTCTGAATCCGAGGTTATGGCTATTTTGGCTCATGAGCTCGCCCACCTCTCGCAGCGTCATCACTACAGAAGCCTCAGAAACCGAGAACGGATTTCGACAGGAACACTTGCAACACTTGCTGGGATCGTTGCTGCAATAGCAACTCATCAGGGGCAAGCTGCACAATCTCTGATTGTAGGAGGACAAGCTGCCAACGCTGCATCGGCACTCGCGTATTCTCGCGACTACGAGAGAGAGGCGGATCGGCTTGGTGTGGAAGCGCTCAGACGGGCCGGCTATCGGCCAGAAGCCATGTCGAAAGTATTGAAGATCCTCGCAGAAAAACAATCGCAATCTAGCAAAAACCTAGCGTTTCTTAGTACTCACCCTCTCGGAATCGAACGTCAATCTGACCTCGATGCACGTGTAGCTCAATTAAAAGGGTATGAAGAAGGGTCACCTGTACTATCAAATCCAGATTTTCAATTTTTCCGTTGTTTGCAGACTGAGGGGTTAGAACCACCTATCAATCGACCATCAAGTTTTTCATGTACTAGTATCCATTCGGTGCTCAGGCACTACCGTGCCGGTAACTACAGCGAGGCGCTCGAGCTATTTGATAAGTTACCAACGCAGTATAAGCGAACATTCAGTGGTTTCGATATTGAAATCGCCCTCACCTTGAAGACAGGAGATCTTGATCGGACCGAGTCCGCTATAGATACTGTCGCTCTTTTTTTTCCTTCCTGGCTTCAACCAGCTATCGCTCGTGTTGATCTCGCGATCGCCCAATCGAGGCCTATACTGCCGCGCGCAATACGAGAACGTATGATTCAACGTCCGGAGCGATTGGACCTCTGGAGAGCTCTTGATCGTTTTGCTCAAGCGTTTGAGCAAGAGCATTTCTTGTTCGAGGCTCGCGGTTGGGATGCGTTATTGCACGGAAAGTTTGAAGCCGCATCAACCCAACTAGAACGTGCCAGAGCTTCTTGGCCAAAGACGTTGGGTCAACGTCCATTGGATTTGCTGAACCAAGCCATTACTCAGCATAAGGCGCTTTGAATTTAAGCATACGAGTGAGTGGCTTCATCGCTTGCGCTGCTAATTTTTCGTCGACTAACACCTCGCATGAGTCTGGCCAGGTATCAAGTAACCTATCAATTCCTGATAACCTATTCATCGCCATCCACGGACAATGTGCGCAACTTTGGCACGTCCCACCTGCGCCTCGCGTCGGAGCCGCTATCAATAACTTCTCTGGAACCTGCTGTTGCATTTTGTAAAAAATACCTTTGTCCGTTGCTACAATAAAGCTAGGGTTTTGCAATCGCGCTGCGGCATCGATTAATTGAGTGGTAGAGCCGACCGCGTCTGCTCGGTCGATCATTTCTTCAGGTGATTCTGGATGCACCAACAAACCAGCATCCGGATACACCGATTGTAACGCATCAAGATCATGCAAACGAAATTCTTCGTGTACCACACACGCAGAATCCCAAATCAACATATCTACACCGGTTTGTTTCTGAACATAGCGACCTAAGTAACGATCGGGCGCCCAGATAAGCTTCTTACCGTCCATGGCGAGAGCTGAGATCAAATCGACTGCGATTGAAGAAGTCACTACCCAGTCTGCGCGCGCTTTTACTGCGGCCGAAGTATTCGCATACACCACGACCTCTCGGTCGGGATGCGAATCACAAAAGGCTCTAAATTCATTTTCGGGGCAGCCTACATCGAGGCTGCATGTTGCCTCTAAAGTGGGCATGTAGACCTGCTTAGTAGGACTCAGAATCTTAGCTGTCTCTCCCATAAAAGAGACCCCTGCCACAATAAGTCTTCGTGTATTGGTACGGGCTCCAAATCTTGCCATTTCGAGTGAATCCGCGACAAGGCCATCGGTCTCTTCCGCAAGCTGCTGAATCTGAGGATCCACATAGTAATGAGCGACCAAGCGCGCGTCAGATTCCATCAATTTCTGTTTAACCGAATCGTATAGCACTGATTCGCCTACAGGCCTCGCCTCTAAACCTAGAAACGCGCGATCAAGATAAGCGCGAACACGTTCACGAGTCGCGATGTAATCAACAGGCTGCGTGGTCATCTATTTTTCCGGCGAGATAAACGAGGATAGAAATCATCAGGCTTGTCTTTTATCCAGTCAATGAAAGTCTTGATTATAGGATGCCCCATCAGTGATTCGATGGTATTAAATTGAGCCGCTAATTCACGTTCTTTGAAGATCCGATGTACATGTCTGTGGCATGGCTTGCACAAATTGGCAATCCTATTATGTCTTTCCCTCTTATCAAACTTCGACCGAATCGCCCTCATTCGATGGGTCCGTTTTGGAATCAAATGATGTCGAGTTAGCGGAGTTTTACGGTTACAGAAGTCGCAGAACATATCACTTATCAATTAAAAAATACTGTAACGTTACCAAAAAAAAGAATATTATTCATATCCTTCAAAAAAAATTCGTGTGTTATGTTGAAAAATTCAATTTCTGAAAAAGACAAAGCTATACTAACAATTCTTCAAAACAATGCGGATATCACTAACGCCGATCTTGCAAAGCAAGTTGATTTGTCTCCCTCAGCGAGTCTTACGCGTGTCAGAAATCTTAAAAATCAAAAACTAATTCGGGGCATTCACGCCAAACTCAATGCTGACGAACTAGGATTTAATTTTCACGTATTTATTTACATCCGATTGTCCAACCAGGTAAAGGAAACGCTTTCTTATTTAGAAGGCGCTGTAAAGATGAATACAAAAATACAGGACTGCTTTCGTATGACAGGAGATTATGATTATGTTTTGCGGGTACTCCTGAAAAATACGTCTGAGCTCGAATATTTTTTAACACATGAATTGAGCCGTATTCCCTACATCGCATCAATCCGAACAGAAGTTGCTATGAAATGCGTTAAACAGGACCCGAGCCTCGCACTTTAAAAATGCTTTCCGCAAGGCAAGTCGGCACGGATAACCGCTGCCTCTGTCGACTGGCGTGCGCGGTTAGTTCGATGAACGCGCTTCTTTCTCTATAACCACCCTCCCCCTGTCGTTAGCTTGAGAGCGCCAACTTCTGAATCAACCCACCCTCCAATATTGGCAACCATGTCATAAAGCGTATGACAATCGCCTTATGGACCCACCCGCGACGAACCGATACCTCGATCTAAAAGATGACTTAAGTCAGACTGTGAGATGGACCCACAATCCTTGAAACAGTTCATGCCCGCTGGGGAATTGCCTATCGGGTATGGGTATTCCAGATCTTGGATAAAATCGCTAGGTGGATAGATCACCGTTCTGTGTAGGCAACTTCTTTCCATTCAGCGTCCGTTGGCGATCATGTACCGCGCGGTTTTCAGAAAATCTCTGCTTCTTTGTACGCGAGATACACCGCAGGAAGTCTTTTATCGTGCTCTGTGCCAAAACGTCTACGCCAAGTCCAGCAAAGCTTTTGGTCGCAATCAAGAGCATACGTCTCGCCCTCACTTTGCTCAGCTTAACTAACAAAATCTGTAGATCCTGCGAATACTGTGGATGAAGCGATTGAAACCTCACTCCCATCGATCGCAGAACGGGTACCAATTTAGTGCGTACAGGAGTCTGCATGCAGAATCGATTAGGCCAAATAAATCGGTACGATCAGACGCTTCATTGGTTAGACTTAGTTGTCATACGTTTTTTTTGACGGATGGGTTCATATTTTTGAGAAAAACAGCGATTTTTGCCAAAGTAAGGCTCGCTAAAAGGTTTAGTTGCTACCCAAATCAAATAATACTTCGCCATGAACCATCGACTCTTTAAGAAGCAGAACAAGCGACCGATATAAATATTGGTAAATATATGGGATGAATTATGGGATTTGAGTTTCGTTGGATCATGGGTTCTATTTCTGCCGTCATCTTATTCGGTGTGGGGCTATTGGTGTACGGCGTTATTATTTCGAATACTTCACCTGGCGGCTCAAAACAAACCATTGATGCTGGAAAAGGAGCCCTCATTAAGGTTGATAAGTGGGAGTGTGTACTCAAATTAGATGCGCGAGGAAATCCTTATCAAATCGCTAGAAATGCTCGAAATGGTGCCACAGGTCCCCCGTCCTTGGGATGTAAAAAGGAGCCTTAAGACGTGACATATACCGTGTATTTATCTGGAGAAATTCACAGCGCCTGGCGGCAGGCTATTATTCAGGCAACGGATGATCTTGATATTCGCTTCACGGCCCCGGTAACAGATCACCCGGCTTCTGATGCGGCGGGTGATTTTCTCGGTTCAGTCGAGCCAGGTTTTTGGAGAGACCAACAGTCAAGCGGCGTCAATGCGATCCGTACTCGCCATGACATCGACCGCGCTGACTTAGTAATAGTTCGGTTTGGCGCGCAATACAAACAATGGAACGCCGCTTTCGATGCTGGTTATTGTGCTGCTCGAGGAATTCCCTACATAACATTGCACGACGAGGATATCGTGCATCCACTCAAAGAGGTTGATCAGGCCGCTTATGCATGGTGTAAAACTACAGAACAGGTCGTTACTTTAATACGCTACGTTCTCACCCAAGCATAATCAGTGGAACATCTTGCCTGGTACCAATATGCCGCGATTGGACTAATTTTCGTCTGGAGTGGATTTGTTCGCAGCGGGCTTGGGTTCGGAGGCGCCGTGCTCGCTCTTCCATTCCTACTACTAATCATAAATGATGCCTTAATTTTCTTACCCCTGATCGCAATGCACCTCATTTTCTTCTCAACGCTTATCATGATTCAGAGCATACGAGGCAGAACGGCTGATCAAGTAGGAACGATCAACTGGGACTATTTAAAACGCTGCTTAGGAATCATGATTGTTCCGAAAATAGCTGGAATCATTGGTCTTTTGACGCTCCCACCAGTCATTATGAGCTCGATTATCTTATTGTTCGTTCTAGCTTACGCGATTGGGTACATAGTTAACCGACCGATAGAAATTAAAACTAAATACCAAGAGTACGGTTTTCTGGGACTCGGTGCCTATGTATCCGGCACATCATTGACCGGTGCACCATTGATCATTCCTGTAGTTGCCGCTCGGGTGGCTAAACATGAACTACGAAATACGCTATTTGTTCTGTGGATGATCCTGACGGTGATTAAGTTGATCTCGTTTTTAATAGTTGGTGTCGATCTTCAACTAATTCATCACTTATGGCTCCTCCCCTGTGCTTTTGTCGGCCATATACTCGGTGATCGAATGCACAGTTATTTGGTAAAACAAGAGACTCCCGCGTTTTATCGTGTTCTTGGAATTGCCTTGGTAGTCGTTAGCTTAACCGGTCTCATCAAGCCTATTGTTTTTGATTAAAAGCCCTAAGGCCCCATCCTTTGGCGTTCTCTTCGATGATTCTGCCCCAAGTTGGGACCGAATTCCTGTGAACACTGATCAATATAAGAAAGCTTGGCCTGTCTGATTTTAAGAGGATCTGTAGCTTCCGTTGCATCCAACGACTGATCTTCAGTGCGAACCTTAATCAAAACGAGAGATATGCTTGATTGTTGTAAAACCCAACTAATAGCAAGTTAGGCAAGTGATTGATTACGGTCACCAACAATTTGCTGCAGACCGATCAGTGAATTGCGTGCTTCTTCAATAAATTGAAGACCATGCCGGACCCACTCACGATAATAATCGCCGAGACCTCTCCGATATGCCTCCGCGTAGTTGAAGATAAAACGCGTAGACGAGATAAGATGTCGCTATTTTTTATAGAAAATCGATCCATCATATTGAAAATATTGAGAAAACTTTCATTTTTATCTAATACATTGGGCTCGTAGAAGCAGTATCGATCGCGCGTGATCGTCAAGAAAATCTAAGAAGTGGAACTTCATCGTTTGCTCCGGCTCTGAAACTAGCTATTTACGCTTTTGTGATAAGCGGGAAATCGAACGACGCGCTTGCCTTCTGATAACTTCCACTTTTCTCAGCAGATGATGCGATTAGCGAATTCTTTGTCTCAAGTTCGAGATTATTGTCAACAACAGCGACTGAGGTCTGATCAGTCGAATTCATCTACATCCACTAACCAATCACAGGATAGATCGGCTTATTCCATGAATGATCGGGATTTTCCATCATTAACTCAACAAATACCGGTATTAAAGAGGCCAAAATCTCAGAACCATCTCGGACTTGTGCGCGGTTGATTGCACCTCCCCAGGTCGACCCTCCGTGTATAACTTGATTGCGAAGAACATACAGACGATCAAATAGTTCATTTAGCACCCGCTCGGTATCATTCTCTGCAAGTGCCACCTTGGCCATCTTTAGGGATAACTCTAATCTGTGTGCCCAATCGTCATGTCCTTCGATACCATTCTGAAAACTCCAAAATGGACCAAAAACATAGGGATTCTCCAGAATCAACCGAATCTCATGAGGAAACCGGGTCCACACTAGGTTATAAACGCGATCACCGCGATCAAACGACAATAGAGTACTCAAAAAATTTTTGAACCGACCTTTTTCTGAGACATGATATGCGATACCAATATCCTGCGAATATGCAGAGTTGAACGCGATCCATAAAAAAACAAATGAAGCGTCTGGATCATCTTGTTCTTTTGCTGCGCGCTGCAACCAACTGATAGCCCGATGAACTCTAAGGCCAAGACTGTCTTGAAACCCATTTCTCAACGCACGCTGTTTCTCTTTAAGATGGTTCGCTTCCGATTCGGTAATCAAGTTAACTCTCCTAGTCAATACGAAGAGTTTACCTTGTTGTAATACAAACAGAGAGCGCTTGCATCATCGTGAAGTGATAGACACTTGGAATTTCGCACTTGGGCTTAGGAGTTGGGAGCTTAATGTGCCTCGGATTTCGCACCAGCGTGCGACCGGTGGACACATCTATCGACTGAACTTTATATTTTGGCATTTTTCGAACTTCAAACGACTGCTCGCAGGCCACATTGAACTTTGAAGGTGTGTGAGGATTGCCATCATGATCATAGTGATAAGTGCGACATGCTGCGTCGGCGGGCATAGACCCCAAGACAGAAACAAAAATGCTGGTTACGATAATCTTAATACCCATAGTTCGAAGATCGGAAAAAATTTAAATTAGTTGAGCCTTACTTGCTTTTTTGTCAGATGGGTATGCGTCAAGTACCTAGAGATGGATATAATAATCGTGACCAACCGGGACCAGATAGAGCCAGTCGATAGTCAGGAATGGCCGATTCGTGCTAGATCCAAAAGCAAATATACCGCCTGCCTCTATAGATAGAGGATCAAGAAAATATCTCAATGCATGAGCTACAGATTCAAAAGTTCGCCTCTGTAACTCTCGTCCAACCATCGAGGAAATAAACACTTTTAATCAGGACACCCCCGATTAGCGCAAGTTTGAATGTTGGCCCAAGGCCAGACGCCAGTCATTCATATGAAATCGTCTCGCCATGAGGGGCGACAAAGCTAAGATATACAGGGTTTCTAGAATCAAAATTGTCAGAACCGGAGAACGTTTTAGCCGACTGCGCTCCTGAGACAAAAGCCCTGATCGAAAGACCTCTGATTAGACTCCGACTCAAGATGTAGAGACGGGTGAAAAAAACTAATAATAAGAGTGACTATGGCGATCAGGAGCCCCTCATATTCTGGAAAAAGCGCAAATATAAATTCTGTTGGTGAATCCCAAGCTCCCGTATGTTGCAGGTGATTACGCTTCTCTACTAACAAACTTTTAAAAGGCACGTCAGCAGATATTCCAAGCGCAAATAAAGTAGACGATGCTCTGAGAGGTACCTGTCGCACCTAACAAAACCAACCGGGTGGGACATGCTCTGGTGAGCATCATGCTAATACTGAAACCGGCGGCTCCAAGGGCAGTAGTTCACCAAGACATTGACTTAGGCGAATATACACTCTGAGCCTTATCAAGAGATCGTTACGACAACATCCATTGCGTTAGCGGCAAAGCAATAAAGATAGATTCAAGCCACCCAGAAGCACTAGCGAACCCTTTGCCCTCGGCACAATCCGCTATTCCTCGACAACATGGAAAAATGGGTTTGAGCAATTACACGGTAGAGGATGCCTGTGATCAGTACGACCAATACAAACGAGTCGGGAACAGTTAATTCTTCCGTGTAAAGCCTCTATCAAATCTGCCTGCGGATTTAAGGTACAGGTCTCGAATCACCCGACTCGTCAAGCGCTACAAAAGTAAACCCCGCCTCGGTAACCTTTTCACTTTCGTCACTATCCCTAGCCCTCCTCCAGGCCTCAATATGAATCTTCATCGAAGTTCTGCCTACGGACTCCAGATCAGCATAAAGGGTGACCTCATCTCCTACTCGTACAGGCCTCAAAAATTGGATATCTTCCACCGCGATGGTTGCTGCCCTCCCACGAGCAACACGTGCTGCCATATTTCCAGCTGCCAGATCCATTTGGGCCAGCAGCCACCCACCAAAAATATCCCCAGCCGGATTTGTGTCCGCGGGCATCGCGATAGTCCTAATCGCTGGCTCTTGTTTTAGATACTTTTTATTCATGATGATTCCCTGATAGAAATGTTTATCCTCATTCGATTTTCTTTGTCCTTAACTCACGATATTTAGATTCATAAGCAACTTAATGCAGTCATCCACCTCACTAATCCAAGATAAAAACGACGACCATTTGCCCCAATTAGAACCCGGGCCGATTCCTAAAACCAATGATAAACCAATGTGATATTTGCGCGATCTTACGCTTCATGGGTTTCCTAGTCTTGAAAGGTCGTGGATTTACCCTACCTATAAGGGAACTAATACCAAACCACTCAGCACCAACATGTAAGGATCCGTATGGATTTCTCCAAAGAATCAATCTTCACCGATGCAAGGTCTCACAAAAAGTTTGGAGGAGAACAACTCTCTGAGAAGGATATCAGAGGAATTTATGAGTTGGCTAAACTAGCCCCCACAGCGAACAACTCGTGCCCGCTTCGTATCGTTTTTGTAAATACCACAGAGGCCATGGAACAACTAGCGGTGTGTGCTTTAGGTTTCAACCAAGAAAAAACCCGAACGGCCGGCTCCGCCGCGATTCTTGGCTACGATTTAGATTTTCACACTAAGTTTACGACTCTGGCGCCGCACATGAAGCAGCCTACAGCACACTTAGACTGGCCTGTCGATCGGCTCGAACGATACGCGCTCGCAAACGCCAACCTGCAGATTGGTTTTCTGATTGCCGCGGCTCGTGCGTTAGGCTTTGACTGCGGACCAATGGGTGGCTTTGATTCAACAGCAGTTGAGTCTCAATTCTTCGGTGACACACGGTGGAAATTTAATTGTGTCGTGTTATTGGGTCGCGGCGACGACCATGCACTTCGTCCCCGTGCGCCAAGGTTGGCTTTCGAAGACGCTTGTCGAATTACTTAGTATCACTGAAGTCTCTCACAACCGTCTCGAAACGCTCATTTGATTCTAATCTGAGGCGCTGTGCTCGAGTTGAGTCAAAGCACGAGGGCCAGCCTGCTACGATGCGCTGAATGGCAGGATCCGTTTCGCAAGTGAGATGATCAAGTATTTCACGGCCAGCTACTGCCTCGAGAGCGTCGATCATTCCTTGGACAGAAATACGAATTCCCGGCAGATTCAAACCCAATGGGCTGCCCCAGACCTCGTCTGATATACCCATCACGCGGATTAGCCCATCAACCGCTTGCTTCGGGCTATTCAGCGCAACCTCCGTTTCCAGAGGTACAGGTATGTTGCTGTCAATACCTGCGAGAGGTTCACGGATCATGCCCGACAAGAAACCACTCGCCGCTTGATTGGGCGCGCCCGGCCTCACAGACACTGTCATCAGTCTAAGTGTCCTTATAGAAATTAGACCGCGACGTGCCAGGTCAGCGTATAACGTCTCGAGTGTAAGTTTCTGAGCCCCATAGCTATTTTGCGGATTCGGACGAATATCATCAGTAATAACCGGAGGCAATGGAAAATCGGGCGTTCCGCCATACACAGCGAGTGAGCTGGAAAATACAAGAAGGGGTTTATTATTCTCTTGGGCGAGCCGTCTTCCCAGAGCCATGCCTGCATTTAAATTTACTTCGAGACCAAGCTCTAAGTCAGCCTCGCATTCACCACTCACGGCACTCGCAAGGTGTATCACTGCATCGACACCTTCAAATATTTCGTGCCGCTCTCGGATAATGGAAAGTAAATCACCTTCAATCGTCTCCACCCCCCTAGCCCTAAAATGTTCAGGGATTACCCGGTCTATCACACACAGTGACTCGATAGAGACGTGGTCGCCATTTATGACCCAGCGATCAGACTCTAGCAACTCGCCTATTAAGCGTTGACCCAAAAAACCACCGCCACCGGTTACGACAATTCTGGCCACAAGACACCCCTTTTCATTATGATGTGATCGAATTCTTGTCTACCAGATAACAGCAACGATCGACAAGACCAACGAGATATTAAGGAGTTCCCTCATGCAGACACTGGTCATTGGCCTTGGGTCAATGGGCTTTGGTGCCGCCGTTTCGTGCGTCCGTAGTGGTATTTCCACAACTGGATTCGACCTAGACCCTGATGCGCTTGAACGATTCGAATCTGCAGGAGGGAACACGACAAAATCACTCGACTCGATAGCCAACATCGACTGCGTGTTAATCTTCGTCGTGAACGCAAGCCAAGCCGAATCTGTGTTATTCGACAGCCAACTGCTCAACGGTTTGAATCCTGATGCCCTCGTTATCAACTGCGTGACCCTCGCTCCCTCAAAAGCAACCGAGATCGGGTCCCGGATAATCAGTCAGGGTTTCCAATATATCGATGCGCCTGTGAGCGGCGGTGCTGCCAAGGCCTTGGAGGGACGGATGTCGATCATGGCATCGGCTTCGCCCCAAGCAATGTTTCAAGCCAAACCTGTCTTTGATGCGATCTCTGAACATATTTTCGAGCTGGGAAACGATGCCGGACAGGGCTCACAGATGAAATTGATCAACCAACTACTTGCGGGAGTCCATATCGCAGCAGCGGCGGAGGCAATGAATCTCGCGGCCGGGCTAAAGATGGATTTGCACCAAGTAATCGACGTGATCAGTAAATGCGCGGGGTCATCGTGGATGTTTGAAAATCGTGCTCCGCACATCGCTGATGGCGACTACACACCACTCTCGAGCGTAAACATCTTTGTCAAAGACCTAGGAATAGTGACCCAGGAGGCGGAACAAAAAAATGTAGTCACCCCCCTATCGAACGCTGCCCTTGCTCTGTACAACAAAGCATCAGAATCAGGCCTTGGCGCTGAAGATGACAGTGCGGTCGTTAAAGTTTTCGCCGAACGATCAGGTATCAAATTACCAGGAAGTAGTTCATGAAACTGGGTTGTATCGCCGATGATTTTACGGGAGCGACCGACCTGGCTGGGCTACTAAGACGCAGCGGCGCGTCGGTGAAGCTACACTTTGGCCTGCCAACAAGACCATCTGGTGGACTATCAGATATCGAAATTGTTGCCCTTAAGTGCCGAACTGAACCGGTTGAAAAAGCAGTGAAGGATTGCTCTATTGCCGCGGATTGGTTAGTTGCCGGCGGTGCCACACAGCTGTACTGGAAATATTGCTCAACCTTTGATTCGACGGAGACTGGGAACATAGGACCTGTCGCGGAAGCAATCATGAAAATCACCCAACAAAGTCAGGCGCTATACTGCCCGGCTTTCCCAGAAAATGGTCGGTCAGTGTTTATGGGCCACCTCTTCGTAGGCAACCAATTACTGAATGAATCCAGTATGGCAGACCACCCACTGACCCCGATGACAGACTCGAACCTAGCCCGAATACTTGCCCCACAGGTCAAGGCACCGGTCAGTGTCTGGAATCGTGTCGCGCAAAAAAACGGTTCTCCGATTCCGCAAGAAAAGCACGTAATCGGTGATGCGGTTGAATTTTCGGATCTTGAGTTTCTCGCCAGGAATACACCATCGAATGTATTGCTAACCGGTGGAAGCGCACTGGCGATGCCAATGCCAGAGATTTTGGGAATCGCCTCCACTGAGAATTTTTCCGACCCTCATGTTCAAGATCGAGCGATAATACTGAGTGGCAGCTGTTCACAAATGACTCAGCAGCAGGTCGATCTCTACCGCCAGCGACATCCTAGCTATCAGATCGAACCCGAAACCCTAGGTTCAGAGGAAATTCATACCTGTATCTCTTGGATTAAATCGCTACCATCCGACGCGGTTCCGCTCATTTATGCTACAGCATCACCTGATTCAGTGAAGGCCTCCCAAGCAGCCCTTGGTGTCACTGAAGCCGGTACAATTGTTGAGAAAGCCATGGCTGAAATAGCAAGCGCTGCTCATCAACTCGGAAAACGACGGTTTGTAGTGGCTGGGGGAGAAACGGCCGGAGCCGTAACCCAAGCGCTCAACATTGACGAAGTCATCATTGGTCGAGAAATCTGTCCGGGAGTGCCTTGGGTCTTCAGTATCTCATCAGGGGATCCGGTTGCTCTGGCACTGAAAAGTGGAAACTTTGGAACTACGGATTTTTTCAGCGACGCTCTAGCCATTCTGGAGGACATATGAAAGACGTAAGAGAACACATATGCGACTTCGGATTGAGCCTATACCAACGAGGGCTCACGCACGGAAGCACCGGCAACCTTTCAGCACGTCTCCCTGACGGTAATCTTGTGGTAACACCAACCGGCAGCTGTCTCGGCCGCCTGACGCCCGAATCATTGAGTATGATCAGCCCTGACGGGAAGCTTCTATCTGGTCCCAAACCCACAAAAGAGGTACCGCTCCATCAGGCTTTTTACAATACACGAGCAAACAAGACAGGCGCGGTTGTGCACCTGCATAGCTGCTACTCGACGGCTCTATCACTTTTACCGTGCGACGATATCACGGATTGGTTGCCGCATCTTACGCCGTACGGGATCATGCAGCTGGGTAAGGTACGACTGATACCTTATTTCATCCCTGGAAGCTCTGAAATTGGACGCAAAATCGAAGGCCTTGCGGGAAAACATGCCGCGGTGATGCTTGCAAGTCATGGCCCAGTCATTTCCGCAAAAACCTTAGAGGCGGCAGTCTACGCAGCCGAAGAATTGGAGGCCACAGCTAAACTTGCCTACCTGACACGTTCGCTCGAACCAAATATTCTAAGTAACGAGCAGGTGCAGGAGATAGTGAAGCAGTACAACGTGGAGTGGGACTGATGCCGACATTCTCAGCCAATCTCGGATTTCTTTGGCAGGAACATACATTAGCAGACGCCATCCGGGCCGCACACACCGCTGGTTTCAATGCAGTGGAGTGCCATTTCCCATACAACGAACCTATTATGGATGTGTGCGAAGCGCTCGAATCAACATCAGTTTCAATGCTTGGACTGAACACGATACGCGGCTCACTAAATGCTGGCCTTGCGGCCCTACCGGATAAGATTCCCGAGGCCAGACAAGCGATCGATCAAGCCTTTTCATATGGATCTCAAATGGGAGCACAGAATGTGCACGTTATGGCTGGAAAAACTACCGGTCCATCAGCTGAAACTACCTATTTGGAAAATCTAAGATACGCATCAGAGATCGCGTCACGACATGACATGTCGGTATTAATCGAGCCCCTCAACCCCTTCGATATGCCGGGATATTTTTTGAGAGATACCGTCCATGCATGTGAACTGCTTCAGACCCTAAATTGTTCAAATGTGAGGCTGATGTTCGATTGCTACCACGTTGGTCGGACCGAGGGTCATGTGATCGAGCGTTTCAATGCATGCTACTCGTTTATTGGCCACATTCAATTTGCGTCGGTCCCTGATCGTGGACCACCCGATACTGGTGAATTAGATTACGAGACCATATTTAGAGCGATCGATCGAAGTGGCTGGAAACAACCATTGGGCGCAGAATACATCGTACTAGGGTCCACTGAGGATACATTGAGCTGGATGCATGGCCTTAACCCAACCGAGTAAAGAATGATGCAAATAGCAATACTTGATGATTATTTTAATAGGGCAGAGTCCTTCGCTGACTGGGACTCTTCAGACGCGTTAACGTTCACATTCTTTGACTCGCATATTCCGAGCACTGATGAACTGATTGAGATACTTCTGCCTTTCGACGCGATCGGAGTGATGCGGGAGCGAACGCCATTTCCACGCGAAATCATCCAAGCTTTACCAAACCTGAAACTAATCGTAACGTCAGGTAAGCAAAACGCGGCGATAGATCTTGACGCGGCCCGAGACCGTGGAGTCATTGTTTGTGGTACATCCTCCCCGGGCCATGCCACTGCAGAGCATGCGTTTATGCTGATAATGATGCTTTGTCGAAAAGCTATGCCACTGATCAATGGCCTCAAAATCGATAACGTCTGGCAACCTGTTATGGGGCGAGATCTTCGAGGCAAGACATTAGGTATTGTTGGGCTCGGCAGGTTGGGTAGTCAGGTAGCCACGCTTGGTCTAGCGATCGGGATGAACGTTCTAGCCTGGAGCAGTAACCTAGATGCGGAAAAAGCCGTCGCCATGGGAGTCAAGGCGGTATCAAAATCTGAGTTATTCTTACGATCAGATCTTGTGAGTGTCCACTATAAACTCTCTGATCGCAGTAGAGGTCTTATTGGAGAGGATGAGCTCAGTCTCTTGGGCTCAGACGGTTATATCGTCAATACTTCAAGAGCCGAAATCATCGACCAGGAGGCACTTTTACGCTGCCTAGATGCCGGCGCTCTGGGTGGATTAGCCACGGATGTTTTCCCACTAGAGCCCGCCAACAATTCGGATAGCCTTGTGGCTCACCCAAGAGTATTGGCAACCCCACACGTCGGCTACTGTACCGAAGAAACCTTCACCGTTTTTTATCAGGAAATGCTCGCCACGTTTGAGTCCTTCCGAGAAGGCTCCCCGATAAATGTCATCAGCTAGTCAGACCGTTCCGGCTCCAAAAGTGGATCCCTCATCGGTCAGTCATACGCGCCTGACTCGAATCACCCCCTCTAGATTCGAAATAACGTCCAAAAGTTCGTCAGTGACCGGCTGATCTAGATCCATAATGTTGTAGGCGATCTCGTTACGACTCTGGTTCACTAAATCGATAACATTGGCGCCTGTCACCGATATCTGCGCGAGGACGCTACTTAATACATTCGGGACATTGGAGTTAGAGAACGTTAAACGAAAATCCGAACCCCGTGCCATCGATGTGTCAGGTAAATTGACCGAATTTTTTATGTTTCCGTTCTCTAAAAAATCGATCAGTTGATCAGCGGCCATAACAGCACAATTATCTTCCGCCTCACCCGTACTCGCTCCGATATGTGGCATAGGCAATACTTTCGGATGACCAATCAGTTCGGGGGTTGGAAAATCTGTCACATACCCGCCCATCTTACCGGTGTCCAGAGCACTGATGACGTCATTTGCATCGACGATCTCCTTCCGAGCAAAATTCAACAGCTTTATCCCATTCTTCATTCTTGAAATGGATCCAGAGTTGATCATGTTCCTCGTCGCTTCGATTGCCGGCACATGAAGTGTTATGTAATCAGCCTCCCTCAGTAGCGCGTCGAGACTTGGCATTTTTTCAACGCGGCTAGATAACCGCCACGCCGCCTCAACGGAAATCGCAGGATCGTACCCAATAACACGCATCCCGAGATCCAAGGCCATATTCGCCACCAGTGAGCCGATTGCCCCAAGACCCACAATACCAAGCGTCTTTCCGTATATTTCCGACCCGGCGAAACGCTTCTTTTCAGACTCTAACAGTGGATCGAGATCATCAACTGTATGGCCTGCTAGTCCGTCAACAAACTTTAAGCCACCAAAGATGTCCCGCGACGACATCATTAAACCAGCGCAGATGAGTTCCTTCACAGCATTTGCATTGGCGCCAGGGGTATTGAAAACAACAATACCCCGCTCAGTCAGCTGCGGGATTGGGACATTATTCGTACCTGCGCCGGCCCGAGCGACAGCAACCACCGTGTCGGGTAATTCGTCAGTCGTTATTTTATAACTCCTTAACAAAATACCCGCAGGCTCTGAACTTTCCGTGGACACCGAATAGTGTGAGCTATTAAATCGAGCGAGACCAGTAGGCGATATCGCGTTGTATGTACGTATAGAAAACACTGTTCGTTTATCCTCTGAAAACGACGGTTGTATAGGCCCAATTAAGCCAATCCATTAAAAGTTTGACATCTGTTTTTTCGATGGTGGCGCCGCACCAGATTCTTAATCCGGGAGGAGCGTCTCGGTAGGCACCAATATCGAACGCAACACCCTCGCTCTCGAGTAATTTCGTCATCTCTTTTACCTGATATGGGGTAGCCTCTACAGATAGACAAACGCTCGTGTTAGACACTGTGTTCTCATCCTGCGCCAAGAAACTCAACCAATCAGACTTACTGACGAAATCAGCGATAACTGCGAGGTTTTCTTCTGAGCGACGGATAGCCCCCTTGAGACCACCGATAGAATCAATCCATCCCAGGGCGTCTAAATAATCCGCAACACATAACATGCTAGGCGTATTGATCGTCTCGCCTCGGAAAATACCGTCTATGACTTTACCCTTTTTTGTCAGCTTGAAGATCTTCGGTAATGGCCAAGGTGGTGTATAAGTCTCGAGACGCTCAACTGCTTTCGGGCTCAGAATAAGCATCCCATGCGCGCCCTCGCTGCCTAACACTTTTTGCCAACTAAATGTTGTGACGTCGAGCTTTGACCAAGGCATCTCCATGGCGAAGACAGCTGACGTGGCGTCGCAAAAAGTTAATCCCTCACGATCTTGTGGTATCCAGTCGGCATCCGGTACCTTTACACCTGATGTGGTTCCGTTCCATGTGAACACGATATCATTACGCTTATTGGCTAAAGATAGATTCGGAAGCACACCATAATCTGCTTCATAGATATTTACATTTGGTAGCATCAGATCCTTGACGATGTCGTTCAGCCAAGTTTTGCCGAAGGACTCCCACGCAAATACGTCAACACCACGGGCCCCTAGCATCGACCACATCGCCATCTCAAACGCTCCCGTATCAGATGCAGGGACGATCCCCACCAAATGGTCGTCAGGCAGGCCTAGCAGCCGTTTTGTCTCTTCACAAACTTCTCGCAACGCCGCCTTGCCAACTGATGACCGATGAGAACGTCCCAGTGTCTCCACATCAAGTGCTCGCAACTGATATCCCGGTCGCTTGGAACATGGACCAGAAGAAAAGTTTGGATTATTTGGCTTTATAAAGGGGGCATTTGAAGTATTCACAATCTATCCAAAAAAAATAAACGAAGGCGCGGGAGGATAAGCTAATCAGCGCAAAGGTCAACTAAACATCAGGTTCGTTGCACACGAAATTTCCGGTTGCTGCCATTCTCACCACCAACGTCTCGCTATCTGCAGTGTCTCCAGTAATTACTCGTAGTCATAGTAAAACTAGGAGCCACTGATGAGAAAAGGTCGATCATTTTTTTTGCGTCATAAGAGAGAGTTCTGAGATCCTGTCTAACGTGTAGAGCTCCGGGAAGTGTTTACGGCTCCAAAAAAGAAATCCAAGACTCATGATACCTCCGGCTAACACAGTAAGAGTCGGGCCAATCAGTCCAGCTAACGCTCCTCCGCGCACATCACCCCCCTCGTTACTCGTTTGAATAAATAACATATTCACCGCCGCAACACGCCCACGTAAGTTCTCAGGAGTAGCGGCCTGAACTATCCCCATTCGTATGTTGACGCTAACCATGTCTGAGGCACCGTAGAAGAAAAGAGCCAGCAGTGATAGGACAAAAACCTCTGAGACCGAGAACACCAGAATAGAGCTCGCGAATACAATTAGAGAGACCCAAAGCTTGCCACCCGCACCGTTAATTTCATGGCGTCTCGACGAGAGAAATAATCCCATCAGCACGCTACCGATCGCCGGCATTCCTCGCATCAATCCGAGTTCTTCTGGACCTACGTGAAGGATATCCGCGGCAAATACAGGTAGCAAAACCATGACCGAACCGAGACCGACCATCAACAGATCGATAGTGAGGCCACCCAGAATTATTGGTTTATCGTGGACGTATTTGATACCAGCAAGGAGCGTCCCCAATCTGTCACCCTTCTCCCGCGGAATTTTAATTGACGGGATAAAGAGGTACCCGATCAGGGTAGCGGCCGAAACTAGTGCAATGACATTATAAATCTCTCGATCTATCATCAAAATTAAATATCCGGCGATAACTGGCCCTACGATGGATGCCCCGTTCCACGAAGTACTTGACATTGCGATCGCCCTATTCAAAAGCTTGGGCGATACGATATTCGGAACAATGGCGTGAAGCGCAGGGCCGTGAAACGCGCGTCCAGTGCCGTGCAGAAAAATCAAACCAAAGAGAACAAAAAGGTCAGGATCCTCCTTGATCAGAATTCGCGCGATGCCGATCACGGCCGATGCCTCTAGGATGGCACAGACTCTGACTACCCAAACTCGGGGGAAGCGGTCGATTGCGAAGCCCGAGATAAAAAAGAACACGTAGACAGGGATTATCTGCATAAGGCCAACCAGAGCGAGGCTCCATGGGTCGCCTGTGAGCTCATACAGGTGCCAACCAATAGCAACAGTCAGCATGGTATTGGCGATCCCGAGAGCAATCCGCGCGGTGAGATAACCGAGAAACGCATCAGATAAAAGACTATTCAATCGGGTTTTCCGCTCGTCGGGCAAAAAAACGGGATTTTACCGCGTGCTGAGGCTCCTCTACTTCGCCAAAAAAGTCCTCAATAATCACAAAATCGTCTCCAACGGACCTTCTAAGCTCGCCGGGTTTTAATAAGAAATTTGGATTGCTGGGTTTTCCAAAACGTTCGTTCCCATTGCCAAATGTCTCGTAAACCAAAAAGCCTCCCGGACTTACCAATTCAATGATATCTATTAGATGAGGTCGATACAGGTAATTTGAGACCAGAACTATGTCGTAAAGATCGCCTTCCATTGGCCACGTGGGTCGCTCAAGATCAATACATAAGAAGTGGACATGGGTATCCCTAAAAAAGTTCGACAACTCGAGGTTGCGGTCTACAGCAGTGACGTCAGAGGCTATATCCGATAACAGAAAACTATGCCTGCCTGCACCTGAGGCTATATCAACGGCATACCGAACAGGACGACCAAAAGAATCCAGTTTTTTCTTTATCCAATCAGACGGGCCTGAGCGTCTATGAACCTTTGCGGTCACACGAACAACCAGTAAATTAGGAACGCACCAACAGCAAATCCCTCGATCCAGCAGAGACCAAGAGCCAAGATCGGTCTCTCTTGGATCAGTTGTCTAAGTAATTCTGCAAACATATTTAAATTTTACCATTGATGCATGAGCGACCTCGCCCTTTACAACGCAAATACGGTGACCAATTTATCAATATTCACGGGGCTGGCATCATTCACAATGGAAGGCTGGAGGTTAGTACTTCCGCACATAACGATTTGCGGCCCTATTGAATTGAGATTGCCCGCTTTACTGGCTTTCGCTTAGGGGGCACAAATCCATCTGACTGATTTTGGGATCCCTCATTTTTAGTGGATCGTGTCGCCTTATCCGAACAGTGTTTTGCGTTATCTGTTCGTGACTTTTGGGGTTTCTTTGGGTAAGGAGACGTGAAATCACGGCCCCACTTTTTTTGCTTTTCCTCGAGGCCAGTTCCTTCGGAGGATGACTGACGTGATTGAGCTTGTGCTCGCTGGCTGGTCTTTTTTTTCGAACTACTCTCGTCACGATAACGGGTACGAGTTTTGTGTGTCTGCTTTTTCTGTTTATGGTTTGCATCACCGTTATTTCGACCACGAGATCCGTGCTTACGAGGTTGGGGTTTATTTTTTCCCTTCGTCGCTGGAAACTGAATCGCTGGCTCAAATCCATCGGCCACCTCTAACTCAACATTTATCTTCAGCAAATGTTGAATATCTCTCATTAGCCGGTGTTCTGTTGCGCAAACAAGTGAGATAGCGTCACCTTTTTCGCCAGCTCGTCCCGTGCGACCGATTCTGTGGACGTAATCCTCCGCCGCCATCGGTAACTCAAAATTTATAACATAAGGCAGTTTCTGAATATCAAGACCGCGAGCCGCAACGTCTGTTGCCACCATTACTCGCGCCGCGCCACGTTTAAACCTCTGAAGGGCCTTTGTACGCTGCGCCTGGCTTTTATTCCCGTGCATTGCCACCGCAGGTAAACCATCACTGGTCAGTGCCGTTGCCAACCTGTCGGCACCATATTTTGTTTTCGTGAACACAAGGACTTGATGCATGTCATTCAAGCCTATCATCTGTGTCAGCAACTCTCTTTTCCGGTGCTGATCCACGTGGACAAAGGTCTGATCGACTGATTCAGCGACGGTATTTTCTTCGGCCACAGCCACTTCGACGGGATTAATGAGATATTTGGACGCCAGTCTCTTAATCGCGCTGTTGTACGTCGCCGAAAAAAGTAACGTTTGCCGTTTCTCGTGACACTTTGATATGACAAATTCAATGTCGCGGATGAATCCCATATCAAGCATCCGATCGGCCTCATCAAGGATCAGGATTTGTACCTTAGACAGATCAATCGAGCCTTGGTTGAGATGATCGATCAGCCGCCCGGGTGTCGCGACCACAAGATCTAGACCAGACCTAATAGCTTTGAACTGGCCACCATAACTTACACCACCAAAGATGCTCGTTTGCTTAAGGCCNAGCCCTTTTCCATACCTTCGCGCACTGTCTGCCACTTGCGCCGTAAGCTCCCGCGTGGGCGCNAGAACAAGTGCTCTAGGCGAGCGAATACTCGTACCTGCATATAATTTCTGCATTACCGGAAGGATAAATGCAGCTGTTTTTCCTGTTCCTGTCTGCGCCCCAGCTAAAATATCACGGCCGTTGAGGATCGCAGGGATCGATTTTGATTGCACTGGAGTCGCGGCGTCATAGCCCGCATTAGAGACGAGTTCAGGCAACAAGCCCAAGTCTTGAAAGCGCATCATTTTTCCACACTGTTTGACGACAAATCGTCTTAAGCAAGCTCCGCCGTACGATCCATCGGGGGATCACTCAACGCGAGCCCGCTATGCGCTGAGAAGTGGGCACAGTACAGACTAGTGGATACTGTTTCAATCTTTTTGCAAAACGATGTGCAAATGAGCAAATCGTAACCAGTTCCGGCCACGCAGACCCTCACGCAAACCGAAACTGCTCCGAGTCGACCTCTCTTAGAATAGTCTCTGAATATCGGTCACCTATTATTGTTCCAGGATTCAAAATCGAGGCTGCTTTTGAGATGACAGATTCACTTACTACTGCGCTTGTAACATCAAGATTCTCGCGGGCTCTGCCTTCAAAACGTGTGCCCGGTATAGCAAGCACGTGGTCACCCTGAGCAATGACCCACGCCAGCGCCAGCTGAGCCGCACTTAGATCATGCTCTGAAGCGAGGTGGGCCAATTGATCCAATTTCTCGAGGTTTGTCGTAAAATTGTTACCTTGGAAGCGGGGCATCGTGTGTCGGATATCTTTCTCTCCAAGCGTCGACATGTCTCGCATAACACCGCCCATAAAACCTCGACCTAATGGTGAGTATGAAACAAACGTTATGTCGTTTTGCCTACACAAATCTGATACCACAACATTGGGTTGCCTTGTCCATAACGACAGTTCCGACTGAACCGCCGTGATAGGGCAAATCCTTAAGGCCTTGTTCACTGTCTCCGGTGATGGCTCAGACAGTCCGATATACCTGATCTTCCCTTGAGCCCTCAGGTCAATCAGTGCCCCGAGACTTTCCTCGACCGGCACGTTCAGATCGATCCGATGCAAGTAATACAAATCAATAGAATCGGTGCCAAGTCGGCGCAGGCTATCGTCACAAGTTTGTTTCAGAACGTCCGGTTTACCGTTGATTTCACGTTTTCCGCTGGCGTCTCGGTATAGGCCACACTTGGAAGCCAAAAAGTACTCCGATCGACGGTGTCCGATCGCTTTATTAAGTAACTCCTCGTTCTTTCCAAAACCATATAAGGCTGCGGTGTCCAAGTGATCGTAACCCATATCGAGTACAGCATTGAGTATCCTTATGCTCTGCTCTTCACTGCAAGGCTCATAGGCCTGCGAAAGACCCATACATCCATACCCCACCGCCTTCACGCTCACATCACCTAGTTTTACTGTTTTAACCACTATCACTTACCTTACTGTTACCAAACTCATCTGTTACGGCAGATGAGGCCTTAAAAAATGCAGATCAAGAGTTCCAATAGAGTCGCATCGGGTTTTCTATAAGAAGCTGCCTCCGCAGTTCTTCGGTCTCAGCAATCAGAGGAATTATGTCGACCAAAGAACCGTCGTCAGGGGTATGCGATTTCATATTTGGGTGAGGCCAGTCAGTACCCCACAAGACCCGGGTTGGAAATGCCTCAACAAGCGCCTTTGCGAACGGTACCACGTCAGAATAATCAGGCGCCTGCTTGGTTAAACGTTCTGGGCAACTGACTTTCGTCCAAATATTAGTATTTTGATACAGTAATGACATAAATGCTTTAAACTCAGAGCCTTCGGGGCCAAGGCCCACATCTGGCCGACCCATATGATCAACGACAACCACCTGATCCCTTGCTAAAGATTCGATAAAGGGCTTTAAGTCGGCAAGATCCGGGCTCTCAAAGTAAACCACAATGTGCCAATCGAAAGGTTTGACACGATCAGCAAGATCTATAAATACCTCTCTAGGGATTGAGTCCACTAAGCGCTTCACAAAGTTGAATCGGACCCCTCTGACGCCGGCGTTGTCAAGTTGGCGTAACTCATGATCAGTGACCTCGGGCGACAAAACCGACACACCACGGGCCAGATCACCAGATGCTTCTAGTGCGTCAACAAGAGCCGAATTGTCTGATCCATGGCAACTAGCTTGAACAATTACATTTCTCGAAAATCCAAGATAATCTCTTAATTCAAACAACTTTTCTTTTGGTGCATCACACGGTGTGTATTTCCGCTTCGGATGGTAGGGAAACTGATCAGCGGGGCCAAACACATGACAATGTGCGTCGACCGCTCCGGCAGGTGGTTGATACGACGGCTTCTTGGGGTTTGGATGAAATGGTAAATAATCTGGATCCATGGATTTCTCACTTCTCTAAGGGGAAAACACTGCCCTCAAATAGTTTTCTCGCGGTTCTTAATAACGCTGCACTTATTAGTTGATCGCCTTTCGTATTGGCAACTACCGTAATTTCTCCGGTGGGATGCTCTATAGCGAGCATCTTCTCTGCCCGCTCCGACACATTTGCAAGTGGATGCGCCACTGTGTCCTCGGTAATCGCTGCGGTCGCAACGCTGACGGCGCCAAGTACACCGATTGAAGCATGACAACGGTGGGGAATGAATGTACGAGTAGAAATACATCCACCTTTAGTTGCCACACTCACCAGACTCATCTTGGGAACAGATTTCTCTGTTACATCTCCGAGATTCATAATAGGGCCGGCCTGCAACCGAATAGACTCTAACCGCCTCTTCAGCTCTGTATTGTTGTCTAGTTCAATGCGTGATTCCGTGCCATTTAATCCAAAGTCGGAGGCATTCAAGACAACCACAGGCATCCCATTGTCAATCAGAGTGACGTCGACACCGTCGATTGAGTCTCTGAGATTACCACTCGGGTAAAGGGCTCCACAGGTTGAGCCTGCGGTTTCTTTGAATTCGCAGATCACGGGAGCTGATTTTCCTGGTACCCCATCGATTTGGGCATCTCCCTGGTAAGTCACTTTACCGTTCGGCGTCTGGACCTGTAGAACTGCGATTTGACTCGTGTTTTCCATGAAAACAGTTACCGTTGTCATGTTTCCTGTCGCCTTCACCAGTCCCTTCTCGACCGCATAGGGGCCAACAGCCGCCAGTATATTTCCACAATTCTGCGCATCGGTAACGATGGCTTGATCAATAAATACTTGCAGGAAGAGATAATCGACATCACAGTCCGGGTGGGAGGATTTCTTCACAACACCAACCTTTGAGGTAAGAGGGTCTGATCCGCCCATTCCGTCAATCTGTCTGTTATCTGGGGACCCCATTATCTCGAGAAGTAACTGATCTCTTGTGGTCTCATCACTTGGTAGATCTGACGCGTTAAAAATACCGCCTTTTGAGGTTCCGCCTCGCATCCACACACAAGGGATGCCGTTAGACATACTTAAGGCCTTTTTCAGCAAGCCTTGACCGCATGTCGTAGATATCAAGACCGAGCTCGCCCTTAGCCAACCGAAGCCTCCTCTCCTCCTCTTTTGCCTCTCGATCGAGCGACAAGGCAAGCACAGACTCCGCCTGCTCGTGTCTCACCACGCACACACCGTCATCGTCTGCGATCACCACATCACCGGGATTAATGAGTTCATCGGCGCAAACTATAGGGATATTCACAGAGCCAAGAGTTTCTTTTATTGTCCCCTGCGCAAACACGTGCTTCGACCACACGGGAAAGTTCATTTCCCTCAAAATCTTGGTGTCTCTGACCCCGCCCTCGACGATCAAGCCCACCACACCTCTAGCCTGTGCCGAGGTAGCCAGCAAGTCGCCAAAAAAACCATGATTCGATGGTGAGGTCGGCGCAAACACCAAAATGTCACCAGGCTCACACTGCTCAATGGCGACGTGCATCATCCAATTATCGCCAGCAGCGCCCGAGATCGTGATCGCATTCCCTGCGATCGATATGTCTTGCTGTATCGGACGCATGTAATCGCCTAATAACCCTCGTCGACCCTGAGCTTCGTGGACCGTGGCTACGCCACATCGCGCTAATCCGTCACGTACTTCATTGCTGACACGATCAATATTCTGAACAACCACATTTTTATCCATGCTAGCCCTCGAGCTTCAATCTGCTGAACACTCGGAGAGCGTTGCCAGAGAATATTTGTTGTTTTTCGTCGGCCGTTAGTTTGGTGTTATTGTCGATGTATCGTTTCGTGTCATCGAAGTAATGTCCCGTTTCCGGGTCAATACCCCGAACAGCACCAATCATCTCCGAAGCGAATAAAATATTTTTGACGGGGACGATATCCAACAATAAATCAATCCCCCGTTGATGATACACGCAAGTATCGAAGTAGATATTATTCAACGCTGACTCCTCTAGTGGAGCATAGCCCTGGTCTTGCAAGATGCCACGGAAACGTCCCCAGTGATAGGGAACCGCACCTCCACCATGAGGAATGATGATCTTTAGAGATGGGAAGTCTTTAAAAACCGCAGACATCACCAGCTGCTGGAAGCCTGTAGTATCGGCGCCGAGATAGTGCGATCCTGTGGTATGAAAGCAGTCATTACATGCAGCGCTCACATGAACCATTGCTGGAATATCAAGCTCGCACAACACTTCATAAATTGGATAAAACGACCGATCCGCTAATGACTGATCCTGCCAATGTCCGCCCGACGGGTCTGGATTCAGGTTGACACCCAAAAAACCCATTTCCTCGACCGTACGACGAATTTCAGGTACCGACTTTTTGGGCGCGACGCCAGGGGACTGAGGAAGCTGCGCCACCGGTGCGAAGTTCTTAGGAAACAAATCACAAACGCGTCGAATGATATCGTTTTGGTGCTCGGTCCAATACAAACTCGTCCACTCGTTACCGATGTGGTGTCCCATCCAACTCGCGCGTGGAGAGAAAATTGTTAAGTCAGTCCCACGGTCCTCTTGGAGTTTTAGCTGATTTTTCTCAATCGATTCCCGTATCTCATCATCGGTAATATCGATAGAACCTTTCTCTCCTTTAAATAAAGGCTCCTTCTCGACCGCTTCCTTTTGCGCTTCTCTATAGGCCCCAACACCGGGGGGCGTGGTCGTGTAATGCCCATGGCAGTCAATGATCATAGTCTTTCCTAATATTGCGATTCCCTAATCTATTTACTCGATCTAAATTTCACAAATAACAAGATAACTGCTGAGGTATAAAAAATCAGACTCGAGACCGGGAGGCTAAATACATCGGGTCGATGATCGTCGTTCGACTTTTTGCTGATCGCTCGGCTAATACGGTTAAATCATCGGATTCTGGAGACAACACCAGCTTGTCGATGCGTTGCTACCACTCTGATGTGGAACGGGTCGTGCCAGTGGGTAAACCGACCTCCGCGATATTCTCCACAACTTAAGGCGTCTCAGCCACATGACGAATCCCCTGGCTACCTATTCGCTCCAAGTTGTGATCACTAGGTCTCAGCCAATTCAAATCGTTAGAGCGTCTCGTCAGAGACTTAACACCCTTGATGATAATCGAATGCGTCATTTTCAGAGAAGATGGTTGACCAAATTTCGTCCCACAAAAAGACGCGTTATAAACGAAATAGTCCGAGAAATTCACATGACACTCTGTCGAGGAACCCGAAACTTATAGGGGATTTTATACCTCCTGAGGGTTTCACTGGCCTCACGATCGCGGCACTCACTGACTCGCCACCCGCGTCCAAGATCATTTTTACGTCTACGCATTTTGTTCCGGGCGAACACGAGTTCATTTCGAAATACATAGACCTATATTTCACCGCCTCGCGTAATGCCCGACAAGCCCGCGCTGCCTAAGTAAGAAGTTACCAACCTAATAACCCAATCGATGTCAGTAAAAACATCGATTAGCAAACAGGCCGGTTTAAGACGCGCACGAATAATGCGATCGCGACAGAACTGTGCGTCTGCCTCAAGTTTCAAGTCTCAAGCGAGCGGATTTTGGAAAACCCAACAGACAGAACCTCTACCGCCTCTCCAAGTCCGACAAAGCCAACACCTTACCCGAAAGACCAGGCAATTGATCCAGTCATCTGATTTTCCTGCCAATCGTACAGAATCCAGTCCATAGTCTCTCTAGCACGTGACCGCCATGTCTAGCTCAGGTGGGAAATTCTGATTTGGGGGTACGATGGGCTCTAGAAAGGGACCTCACTTGGTCATCTTATGTTCAATTTCGTGCATAATTCTCATTGCTGGCAAGCATTGCTCTAAAGAGCTATTGGGCACTTTCCTCTCGAGGATTGAAAATACGAACTCTCGATCGATCAGTTCTATACCATTTAACGATACATCGACATCCGAGACATCTATTTTATTA
>PBDH01000019.1 GCA_002717305.1 Gammaproteobacteria bacterium | reverse complement strand
TGTGTTGTCGATGGTCGATGCTGTCTTGTTGGTGGTAGATGCGGCCGAGGGCCCTATGCCCCAGACTCGCTTCGTGACCCAAAAAGCTTTCAAGCAAGGGCTGAAGCCGATCGTCATCGTAAACAAGATCGATAAGATTGGAGCCGACCCTCACGGCGCGATCGACCGGGTATTTGATCTGTTCGATCAGCTCGGTGCTACTGATGAACAACTCGATTTTCCAGTTGTCTACTGTTCGGCAATCAATGGCTCGTCTGGTTTGGAGTTTGATCAGCTGACTGACAGCATGGAGCCAATCTTTCAGGCCATTATTGACCATTGCCCAGCTCCTGAAGTCGACCTTGATGGACCATTACAGCTACAAATATCAGCTTTGGACTACAACGCATTTCAGGGTGTTATTGGAGTTGGCCGAATCCGTCGTGGCCAGTTGAAACGGAATCAGCCGGTCTCTGTTGTTAATCGTAATGGCGACATCCGAAACGGCAAAGTTTTGCAGATTTTCGGATACACGGGTCTCGAACGACTTGAACAAGATGCAGCCTCGGCAGGTGATATTGTGTGTATTACTGGGCTGGATCCGCTCTCTATCTCGGATACCGTTTGTTCAGTCTCGTTAATTGAAGGCTTGCCACCACTAATAGTTGATGAGCCGACAGTGAGTATGACCTTCCAGGTCAATGACAGTCCTTTTGCGGGAAGAGACGGAAAATATGTAACGTCTCGTAACATTAAGGAGCGTCTCGAGCACGAGCTCATTCATAACGTTGCGTTGCGGGTTGAGCAGGGTGAATCTCCTGATAAATTTATTGTGTCGGGACGTGGAGAGCTTCACCTATCTGTTCTAATTGAATCGATGCGGCGCGAAGGGTTTGAACTCGGTGTGTCGAGGCCTGAGGTGATCACAAGAGTAGTCGAGGGGGTTAAGGAAGAGCCTTATGAGTATCTTGTCATCGATATCGAGGATCAGCACCAGGGTGCTGTCATGGAAGCTATGGGACTTCGCAAAGCTGATATGAAAAATCTGGAGCCTGATGGCCAAGGTAGATTGCGACTAGAATATATTATCGCCGCGCGTGGGCTGATTGGGTTTAGGTCACTGTTCCTGACTATGACCTCAGGCACTGGCATCATGAGCCATGTGTTCGACCATTATGGACCAGCAAAACTAGGTCAGCTTGGAAATCGAGTAAATGGCGTATTGGTGTCAATGATAAACGGTGAAACTACAGGCTATTCACTTTTCACTTTGCAGGATCGTGGCCGCTTAATGCTCGGACCTGGTGTCGAGGTATATGAAGGCATGTTGCTTGGTCTCCATGCACGATCGAACGATCTTCCGGTAAATCCGGTGAAAGGTAAGCAACTGACCAATATCCGAGCCGCGGGCACTGACGAAAATTTAATTCTAACACCGCCTATCAAGCTAACACTTGAGTCTGCCCTCGAATTCATTGATGATGATGAGCTTGTTGAAGTTACACCAAACAATATACGGCTTCGCAAAAAATTACTCAAAGAGTCCGACCGCAAGCGTGCAGGTCGGGCCAAGGCGGCAAGCTAGGAGTGCATGCCGCCCCGTTAGGGGGCGTATGCACAGGTTATATCCGGAATCTAATCCATATTTAGAAGAGACGTTGATCACCAGCGACCGTCAGCATCGCCTCTGGGTTGCTCTGTACGGAAATCCGGGGGGCTTGCCGGTTATTTGTTTACACGGAGGTCCGGGTGCCGGCACCTCGCCTCTAATGCATCGCTTCTTTGACCCGGAAATCTACCATATTTTATGCTTTGATCAGCGTGGTTGCGGTAAATCAACCCCGTCTGGGTCACTTAAAGTCAACACAACAGAAAAATTACTTAATGATATCGATCAACTCCGTGTGCATTATGGATTTTCTCGGTATGTGCTATTTGGAGGTTCTTGGGGCGCAACGCTAGCTCTACTTTACGCTTATCGAGAGCCCGACCACTGCCTCGGCATCGTTTTACGTGGCATTTTTCTAAATACTGAATATAACCTACATTGGCTCTATGGCGATGGCGCATCAAGTATGTTTCCAGCTGCATGGGCTGATTTCACTGCTCCAATCAGCGACAGCCTCGGATCGATAAATGATGTACTAAAAGCTTACGCCGAAATTTTACACGCCGATGATGAGTTTACGCGCTTGCAAGCGGCCCGAGCCTGGAATCTGTGGGAATATCGTTTATCAGTCGCTGATTCACAGGCGACACAGGCTAGGAAAATTCGGCCAAGCCACGAACTGAGTAATGCGCAGATCGAACATCACTATTTGAGCCAATATTGTTTCATTGATCCCGAAACATTTGATCGGCCAAACACTGAACTAAATGCCATCCCTATGTATCTATTACATGGGACGAACGATTATGTCTGTCCGCTGAGCAATGCCCAGCACTTGAAGGAGCTCTTCCCCCAAATAAAACTTGAAATACTGGAAGGCGCAGGTCACTGTGCATTCAGCCCGAGAATGGCAGAGGGCCTGTGTGGAGCAACGCGTGAACTCGCTGGCTTGTATGGTCATTAACTAGCTTGGATCCGGCTTTTGGGGCCCGGCCGTTGGACTAGAATCGTCGGAAGAATCGGGTTTATCGAGCTCTTCTAAGATCGGTGAGTCGTCGGGCTCGTCTCTTCCGCGCATAATATCAAACACGTCAGTGTGATTATTTTTCTCTTCTTCATCTGACGCCTCGTTTTGGACTTGTGTTGTAGCCTCAGGTTTGCTTGTTTCTTCTGTGTCTTCTTTCGAGTTTGAAACTTGGGAGGTTCCAACGAAACGAGCGCCTAGTAGCCCCGCTTCGAAAAGTAACCACATTGGAACAGCGAGAAGGGTTTGACTGATCACATCCGGGGGGGTTATGAACATACCAACAACAAAACACCCTATGAACACATATGGTCGTTTTTGTTTTAACGATTCGGGTGAGGCTATGCCGGCCTTAACTAGAAGCATGGTTGCGACGGGGATTTCGAATGCTAACCCAAAAGCTAAAAATAATTTCAAGACAAACGACAAATATGCGTCGATGTCCGTCATAACGGTCACCCCGGTGGGTCCTATAGTTGTAAAAAATCCGAAAACCAGCGGAAAAACGGCATAATACGCAAAAGCCATACCGGCATAGAAAAGGAAAATGCTTGAAATAAGAAGGGGACCTGCAATTTTCTTTTCTTTGGCGTAAAGCCCTGGCGCAATAAAGCCCCAGACTTGATAGAGAATCATGGGTGCACCACAGTAAACACTTAAATAGAGAGCGAGTTTAAAGGGAGCGAGGAAAGGCGAAGCCACCTGCGTCGCAATCATCGAGGCGCCCTCAGGCAATAACGATTGCAGTGGCTCAGCTAGATACGCATATAAATCGTTTGCAAAAGCAATAAAGGCGAGAAAGAACGCCAGAATCACAACTAGTATTCGGATTAGTCGATCGCGAAGTTCTATCAGATGGACGATCAGAGGCTGATCATTCAGACTTGGATCGCTCATTATTTTCCGTAATTGTTTTAGTGGGTGTTTGTTTAAGATCGAGTGGGTCTTCGCCTGTGATGTCCTCCATCTTCAGGCCTCCGCCACGAGCCTCGAGTTGGCGCTTTAGATCTTCGAGCTCGAGCTCTCGATTGATGTCTCTTTGGATAGACGAGACTTGACCTCGTAACCGCTTGACCCACAGACCGAGTGTCCTAGCTAACCTAGGAAGTCGCTCAGGACCAACGACAACAAGACCAATGATCGCGACAAGCAGCAGCTCGGTCGCACCGATATCCAACACTTAGACTTTCTCTTTCTCTTTCTCTTTCGCTTTGGTCTGCTTTTTTGCCTGCGTTTTGTCAGATTCGCTGTGCTGGACGATGTCTTCCGTTGCGGCTTGGGCGCTCTCGTCGGCGCCTTTGTCTTCCGATTTATCTGTCACTGACTGCCGGAATCCCTTGACTGCACTACCCAAATCAGCTCCTAGCGACTTAAGTTTCTTGGTTCCAAAAATCATGATCACGATGGCCAAGATAATCAATAACTGCCAAATACTGATACCACCAATTCCCATAACGGGCTCCTATTTTTCTGTATGTATTTTGTTAATTAAATCCGGTAAACGGGCCGCCCCCAAGGACATGGTAGTGTATGTGATACACTTCTTGATGACCTCCGGGTCCCGTATTCAACACTGTTCTGAATCCTGAATCTAGTCTTTGATCCTTTGCAATTTTAGGAATCATAAGTTGGATTCGTCCCAGAAGACCCTCGTCAGAGGTCTTCGCATCCCACAAATTGGCGATGTGACGACGTGGGATTACTAAAAAATGGACGGGGGCCTTTGGATTAATATCGCGAAACGCCAGACACTCATCATCTTCAAATATGATATCTGCTGGCACTTCGCCGTCACGAATTTTACAAAAAAGACACTCAGCCATGACTATCGGCTCGATTTGCCTTCTCTAAGAGTCCACCGACGCCTAGACGCTTCTCGAGCTCCGCTAAGACAGCGCTTGGAGGTTCTTCTAGATGTGACAGCAAAACAAGAGTGTGGAACCAAAGGTCAGCTACCTCGTGGATTACGTCACCATTATTTTTCGAGCGCGAGGCATCTTTCGCGGCCATAACAACTTCTGTTGATTCCTCACCTACTTTCTTCAGTATGTGGTCGAGGCCTTTATGGTGCAGTTTAGAGACGTAGGATTTCTCCGGATCACCAAAACGGCGCTCTGCTAATAGATCCTCGAGGATTTCTATCACTGTCATTGGTCACCCCTATATAACAAATTCGGGTCAATTTCTACGGGCTCTACCGGTTCCCACGCGCCGTCTTTGCTCGGCGCCCATGAAAAACAACTCTTTCTACCGGTGTGACACGCCACTCCTGCTTGCAGGACATCCAAAAGGATTGCATCTCTATCACAATCGATCCGTATGTTGATTAAGTGCTGCGTTTGACCTGACGTCTCACCCTTCCGCCAGAGCGTTTTACGAGAACGTGAGTAGTAGACCACATTTCCTGTCGCTAAAGTTTGTTCCAGCGCTACGCGGTTCATCCAAGCAACCATTAGGATAGTTTTCGTATTGTGATCTTGAGCGATCGCGCTTATCAAACCGTCGGCATTGAAGCAAACGTTATCGAGCAGCCGTTTTCTGTGATTTTTTTCTTTGATTTCCATTATTATCGCCTTACCAAGAGCGTTAACGACAATACAGCGATCGTTAGAGGCCAATACATAGCTAACCAATCATACTCAGCAATGAGTGCTGACCCTGAGATAATGAGACCTAATACACCGAGCGCAGTGCTGATCCGTCCTGAAAGTCTTCGATTCTTTGCTTCCACTGCGATTCGGGATAGCGATTTTGCTTGTTTCTTTTGTATCGACTCCAAGCGCTCTAATCGCTCGGGTGTAGACAGAATTGTATTTGTGACCGCGGGGAACTGAACCGCCCATCGAGATAAATTTCGTTTGGCATATTCTATGATCCCACGTGGCCCCAAGCGCTCCTTTACCCAGCGGTCGAGGAATGGTTTTCCTGTTTTCCAAAGATCAAGTTCTGGGTAGAGCTCGCGGCCAAGCCCTTCGATGTTTAGGAGAGTTTTTTGTAATAAAATGAGTTGTGGTTGTACTTCCATTTGGAATCGCCTTGCGACCTCAAACAAGCGAATTAATAAGATCCCAAAGCTGATCTCTCCCAAAGGTTTTTGGAAAATCGGCTCGCAAACAGTTCGGATAGCACCCTCGAAATCGCTGATATTAGTATCCTTCGGCACCCATCCTGAATCGACATGAAGTTCTGCAACCGCACGGTAGTCTCGGTCAAAAAAGGCAATCAGATTCTGCGCGAGATATGCCTGTGACGTTGGATCAAGTGTTCCGACGATCCCAAAGTCAACTGCTTTATAAACAGGATTTTC
Organism: Gammaproteobacteria bacterium; assembly: GCA_002717305.1. Classification (GTDB taxonomy): domain Bacteria; phylum Pseudomonadota; class Gammaproteobacteria; order Pseudomonadales; family Litorivicinaceae; genus HIMB30. Next base: position 44,102 of record PBDH01000019.1, on the reverse strand, counting down.
CGGATCTGAAATATCTACGAATACATTTCCGGGGTGCATGTCAGCATGAAAAAAGCTGTGATCGAAGACTTGTGTAAAGAAGATTTCAACGCCGCGTTCTGCCAATCTTTCCATGTTTACTTTTTTGTCTTTGAAAATGTCAATCCGTGAAATTGGTATCCCGTAGACTCGCTCTTCTACCATCACATTACGACGTGTGTAATCCCAGTAAATTTTTGGCACATAGCAGATCGGTGAGTCTATAAAGTTTCGTCGGATTAAAGCTGTATTCGCGGCTTCACGCATCAGATCGAGCTCGTCTAGGATGGTCATGCGGTAGTCTGATACGACTTGAACTAGCTTAAGCCGCTTTCCATCAATGAAATTCTTTTCAACAAACTTGGCGATGGTCATCATGAGTTTGAGGTCCTCTTCGATGACTTTTTCAATACCTGGACGAATCACCTTGACAATGACGTTCTCGCCTGTCTTCAGTCGTGCCGCATGAACCTGAGCGACGGATGCGGACGCCATAACTTCTGACGAAAATTCACTAAAGATTTCATGAATCGAGCAATCAAGATCAGTTTCTATAATTGATCTTGACACTTTTTCAGAGAAAGGTTTCACCCTATCTTGGAGCTCAGCTAGCGGGCCTGCGATATCTGGTGGAAGTAGGTCTCGACGTGTAGACAGCATCTGCCCAAATTTAACAAATACAGGTCCCAGCGTCTGTAAGGCATCTCTTAAGCGCTCACCACGGTTACGCTTAGCACGTACTGAAGGGGCGCACCATGCTAAAGCTTTTAGGAAACGACGCTTAGGCTGAGGTAATAGTTCATCTATTCTCTCTGAAAACAAAACCCTAAGAATTTTTAATAAGCGGAACGAGCTACCCATGTTGCCCCTCAATGCGTTTTAAACGTGCATCGAGCCGGTCAATTTGTCGTGTCAGCGAGGTTGTCCTTTTTCCCATATCTAAAAATAAGTCAGAGGTGATTAGAGCACTTTGCTCAGATTGAAAATATTCATCGGTTTGCCTTTTGAGCGATGCCCGGCTCGTCAACCATTGCGCTTTGGCTGTTCGTAGCGTTTTTATTAGTAGGTTAGCTGGGACCGGCCCTAGCGCTCTTGTAGCCACGTCCTCCCAATCTAGATCTATGTCCTGAAAAGTTTTCTGCATGGTTTGAAGGACGCCCACGCTACCGCGGATGTCGAGACCTTCGAAAATTAGAGGTGCGCTAGATTGCGTAAGAGCCTTAGCTGTTTCGATAAGGCTCCCAAGGGTTCCAGATAGTTCTACATCTGCACTATCCTGTGGTTCTGTTGCTAGCCACCAGCGTTCTTCTCCGCAACTAATCCAAATATCAAGATCGAGATCAGTAATTCTCACTTTCAGAACCTTACCAACCATGGGGGCCAGTTGGTCGGGCTTAATATCTGCTGCGCGCATACCTGCAGTAATCACCTGTTCAGAAGCGGTAACGAGGCCTGCAATCATGAGGCGCGCAATCATACTTTTGCCCCGGTATGAATTGCTACGATACCCCCAGTTAAATTTGTGTAAGTGACAGATTCAAAATCGGCTTCTCTCATCATTCCTGCAAGCGTATCTTGGTCAGGATGCTTTCGAATTGATTCGGCTAAGTATTGATATGCTTCCTTATCCTGCGCGATAAAATGGCCCATAGCTGGTAGTACCGCAAAACTGTAGACGTCGTAAAGTTGCGAAAGTGACGCAGAGACTGGTTTTGAGAATTCGAGAACCAGTGCTTTGCCATTTGGCTTAAGAATCCGATGCATCTCGCGAAGAGCAGCGTCTTTGTCTGTGACGTTTCGAAGACCAAATCCGATCACCACTCTATCAAATGTTTCATTCGGATATGGCAGTGCTTCTGCATCACACTGGCACCAACTAAGACCCTTTAGCTCGCCATTATCGATACATTTATTCCGACCGACGTGGAGCATCCTTTCATTGATATCAGCCATGACGACATGACCTTCAGAGCCAGCTCGCCGCCACATTTCACGCGCTAAATCACCAGTACCTGATGCGAGGTCGAGAATCTGCATTCTTGGCCTAATTGCGATTGTCTCTATGGCTACGCGTTTCCATATGCGATGCAGGCCGGCAGACATTAAGTCATTCATCAGATCGTACCGCGTTGCGACGTTATCGAAGACTTTTCGAACGCGGTAGGTTTTTTCCTCGATGGGGACCTTTTTGAATCCGAAATATGTAGTCTTTTTCATATCACCTCATAGGATGAACTGTGACAAATCTTCATCTTGACTCAGTTCTGTTAGGCGCGACTCGACATATTTTCGATCGATTGTTACTGGTTTAGTGGCTATCTGGCCAGTTTGGAATAACAAATCTTCCAGAAGCCGCTCAACTAGTGTATGCAAACGCCTAGCTCCTATATTCTCAGTTTTCTCGTTTACACGGGCGGCAATTTCTGCGATCGCGTCGATACTGCTATCTGCAAATTCAATAGTAATGCCGTCGGTTTGCAGAAGTGCTTTGTACTGTGTCACAAGAGAATGATCTGGCTCAGTGAGAATACGGGCGAAGTCGTCAGGCTTCAGTGCGTCGAGTTCAACACGAATAGGTAGCCGACCTTGCAATTCTGGAACAAGATCTGATGGCTTTGACAAATGAAATGCCCCAGAGGCGATAAACAAAATGTGATCAGTTTTGACAGATCCAAATTTGGTTTGCACTGTTGTTCCTTCGATCAAAGGCAGCAAGTCGCGTTGGACGCCCTCGCGACTAACATCTGCGCCTTGGGTGTTTTCACGGCGACACACCTTATCGATTTCATCTAAAAAGACTATTCCGCGGCTTTCAACGTTGGTAATGGCCGTTGACTTGACATCTTCTTCGGAGATTAAGCGGGCTGCTTCTTCATCAATGATTATCTTGTATGCATCCTGAATTGGCAGTTTCCGACGCTTTGTATTTTCTTGGCCGAGTTTGGAAAACATATCTTGCAGTTGGCTTGCCATGTCTTCCATACCTGGAGGTGTTAATATATCGACTCCAACGCCCGATGCTTTGACATCGATTTCAATTTCCTTGTCATCTAACTCACCTTCTCTCAGTTTCTTTCGAAAGACCTGACGGGCACTATTGTTATCAGAATGAATCGGTTGATCGCCTCGCGGTGGCGGAAGCAAAATATCGAGGATGCGTTCTTCGGCTCGATCTTCCGCATGGTCACGTACATTGAGTAGAAGACGTTCGCGTTCATCCTTAATCGCAACACCGAGGAGATCGCGGATAATTGATTCAACATCGCGGCCCACATAGCCGACTTCGGTGAATTTTGTCGCTTCAATCTTAATAAATGGCGCCTCGGCAAGTCGGGCCAGACGTCTCGCAATTTCGGTTTTGCCTACACCAGTGGGGCCGATCATCAAGATATTTTTCGGTGTGACTTCTTGGGCTAATTCTGATGAGAGCCTCATCCGGCGCCAACGGTTGCGTAGGGCGATTGCTACAGCTCGTTTGGCATCGGCTTGACCAATAATATGCCGATCAAGTTGCGATACGATTTCTTGCGGTGAAAGGTCAGTCATGGGTTGCGTTCAGTTCATCGATCGTGAAATTGTTATTTGTATATATGCAGATCTCGCCAGCGGCTTTTAGTGCCTCTTCAACGATGGTACGTGCCGGAAGTTTGGAATTTCGAAGAAGTGTAAGTGCCGCGGCCTGCGCAAATGGCCCTCCAGATCCAACGGCAATAATTCCATTCTCTGGCTCCATGACATCTCCGTTACCGGTAATAATCAGAGATGTTTCTATATCTGCAACCGCTAAAATTGCCTCTAATCTGCGAAGCATGCGGTCTTGTCGCCAGTCTTTTGCCAGTTCCACCGCTGCTCTGGTCAGATTTCCTTGATGCTTCTCGAGCTTTGCATCAAAGCGCTCAAACAGAGTGAAGGCATCAGCGGTGCCGCCAGCAAATCCAGCGAGGACTTGATTGTGATAAAGCCGTCTTACTTTCCGAGCGTTGCCTTTCATCACGGTATTGCCTAAGGTGACTTGTCCGTCACCACCGATACAGACCTGATCACCTCGTCTGACCGATACAATCGTTGTCCCGTGAAATTGCTCCATTTTTATTCCTTTCGAACAAGCGCGTTATAACCATTTTTTGTAAGTGTATCGACCGTCGCCTGCATGTCACGAATAGTTTTAAAGGGCCCAAGTGTTATTCGATACCATCCGCCGTTGGTTTGACTTGGAGGGATCACTCGTGCTTTTAAGTCTAAAAACAGTAATGTGATCCTGGCGTCTTCTGCCGCCTTTGCGTCTCTGAATGAGGCGACCTGAATAATCTTGCTCTTCAACTTCTCAGCGGCGGCTTCATCGCCTGCCACCCCTTCTTCTGTATCAATGGGGACTTCACCAGAAATCAACAACTCGTAGAAGGTATAAAAGTTGTCCGGTGCTTCTGGAATCTCTTGTTCAACTGCAATGGCGTTTTCTGCTGCCTTAGGACCTTTCGTTGAAGATATTTGATTTGTTGGCGAAGACAATGCCGGTTGAGGCGTATTTGTCTTTTCTACCTCATTGGCATTTTGGCTCAACCAAATGAGACTCACGGCGACGACACCGAGCAAAACGATGCTCAAGGTAACCCCAGCCGCAGTGCTAGAAGCCTTCTTTCCAATTCGGCGATGTCGCGATGCTTGCGTCGAGTAATCACGCATTACATCGACCTCGGAGCACTGACGCCAAGCAAAGCAAGTCCGTTCCGAATGACAATCTGTACGGCCTTTGCAAGCGCAAGCCTTGCATCTCTGACTTCTAATGTCTCTACCAACAGCCTGTTACCGTTGTACCATCTGTGGAAATCAGCCGCTAAATCCTGCAGGTAGTAGCAAACAAGGTGGGCTTCCAGTCCATCCGCTGCCCTTTTAACAACCTCAGGAAATAGACCAATAGTGGTCGCTAAATCGAGCTCTTCCTGGGTTGTTAAATCTGTCAAGTGGTTTATGCCACGGGTTTGATCAAATGGTGTTTCATCAATGCTTTCAAATACTCGACATATTCGTGCGTGAGCATATTGTACGTAATATACCGGATTATCTTTTGATTGGCTGGTGGCAAGTGATAAATCGAAATCAAGGTGCTGATCTGCCTTCCGCATTACATAGAAATAGCGACAGGCATCTCGGCCAATCTCGGCCCTCAGTGCCCTTAAGGTCACGAAAGAGCCCGAACGTGTCGACATTTGCAGGCGCTCACCATCTTTATACAAATTTGCAAACTGTACCAATCGGATTGTCAGTCGCTCTGGGTTAAAACCGAGTGCTTGGGCAGCTGCCTTTATTCGAACTATATAACCATGGTGATCAGAGCCCCAGATGTAAATAATTCGGTTAAATCCACGTGTTAATTTGTTGGCAATGTAGGCGATATCGCTTGTAAAGTAGGTAGTCTCGCCGTTGTCTTTGCGAATCACACGGTCCTTGTCATCACCAAAGTTTGTGGACTTGAACCACAAAGCACCAGCTTTTTCATAGAGATGTCCTCGGTCCTCGAGTGTCGCAATCACTGCATCGACCTCACCTGACTCCACAAGTGATTTTTCACTGAACCACTGATCGAAGGTTGCACCAAACTCAGATAGATCACTTTTAATATCAGACAGAATTGCGGCGAGCGCGAGATTGAATGGCTGCCGCCATTCCTCACCAAGGCAATGCTTAGTATTCTTGATCAGCCCGTCAATATGTGCATCCTTTGTTTCCTCAGTGTCGGCTATCACATTTTGTAGTAGTTCATTAAATGTGATCTGTGGCGAAATACTTGAATTCTGTAACAACCTATTACCGAGATCTGTGATGTAATCACCTCGGTAGCCTGCTGTTGGAAAACTAATACATTGGCCAGCATTTTCCAGATAACGTAAAAAAACACTTACAGCCAAAATGTCCATCTGTCGGCCTGCGTCATTGACATAATATTCTGCTTCCACGTCATGTCCACGAGCATTCAACAGGTTCACAAGTGTGGCGCCATATGCGGCCCCTCGCCCATGACCGACATGCAAGGGCCCCGTCGGATTGGCCGATACATATTCAATCTGGATCCGCTCGTTAGTGCCTCCATGATTCCCGTATTTTTTGTTGTGCTTGAGACAACTGATTACCGGTTCGAAAGTGATTTTTTGCGCTAAATACAGGTTGATAAACCCAGGACCTGCAATTTCTGCGTGACGGATCATCTCGGATGGGGGTAGCTTATCGATGATAAGTTCGGCAATCGCGCGCGCAGCCATTTGGGCGCTTTTAGCGTGTAACATGGCAATATTCGTGGCTAAATCCCCATGCGCGGGATCGCGAGTATTTTCGATCTTCACAGGCTTTCGATCAGTTACCTGAATGATGCCTTCTTCTACGAGTTGATCGAGCGCCTTTTCGAATAGCGCAGCGACAGCGTCCTTCATTATGTCTCTCCAGTCGAGGGCGCGAGTTTAACATCACCAAAGATTCCGGGGGTCGACATCTAGCTGAATCAATACCTTTCCGTACCTTTTATAGGCCCATGGGCCGGTTACTTTCAGAACCCACTGAACTACGGAACGCTTACCAAGGAGTAGTAATTGTCCGTGATATTGGCGATTACGGCGTTCCATAGGAGCAGGAGCTGGTCCTAAGATCTTGATCGGACTATTTAACGCTCTGATTTTTTGAGCGATTTCTCCGAGGGCGTTAAAAACGGGCGCAAGCGTCTTCGCTCGAGCGGTTATCAATGCCAAGTGTGAGCTTGGTGGCCAGTTAAATTGCATACGTTCTGCGATCATTGCTGTTGCGATCTGGTCATAATCTTGCCTAAGAATACGATTAATCCAAGCTGAATCAGGCTGGTGCGTCTGGATTAGGACTTGGCCACGATCTTGATATCGTCCAGCACGGCCAGCAACCTGCGTCAGAAGTTGGACGAAATGTTCAACGGATCGAAAATCTGCGCTGGAAAGCCCTTGGTCCGCGTCAGCTACAATGACTGTTGAAAGGTTTTTAAAGTCATGACCTTTGGCGAGCATTTGAGTTCCAACCATGATGCAAGGGTCGCCGTCTGTAACGGGTTCTAGTAGCTTTTGAAAGGCTCTTCTGCGTGCTGTGGTATCGCGATCAATGCGAATGATGGGGACATCAGAAAATGATGTAGACAATGCTTCTTCGAGGCGCTTGGTTCCCTGACCAATAGCAATTAAATTTGTGCCAGAACATTTAGGACATTCAATAGGCTTTTTTGAGCGATGGTCGCAGTGATGACACCAAAGACAATCGGGTTGTTTATGTAATGTGGGCGTAGCGTCGCAATGTCTGCACTCCGGTACCCAACCGCAGTCCCTACACATTAAGACGGGTGAGTATCCTCGACGATTCAAAAAAACTAGAACTTGTCGCTCGCAATCGATGGTTTGCCGAATTGCTCGACGTGATGCGTCAGTTAACCCATCTCTTGGTTTATCTTGACGCGCATCAATAAGACGCATCAACGGCGCGGGTCTTTGGCGCGGTCGGGAGGATAATCGAAGTCGTTTGTATTTTCCAAGCTCTGCCCTGTGCCAACTTTCCAATGATGGTGTCGCCGAGGACAACACCACGGGGATGCTGCGCTGTTGGGCTCTAACAACCGCTAGATCTCGAGCTGAGTATCGGCATCCCTCTTGATTCTTGTATGCACCATCATGTTCTTCGTCAATCAGAATCAAGCCTAGGCGAGGCATCGGAGTGAAAAGCGTAGATCGTGTCCCAATGAGTACGTCAGCTACACCATTTGAGGCCGCCACGAACGCTCTGGCCCTTGCACCGTCAGCAAGGCCAGAATGAGAAACAGCAAGCTGACCATCCAGCTGTTCCCTAATTCGTTCAACCATTTGACCGGTGAGTCCGATCTCGGGAACAAGTAATAACACCTGTTGTTGTCGTGCTAACGCTCTATGGATCAATTCGGAAAAGATTTGCGTTTTACCACTTCCCGTGACTCCCTGCAGCAGGAAGCATTGAAAGCGATGATAAGATTCGTCAACGGACTGGATGGCCTTGGATTGCTCGTCGGTTATGCGGTAAGTGCAGGGTCTTGCGAGTCCCGATTCTGTCTTTGCAGATGGTATTGGTCTTCCCCTACGAATCGGGGCCGGGAGACTGGACAGTAACAAATCTCCCAGTGGAGCGTTATAATAATCTGACGCAAATTGAACTAAATCTCTTTGCTCTTCACTGATAATCGAATACTCGTCAATGATAGACAAAATAGATTTGATGGTTTTCAGAGTCTTGGGCTTCTCTGTTTCCCCATCGGTTATTCCTGTGATTTCACGGGACCCAAGCGCTACTCGGACCCTCATGCCCGCTTCGATGGGGGTTTCCGATACATAGACGAGCGGCTCGAAAAAAGGTCCGGGAACAAAAACTTTGATAAAAAAGCTGGACATAGGCTTCCTTGATCGCCTTAGTATTTGTTAGAATTCGCCGTCTAATTGGAGATGCAGCATCTTATGCGCAGAGCGGTTGAGATAGCGGCATCGAGTATACAGAGGATTAGACACATGAGAGCGGATATTCATCCGGCGTATTCAGACGTGAAGGTCACTTGCTCGTGCGGAGCGGTTTACAAAACACGCTCAACAAAGAGCGAAGACTTTTCCGTAGATGTATGCCAAGAGTGCCACCCCTTTTACACTGGAAAACAGAAGGTTCTCGACACCGGAGGTCGCATTGACCGCTTCAACAAGCGTTTTGGTGGACGCTCTATTTCGAACTAGAACAAGCGTAAAAGCCACTATTCTTATTGCCCTTGTATACCCGAGCGTTGTATTTGCAGTTCCGTGTCCAACCCCAAAAACATTATCACCTAAATTTGTAGTCAACAGGATTATCGACGGGGATACTGTTTCATTAGATGACGGTTCTCGAGTCCGTTTGACCGGATTCAATTCTTTCGAACTTAAAGATTCAGGCTGGAAGGGTCGATCTGCGCGAGAGGCCAAGCGGAAAATCACGGAATGGTTATTGGGAAAAAAGGTTCACCTCACACCATGGCCCGCGCCGGCGGATCGGTACGGTCGATTACTAGGCAATTTATGGTTGACTAGTAAGTATCTCGGCGAATTATTAGTTGCTGAGGGCCTTGCCTTGACGGTATCCGTCCCCCCCCAGAGTACTTTGGTAAGTTGTTTGTCATCTATCGAGTGGGATGCTCGTGACGCAAGGAAAGGTTTTTGGTCACTTGGCCAGTTACCGGAACGGATGCAAGCATTGGATAAAAATGGTTTTCGATTTGGAGTGGGTAGCGTTACCGAGATCATCAATCCTAAATCTTTTATATTAGACGGCCGTTTGCGTGTTCTTTTGCCCGAGGCGGACCCGAATATAAAAGTCGGAATCCGTTTTGAGGTTCGAGGATGGGTGTCCAGATCTCCCAAGTGGTTACGAAAGAGGGCTCCATGGACTTTAAAGTTAAAGGATATGACGAATAGGGTCCGAGTGTTTTAGAACAATTGTTGCGGCGTTTGGAGTGATTCACCGTCGGCCGCCGGGATTACGGTCTCTGGTAATGGTTCCCTCGGGGGATTTTCCAGCAAGAAATATTCACGCATCGTATCTTCCTGAGATGCACGTGCTTTGGCTCCTGTTTCTGGATCGATCCGCGCCGCTACCACACCAGTTGGTAGTTGATACACATCCTCTTGAACGTCCTTCAAAGCGTTTTTCATGAACTCAATCCATATTGGTAGAGCAGCACGACCACCGAACTCTGAGCGCCCCAGGGTTTTTGGTTGGTCAAAACCGACCCAGACAGATGCCACTATTCCTTTTTGATAACCATTGAACCACGCGTCGATTTGATCGTTGGTGGTTCCCGTTTTACCTGCGAGGTCAGATCGCTCAAGAGATTTTGCTTTTTTTGCGGTGCCTCGTTGTACTACATCCTTCAACATGTCGTTGATCAGGAAGTGGATGCGTTCATCAATTACTCTCGGTGCGATTCTGTCGGCGTAGTCTGCTTCAAACAAATCTGCGTTAACGGGACGGATTCGGTTATCGAGGTCAAGATCAATGGACACGGTGCGTCCATCACATTCACTTTTACATATGCCGACGGGCCTAGTTTGATAGAGCACAACACCGTCGGTGGATTCGATACGATCAATGAGATGATTTTTTACTCGGTATCCACCGTTTGCAAAAATAGCATATATTTCTGCCATATCGAGTGGGGTAAGAGATGCTGTTCCTAAAGAGATGGAAAGATTTCTCGGAAGTTTTGTGGGATCGACTCCGAAACGCTCAGCGATATCGATAATTCGACTTACACCTAGCTCTCGAACAAGGCGAACGGATACCAAGTTACGGGATCGATATAAGGCAGTGCGAAGGCGTGTTGGGCCAAGAAACGTGCCACCAGAGTTTTGTGGTCGCCAATCGGTTGCACCCTCCGTCTGATCAAATACAACCGGTGCGTCGTTGATGAGTGTTGCAGGTGTCATTCCCGATTCGAGCGCAGCTGTGTAGATAAGAGGCTTGATTCCTGAGCCGACCAAACGGCCGCCCTGAGTTGCTCGATTGAATTTTGACTCAAAATAGTTGAAGCCACCAATCATTGCCCGGATGGCGCCGGAATGTGGGTCTAAGGCCACAAACCCTGACTCTACCTCCGGTTTTTGTGCGAGCCACCATTTATTCTCGTCTTCTATTACGCGGATAAGGTCCCCGGGCGCCACCAAATTCCGAGCATCTTTGATTCCCGGACCGATAGAATTGACGCTTTTGTATTCACGTGCCCATTGATATCCGGCCTTTTCGATGGTGACTGATTGTTCATCAGAGGTAACGGCTCGGATTTTTTCCTCGGTGACGGATACGACAACGGCAGGCTTTAATGGGCCGATCTCATTAAAATTTTTTAGCTGTCGTTTCCAATCAAATAGCATCGTTCCGGAAAGTATTCGCTCAGTACCGCGCCATCCATGACGTCGGTCGTAATCCATAAGGCCACGGATTACAGCATCCTGTGCGTATCTCTGGTAATCACCACGAATTGTTGTGAATACACGTAGGCCCTCGGTGTATGCGCGGTCGTCAAAGATTCCAAGTGCAATCCTTCGCGCTTCTTCGGCTACATAAGGCGCGGTTAGATCCAGGTGAACACCATGTAATGACGCGGTCACGGGATCTTGGATTGCTAATTCAAAGTCATATTTTTTGATGAATTTAAGATTGAGCATGCGCGTTAAAATCCAGTCACGACGTTCCTTAGCTCGTTCTGGATTTGCGATTGGATTGTATTTTGAAGGCGCTTTTGGTAATCCCGCAATCATTGCTGCCTCTGCTAACGTTAATTCATCGAGGTTTTTTCCGTAATAAATTTGTGCTGCGGCATTTACGCCATATGCCCGATGACCAAGAAAAATTACGTTAAAATAGAGTTCGAGGATTTCGTCTTTGGTAAGGGTTTTCTCAATTTCGAGAGCAAGCAAGATTTCACGAAATTTGCGGGCGAAGGTGCGTTCGTGGGTCAAAAAATAATTTTTGGCTACCTGCATTGTTATCGTGGAGCCGCCCGATTGGATTTGGCCGCTAGATACCAGCTGCCAAGCCGCACGAGCTAAGCCAAAGGGGTCAATACCGACATGATCTCTGAAATTATCGTCTTCGGCCGCTAGGAATGCACGAATAAGATTGAGTGGGACTTCATTGATACTAACTGGATCTCTGTGTTTTTCACCAAACTGCGCGATAAGTTGTTTGTCGGCTGTAAATATTTGTAACGGTGTTTGTAACTTTACGGTACGGAGCGACTTAACATCAGGCAAACCCGGCTTTAGATATATATAGCCACCAATTACCGCGGCCGTTGCTAGAATGGCTGTGGTAATTCCAAGACTGATCAAAAAACGCGTGGGCCCTATCACAAGTATTCCAAGTTCAACATACTCCCGAAGTGTACCTAAATTAAGAGCCTAATATCGATGTGATAAAATTAAATTAGTTGCCTATTCTTAGTAGTTTACGAGATCGAATCAGGTCAGTACAAACCAAACCAAAGTTTATACTAGCCAAAAAATCTGAGGATAAAGTCAAGTGTTCGAAATTATAAACTTTTCGCACAATTGCATCATCGAGCTGTGAAACGAGAGCTGTTAAACTCTCAGTTTCTATGCATTTTTTGATCGAGGATACATGTTAGATATCTCTTTTCCCCTTATACTGATCGGTCCGACTGGAGCAGGAAAAACGACGGTGGGTAGGGTACTTGCTGCCAAGCTAAACGTTTCTTTTTTTGATCTAGACGATGAGATTGAGACGCGTTCTGGGGCCAACATTCCTTGGATTTTCGATGTAGAGGGTGAGGAGGGATTTCGTGATCGGGAAACAAGAGTATTTGCTGATCTTGTAAGCCAGAGTAACGTTGTTGTTTCTACTGGTGCGGGTGTAGTTTTACGTGAAAAAAATAGGCAACTTTTAACGAGGCATAAACGCCAAGTGATTTGGTTGCAGGTTGATTTAAAAACGCAGCTGAACCGACTTAAAAATGATAAGAACAGACCATTGCTGCAGGTTAGAGACCCCAGAGGAAAATTACGGGCAATGGCTGCGGAGCGCGAGCCGTTTTATCAAGCTCATGCAGCTATACAGGTGCAGACTAGTGAAACTAATCCGGCGATCGTGGTGAGACAAATCATAGAACGGTTAAAGGGAGAAAATCATGAAAACGCTTAACGTGGATTTGGGAGAACGGACATACCCAATTCACATAGGGCACGGCTTGATTGACTCCGAATTGCTCGGTTCAGTAATCAAGGGGAACCAACTTCTTTTGGTTACTAATGAAACCATAGCCCCTCTTTATCTTGACCGTGTTCTATCCAATTTGAAGGCGTTTGAAGTAGCGACCGTGATTCTCCCTGATGGCGAGAATCATAAAAATATTGGAACTCTGGATCTCATTTTTTCGGAAGCACTAACCCAGCGATTCTCACGGAATGTAACTATGGTCGCTTTGGGCGGTGGCGTCGTCGGCGATATTGTAGGGTTTGCTGCTGCGACCTATCAACGCGGGACCGATTTTTTGCAGATTCCGACCACATTGTTGTCGCAGGTTGATTCGTCAGTGGGCGGAAAAACTGGCGTAAACCATCGTTTGGGGAAAAATATGATTGGAGCGTTTCATCAGCCAATCGCAGTCCTCATTGATACAGATGTATTAGAAACTTTGCCGGCTAGAGAGATGTCTGCCGGAATTGCCGAGGTGATCAAATATGGGTTGTTAGGGGATGTGGAATTTTTATCTTGGATTGAAGGTCATCTTGATGAGTTGATAGCCAAGGAACCCAGTGCTTTATCAAAAGCCATTGAGCACTCATGCAAGATGAAAGCTGCAATAGTTGCGCGTGACGAGCGCGAGAGCGGAGTTCGCGCACTTTTAAATCTCGGACATACCTTTGGTCATGCGATAGAGGCACATCTGGGCTATAGCGGTTGCTTGCATGGCGAAGCTGTCGGAACAGGAATGGTGTTGGCGGCGCGCCTCTCACATATGGTGGGAATGCTTTCTGAATCCGATGTGATTAGGACCGTATCGATTTGTGAACGTGCTAATCTGCCAGTGAAGCCGCCAAAAGGCATGACCCCCAACGATTTTTTAAAGCACATGGCTGTTGACAAAAAGAATATCGATGGCCGTTTACGGCTAATATTGATGCGCTCACTTGGGGCGGCCTTTGTGGAGGAACAGGTACCAATGACTGTTCTTGATAACGTGCTTCAAGCGTGCTGTCACTAGTTCGATCTCAGCGAGCATGTGTTGAACGCACTAGGTCAGCTGTTCGATGGGCTAAAGGCATGGTCGTTTTGGTGGGTGCGCCCGGTCAAGGTAAAACTGCTATCGTGGAGGCCCTGATACTTAGAGGTCCGGTTAACTCTCTCCGTCTCGAGGGCGAATTTCTCGGAGATCGAACAGATGTAGTCCTTCGGATGGCCGGACTTACGGGACTGCGCCCGGAGGGTACAAACATTGATATGCTGGCTCGGTTGCAAAGTAAAAAATTCCATGGCTTCGAGTACGGTGTTCCAGAGGTTATTGTTGATGACTCGCATCACTTACAGGATGATGTATTGCAATTATTTCAAGAGTTGACCGTTGGCGCTTATGGGCGTCGATGGTCGATTTTATTAGTTGGCGAGGACCAGCTAGTATCGCGTTTACAGTCCCTAAAACCGTTACGCTGTATGCCGAGTATTGTCCGTTTGCCGCTATGGGATCAGCAAGATCTGGAGCAGGCCGTAAATGATCTCCAATTGTACGCAGAAATATCTGATTTGGCGTCCCGAGTGTTAAGGCAGCACGCATCGCAGCCGAGGCAATTACTGCAGGCAATCAACGAAACAGACCGCAGAGACTTGACAAATTTGCAAGGAGGCCGCATCAAATATCGTTGGAATAAGATTCGTCTCACAACGGCTTGGCTGATTGCGAGCGGTATGGTTTTTGTGGCTTTACTGGGTATATTTGTTTTCGTTCAGATGGGTGCCGAAAATGGCGTCGCTTATCCACAGACGATAATTCCTCTAGCACCGAATAAATAAGTAGTTTTCGCGAGCTTACTGCGCATTTGCTCCTCGATCCGAGGGGCCATATACTATTCGGCCTTTTTTTTCGGATTCTAACAGTTGAATCCTATCGACCCGAACAATTTTGTTGGCGCTTTTGAGATTTGTTCGTAAGGTTGGTAATCAGGTTTTAGCGGGTTGTGTTACGTCCTGCTTTGGATGAGGTTGCGGCCTATTGGTCGTGTAACTTTAGGAAGAAACATATGGCCAAAGGTCTTTATACGCCTGGAGAGTTTCGCGACAACTGCGGTTTCGGTCTGATCGCTAGTTGTGAAGGTGAGGCTAGCCACGACCTATTGATGACGTCGATTGAGGCCCTAACTCGCATGACGCATCGCGGTGGGATCGCTGCTGATGGTAAGACAGGAGACGGCTGTGGGTTATTGTTTCAGATGCCGGATGCCTTCATGCGCAGAGCCGCAGTCGATGCATGTGGCGTCGAATTGGGTGGGTTATTCGCCGTGGGAATGGTCTTCCTATCGCCTGATGATTCGAATGACAAGCAGGCTATACAGGTAATTGAGAACCTGTTGCAATCGCGCCAGCTTTCAGTCGCCGGGTGGAGGGATGTCCCTATCGATCCCTCCAGGCTTGGGCCAATCGCGCGCGGTAATATGCCATTGTTCAAACAGGTATTCGTAGAGCCTCAAAACCAGGATAGAAAACAGTTCGATAATGAGCTATTCATTGCATCACGACTCATAGAGAGGGCGATTGGCTTCAACGCAGATAACTATCTATGCTCATTGTCCCGGCGTGTGATCTCCTACAAAGGCCTGATGATGCCGACCGATTTGCACAATTTTTTCCCGGATCTGAGTGATAAGTTGATGGCCACAGCAATTTGTGTGTTCCATCAACGGTTTTCCACAAATACTTTGCCGCGTTGGCCATTGGCCCAACCATTCCGTCTGCTGGCACATAACGGCGAAATCAACACAATCTCGGGCAACAGAAACTGGGCAAATGCACGCGGACATTTGTTCAAATCCGAGTGCCTGCCAGATATAGATAAAGTTCTTCCATTGGTGAATTCAACCGGTTCAGACTCCTCAAGTCTTGATAACATGCTTGAGGTTATGGTCGCTGGAGGCATGGATCTGTTTCGAGCGATCCGAATGCTTATTCCGCCTGCATGGCAGAATGTGGACGACATGGATGCTAATTTGCGAGCTTTTTACGAATATAATTCGATGCACATGGAGCCGTGGGATGGGCCCGCCGGAATAGTCTTAACAGATGGTCGTTACGCTTGCTGTCTGCTCGATCGCAATGGACTGCGTCCAGCGCGTTGGGTCAAAACGAAAAATGGTTATTTGACCCTTGCCTCCGAAATTGGAACTTGGGATTACAAGCCTGAAGATGTCGT
Source organism: Gammaproteobacteria bacterium (assembly GCA_002717305.1). Classification (GTDB taxonomy): domain Bacteria; phylum Pseudomonadota; class Gammaproteobacteria; order Pseudomonadales; family Litorivicinaceae; genus HIMB30. Next base: position 28,117 of record PBDH01000019.1, on the reverse strand, counting down.
TGCTAAAGGCCGGGTTGGGCCCGGTGAGATTTTGGCTGTGGACACTGAAACGGGCGAAATGTTAACGGCAGATGATATTGATCATCAATTGAAAGGCCGTCAGCCCTACAAACAGTGGTTACGTGAGCAGACCATTCGCTTTGAAACGGAGATGAAAGACCCGTTTTCTGATCTTAAAAAACTCTCAGAACGAGGCTTAACGCCATATCTGAAACTATTTAACCTCACGAGGGAAGAGCGTCACCAAGTCATCAAGCCGCTTGCTGAAACCGGTCAGGAGGCGGTTGGTTCGATGGGTGACGACACCCCGATGGCGGTCCTCTCGACTGAACAGCGCCACGTCGCTGACTATTTCAGGCAACAATTTGCACAGGTGACCAATCCACCAATTGATCCATTACGTGAATCGATTGTGATGAGTTTGGAGACCTGTCTTGGTATGGAGCTAAATCCGTTCGAGGAGACTGCTGATCATGCTGAACGTGTAATTCTGCATTCACCAATCTTGTCGGCGCCGAAGATGGATCGCCTGAAAGGCTTTGATCATCCGAAATATGGTCGTATTCAAATTGAGCTGGCATTCGAGTCATCGCTCGGGCTCAAGGCTACGATTGAATCCGTTTGTCAGCAATCTGTAGATGCGGTGCGGTCTGGGAAGACGTTGCTGATCCTGTCAGACCGCCACGTGACTGAGAACCAGTGGGTCGTGTCTGCAACGATGGCCACGGGCGCAGTTCACCACCGACTTATTGAAGAGGGCTTGCGGTGTTGCGCGAACATCATAGTTGACACTGCTGAAGCGCGCGACTCTCACCATTTTGCGGTTCTTCTCGGATTTGGTGCGACCGCTGTTTACCCGTATTTGTCTTATCGCGTGATCAATGAGTTGGTTGAATCAGATGAAATTATTGGTGATCCGCTCGAGTTACATCGTAACTACCGTAAAGGTATCAATAAGGGGTTATTGAAGATTTTATCGAAGATGGGTATTTCGACTATTGCGAGTTATCGCGGAGCTCAGTTATTTGAAGCTGTCGGATTGTCGAACGCCATCGTTGACCTTTGTTTCAAAGGGGTACAAAGCCGAATCGCCGGGGCCGATTTCTCAGACTTTGAAAATGATCAAAAGGTGCGGCAGTCCCTCGCTTGGTCGATGCGTAAGCCCGTTCCTCAAGGCGGTTTCTTAAGATACATGCATGGCGGGGAGTACCACGCTTACAACCCAGATGTTATTCAAACGCTACAACAAGCTGTGCAGACGGGCTCTTACTCAACTTACCAAAAATACGCGAAACTCGTGAATGAGCGCCCAGTCGCTACGTTGCGTGATTTGCTTACGTTTAATCAGGATGCCAGTCGGGCAATCATGGTCGATATGGTCGAGCCCGTTGAATCGATTCTGAAGCGATTTGACTCCGCAGGTATGTCATTGGGAGCATTAAGTCCAGAAGCGCACGAAGCGCTAGCCCAAGCGATGAACGAATTGGGTGCACGCTCAAATTCTGGTGAAGGCGGTGAGGATTCGGAGCGTTTTGGTACCAGTCGGGTTTCGAAGATCAAACAGATCGCATCTGGCCGTTTTGGGGTGACTCCGCATTACTTAGTTAATGCTGAAGTATTGCAAATTAAGGTCGCCCAAGGTGCGAAGCCCGGTGAAGGCGGCCAGCTGCCCGGCGGTAAAGTAAATGCGTTGATCGCCAGACTCCGTTATTCGGTGCCTGGCGTGACTTTGATCTCACCGCCGCCGCATCACGATATTTATTCGATTGAAGATTTAGCGCAGTTGATTTTTGACCTCAAACAGGTCAATCCGAAGGCATTAGTCTCGGTCAAGTTAGTAAGCGAGCCTGGAGTCGGGACTATTGCAGCTGGTGTCGCTAAGGCCTATGCAGATTTGATCACCATTTCGGGCTATGATGGTGGTACTGCTGCAAGCCCACTGACATCGATCAAGTACGCGGGCTCACCGTGGGAGCTTGGTCTCTCGGAAGCGCATCAAGCCCTTCGCGCGAACGATTTGCGTGACAAAGTACGCTTGCAAACAGACGGTGGATTAAAGACAGGCGTTGATGTCGTTAAGGCCGCAATTCTAGGTGCTGAGAGTTTTGGCTTTGGCACGGCACCCATGGTTGCGATGGGATGTAAGTATCTGCGTATCTGTCACTTGAATAATTGCGCAACTGGTGTTGCGACGCAAAACGAATTGCTTCGAGAGCAACATTTCCGTGGAACGGTTGAAATGATCAAGCATTTCTTCAACTTTGTGGCTGAAGAGACGCGAGAGCTGATGGCAGAACTAGGTGTGAAGACCTTGGCTGAGCTCGTTGGTAGAACTGATCTGCTTACACAGGTTGGCGGTCGATCGCAACGCCAGGCGAAACTGGATTTCTCGTCTGTTCTTTATCAGGGGCCAGAACACGAAGGGAAACCACAACTGTGTGCAGTCGATAAAAACCCGCCATATGATGATGCACCATTGAACCAGGCGATTGTTACAGCCACGCGTGATGCAGTTGCCTCTGAAACTGGTGGTGAGTTCGAGTTCACGGTCACGAACCAAGATCGTTCAGTTGGTGCGACCTTGTCTGGTGAAATTTCATTGGCTCATGGTCGAGAAGGAATGGCGAATCCAGTGCGTGTGAATTTATACGGTACAGCGGGCCAGAGCTTTGGCGTGTTCAATGCGCCTGGACTTGAAATGAGTCTGCGTGGTGATGCGAATGATTATGTTGGCAAGGGAATGGCTGGTGGTCGACTGGTGATCGCGCCTCCAGCAGGATCAAAGTTCGCAACGCAAGAAACGTCAATCATGGGTAATACATGTCTGTATGGTGCAACTGGTGGAACGTTGTATGCTGCAGGTCGCGCAGGCGAGCGGTTTGCGGTTCGTAACTCAGGTGCCACAGCTATTGTTGAAGGCGCAGGTGATCATTGCTGCGAGTATATGACTGGTGGCTTGGTGATCGTTCTTGGAAGTACTGGCCGTAACTTTGGCGCTGGTATGACCGGAGGCTTCGCTTTTGTTCTAGATGAATCGAGGACATTTGTTGATCGTTATAACCATGAACTGGTCGAAATCACGCGTATCAGTACTGAGCAGATGGAGCAATATCGTGCACACTTGCGGTCTCAGATTCATGACTACATAGAAGAGACAAAAAGTGAGTGGGGTCAAACCATCCTTGCTGATTTCGAGTCATTCGTCAGCCAGTTTTGGCTTGTCAAGCCAAAGGCCGCAAGTTTAGGTGATTTACTGGCATCATCGAGATCAGGTGCGCAATAGCAAGGTAGAGGATTGATTGCAATGCCCACACAAAAGAACAATGACTTCCAGTTTTTAGATGTTGGACGGGTGGATCCTGCGAAGAAAGAGCTCGACAAGCGCAAGGGTCAATTTTCTGAAATCTATTACCCCTTTGAATCGAAAGATGCCGGTTCTCAAGCACATCGTTGTTTGGAGTGTGGAAATCCTTATTGCTCTTGGAAATGTCCGGTGCACAACCACATCCCCAATTGGCTCGAACTCATCAGCCAAGGGAACATTATGGCTGCTGTCGAACTTTGTCATAAGACGAACTCACTGCCTGAAGTGTGTGGTCGTGTTTGTCCACAAGATCGCCTGTGTGAGGGTGCGTGCACGCTGAACGATGGTTTTGGCGCAGTCACGATAGGTTCTGTCGAAAAATATATTACCGATACCGCTTTTGCTCTTGGCTGGCGCCCAGATATGTCGGATGTTGAGTGGTCTGACAAGCGCGTAGCGGTTATCGGCGCGGGCCCCGCAGGCCTTGCTGCAGCTGATATTTTGGCGCGTGGCGGTGTGAAGCCTTTTGTATTCGACCGTCATCCTGAAATTGGTGGTCTCTTAACCTTTGGGATCCCAGAATTTAAGCTCGAAAAAACAGTTATGATGCGTCGTCGCGAGATTTTCGAAAGTATGGGCGTCGAATTCCTTTTGGATACAGAGGTTGGTAAAGATGTTTCTGTCGGTGAGTTGATGGAAACCTTTGACGCAATATTTTTGGGGATGGGCACCTATACAAATATGGTAGGGGGGTTTCCGGGTGAAGACCTATCGGGAGTTTTCAAGGCTTTACCATTTTTGATCTCGAACGTAAACCGTTGCCTCGGATTCGAAAAAGATCAGAATGAGTTCATAAATATGCAGGGCAAGCGTGTGATCGTTTTGGGTGGTGGTGATACCGCGATGGACTGTAATAGAACATCGATCCGACAGGGTGCAAAGTCCGTTACCTGTGTATACCGGCGCGACGAGGCCAACATGCCTGGATCGCGTCGCGAGGTAGCAAATGCTCGGGAAGAAGGTGTGAAGTTTATGTTTAACCGCCAACCTATCGAAGTTGTCGGAGACGGGACCGGTGTCACCGGTGTGAAATGTGTAACTACACGGCTCGGTGAGCCAGACGCAAATGGCCGGCGAAGACCAGAAGTTGTTCCAGAATCTGAGGACGTGGTTCCTGCAGATTGCGTTCTCATTGCTTTCGGATTTCGTCCAAGCCCGGCAGATTGGTTTACAGATTTGAATATCAATACCTCGGAATCGGGCCTTGTTTTGGCGACCGACGATCAAGAGCTTCCGTATCAAACAACGAACCCCAAGGTTTTCGCGGGTGGTGATATGGTGCGTGGTTCAGATTTAGTGGTGACTGCAATTGCAGAAGGTCGTAATGCGGCACAATCAATTCTTGATTATTTAGATATTCGATAAAAATATTGGATTTCCGGCGGAATCGTGCTTAAACAGAATGGTTTTAGAAATACAACAAACTAGAGGGTGACGAGAATGCGCGACGAAACACTGGCAATCCACGCGGGATATCAGACTGATCCAACAACCAAGGCGGTCGTTCCACCGATTTGCCAAAACGTCGCCTTTGAGTTCGATGATGCAGCCCATGGTGCGGCATTGTTCAATCTTGAGGTTCCGGGAAACATTTACACACGGATCATGAATCCAACTTGTGACGTACTTGAGCAGCGTGTCGCTGCGTTAGAAGGCGGTATTGCTGCTCTTGCCGTATCCTCCGGGATGGCCGCAGTCACTTATGCACTTCAGACTTTAGCTAGTCAGGGTCACAATATTGTAACGACTCCACAGCTATACGGTGGCACTTATACCCTGTTTGCACATATGTTGCCGAGCCAAGGTGTTGAGGTACGTTTCGCTGAAACAGATCACCCCGAAGATTTAGAAAAGCTGGTCGATGAACATACACGCGCAATCTATTGCGAGACGATTGGTAATCCGGCAGGTAACATTGTTGATCTCCAGGCGATGGCATCTATGGCCGCACGTAACGGGTTGCCATTGGTTGTCGACAATACTGTGGCGACTCCTGTGCTATGTAAACCAATCGAATTGGGCGCCAATATTGTCGTACATGCGCTCACTAAGTTTATGGGTGGTCACGGAAATTCACTGGGCGGCGTTATCGTTGATGGTGGAAACTTTGACTGGACTGCCCAGGCGGAAAAATTTCCTGGCATGACGGCCCCGGAACCAGCCTACCACGATGTCGTTTACTCAGATGCGTTTGGTCCGGCAGCCTTTATCGCGCGCGCTAGAACTGTTCCACTTCGAAATACAGGTGCAGCACTCGCTCCGATGAATGCGTTTCTATTACTTCAGGGTATTGAGACTTTAAGCCTTCGAATGGAGCGTCATTGTGAGAATGCACAGAAAGTCGCAGAGTATCTCAAATCGCACTCTAAGGTGGAGTGGGTAAGTTATGCGGGTCTTCCAGAGCATCCGCACCATGGGCTGGCTAAATCACAACTACGTGGGACACCGTCTTCATTACTGACCTTCGGGATCATAGGAGGCTTTGACGCAGGGGTTAAATTCTATGATTCACTTGGTTTGTTCAAGCGACTGGTTAATATTGGCGACGCAAGATCGCTGGCATGTCATCCTGCATCAACTACTCACCGCCAACTGTCTGATACGGAGCAAATTTCCGTCGGAGTGAGGCCAGAAATGATCCGTTTGTGTCTTGGCATTGAGCACATCGATGATATTCTCGCAGATCTCGGTCAGGCTCTTTCATCGGTATGACACCAGCGTTAAAAAATGATCGTTTTTTAAAAGCATTATACCGGCAGCCTGTTGACCAAACGCCCGTTTGGATGATGCGTCAGGCGGGGCGATATTTGCCAGAGTATCGGGCAACGCGCAAAGTTGCCGGGGATTTCTTGTCCCTCTGTAAAAATGCAGAGCTCGCCTGTGAGGTGACTGTCCAACCGCTTGACCGCTTCGCACTCGATGCAGCAATTCTTTTCTCAGATATTTTGACAATTCCGGATGCCATGGGTTGCGGTTTGTATTTTGAGGTGGGCGAAGGCCCTCGTTTCGAGAGGCCCGTTAGAACGCGAGCAGATATTGATGCACTGCCTGTTCCGTCGATGGCCGATGCATTGGATTATGTCATGAATGCGGTCAAAACCATTCGTCGGGAGTTGGGCGGACGTGTACCGTTGATCGGCTTTTCGGGTAGTCCGTGGACCTTGGCAACTTACATGACCGAGGGTAGTGGCTCGAAAGAATATCGCTACGCAAAAGGGTTGATGTATTCTGATCCTGGAGCGCTTCACGCTCTTCTGGATAAGCTATCGACTGCTGTAGCTGATTATCTTAATGCCCAAATCGCTGCAGGAGCGCAGGTAGTGCAGATTTTCGATACTTGGGGCGGGGTATTAACTGAACCCGCATACCGAGAATTTTCGCTGGCATACATGGAAAAAATTGTGAGGGAACTGGTTCGGGAATCAGAGGGTCGTCAAGTGCCAGTGATTTTGTTCACTAAGGGTGGTGGTGCATGGTTGGAACGAATGGCTGCGACAGGCTGTGATGCTTTGGGGCTTGATTGGACTGTTGATCTTGGTCAATGCAGAGCGCGTGTTGGTGGTCAGGTTGCACTGCAGGGTAATCTCGACCCGTCGGTGTTGTTTGGATCCGATGATTTGGTGATATCAGAGGTTGAGCGACTGCTAAAAAGTTTTGGACCGCATTCAGGCCATATCTTTAATTTGGGCCATGGTATCAATCAGCACGTTGATCCTCAGCGTCCTGGCACTATGATTGATGCTGTGCAGAGAATTAGCCGCGAGATCCACTCCGGCTCACATTGAGGTCACCATCATGCGCATCTTGAACATAGCGTTGGGTCTTGTGCTGGCAGGTAACGCCATGGCCGAGGCAAAAGGATTGTCCGACATCTATCAGTTAGCTGTTGCAAACGATCCTTCATTACGCGCTCAAATTGCGGCGCGTGATGCGTCAGAAGCATTAGGAAATCAGATCCGGGGCGCACAAGGCCTGAGTGTGAGTGCAAGCGCGTCAGTAAAAGGAACTCAGAATTTCAAAAGCGACGATCATTACGGAACGGGCACATTGTCACTGTCGCTAAGCGTCCCGCTTTACGACCGGGGATTAAGTTCGTCGATCGATAGTCAAGATGCAGAAGTTCGGCAGGCGGATGCAATCCTAGTCGCTTATCGACAGTCGCACATTCTATCGGTTACTAACGCGTACTTCGCGGTGCTCTCGTCCGAACAGGATCTGTTGGCATCTAGGGCCGAGGTCGAGGCGTTCGAGCGTCAGTTGGAACAGGCCTCTGAACGTTTAATTGTCGGTATTGGGACGCGGGTGGACGTGGATCAGGCGCGGGCACGGCTTGATTTATCGAAGGTGGGACTTATCAGCGCGGAGGTTGCTTTGGACACCTCCCGATCAGACCTCGAGAAATTGGTTGATGCACCAATTCTTGGTCTCTCGGGTCTGGAGGCCAGTTTCACAGCAGGTCTACACAGACCACTGGATGGTAATTGGGAGACGTTGGTAGATAGCCATCCTGATGTTATTGCTGAAAGAGAGGCCTATCAGAGTGCTCTGGCTGATCTAGACGAAGTACGCGCTGAGACAACCCCAACACTTGCATTATCCTCAACCTTTTCTATTTCGGATACCTCGGGCAGCAGCATACCGGCAACGAATACGAGTGCCCGCAGTAACGCTCTTAGTCTGACACTATCCGCTCCGATCTACACTAACGGTGTCGCCCCGGCAAAGGTTGATGTTGCGGAGGCTGGTGTCGTTAAAGCAGAAGCTGACTTGTTAAGAGTGCGTCGTAAAGTATTGGCAAACATGCGGGAAACGTATCGTAATTTGGAAGCCAGTGCACGTACTGTGGAAGCTCGACAGCTAGCCATCGTCTCTGCGGCGAGTCGTGTGGAAGCCACTGAAGCAGCATATGCAGTTGGTTCAGGCGATATTGTTGAGTTGCTTAATTCGAAGAAGGATCTGTTCGCTGCCGAACGGGATTTCGCAAAGGCACGCCATAACCACGTGGTTCGTCAGTTGCAGTTGGATCGGGCGGTTGGTGACTTATCTGAGTCCGCAATCGTTCGGATTGATCAGGCTCTGGCTCAATGAAAATCACGTGAGCTTGGTGTGAGTTCTCCAAGCCATTGGCTAACGTCTTTTAGTGTGTCGGCGATGATGTGTATTACTCCATGTGATTCTTGCACTTTTCCGCGTACTTTGAGTAGTCGGCTCGCCAGTATTTGATGTCGAAATTTTTCTACTAGTGCTGGCCAGATCACGCAGTTGATCTGGCCATCTTCATCTTCGAGGGTGATGAATACCGTGCCAGATGCCGATCCGGGCCGCTGACGTGTTGCGACAATTCCAACGACCCAGACACGCAGACTTTGGTTCCTTGGTAGACGTTTGAGTTCTGATGACCGACGACACGTGTAGAACTCTGATTTCTGTCGAAGAAGGCTCAGGGGGTGTGCTTCGAGTGATAAACCTGTGGTTCTATAATCCGCAACTAAGGTTTCCCCAAGTTCTGGAACTCTGGGCTTGAAATTGTGCTCCGCCGGTGCGACCTGTTGAAATAGCGGGAGTTGTGATTCTTGATTGCCGAGCTGCCAAAAACTGTCAAAACGATTGTTTGTTAGCGCTCGAAATGCGTTAGCACTTGCTAAAGTCTCAAGATCTGGTGTTGGGAGTCCTGTTCGAATCCGAAAATCGTTCAGGCTCCGAAATGGATGATTTCGAGTCTGTATCAGTTTTCTAGCCGCCTCAATTTTGAAACCCTTGATGAGGTGAAGCCCTAGTCGAATACATGGAAAACCCTCTGCATTTTCGAGGGTCGAGAGCCATTCCGAAGTGTTTACATCGATCGGACGAATTTCGATATTGTGGCGGTGTGCGTCCTGAAGTAGTTGTGACGGTGTATAGAAACCCATCGGCTGGGCGTTTAAAAGACCGCAATAGAACGCAGCAGGCATGTGGCACTTGATCCAGGCTGAAAGATATACTAGTAGGGCGAAGCTTGCCGCATGTGATTCTGGGAAGCCATATTTTCCAAATCCCTCAATCTGATGACAAAGGCGTTCTGCAAATTCGAGCGAATAACCTCGAAAATGCATTCCGTTAACGATTTTCTCACGAAAGTGGGACAGACCATGCCCTGTTTTCCAGGTTGCCATCGCTCGCCTCAATGCATCCGCTTCACCTGCAGAGAAGCCAGCAGCCACCATCACTAATTGAATGACCTGCTCCTGAAAAATAGGAACACCGAGAGTTCGATCCAGCACTTGACTGATTTCCTTTGGCTGCTCTTCCTTTGGCTCAGTACCATCGCGGCGTCTGAGATATGGATGCACCATATCTCCTTGAATCGGACCTGGCCGGACGATAGCAACTTCGACAACAAGGTCGTAATAAGTGCGGGGCTTCAATCTCGGGAGCATTGCGAGTTGTGCCCTAGATTCAACCTGAAAGACTCCAATTGCGTCACCCTCACACAGCATGTCATAAACCTCACTATCTTCAGGAGGAATGTCAGCGATTGAGAGTGGCGGATCATGATATATCCCTTGTGATGGTCGGTAAGATTGTTGGTAGTGCTGTGCGAGCTCGAGGCTGCCTCGGATCGCGGTTAACATTCCCAGAGCAAGAACATCGACTTTTAAAAGACCAAGAGCATCAATATCATTCTTATCCCACTGCAGGCACGTTCGATCTTGCATAGCTGTATTCTCAACAGGGCACAATTCAGATAAGGGACCTCTAGAAATAACAAAGCCGCCGACATGTTGAGTTAAATGTCTTGGGAATCCTAAAATTTCTGTAACTAATTCGCTTAATAACCGGATTTGAGGACCCTGTGGGTCAATCCCAAGCTCGGCAAACCGATCAAGCATAGCTTCCTTTTTGTCCCACCAAGCAAGACTTCCAGCAAGCGCTTCAATTAAATCCAGCGGTAGATTGAGTGCTTTGCCCACGTCTCGGATTGCTGAGCGTTTTTTATATGTAATGACTGCTGCAGCTAGTGCGGCGCGCTCTTTTGAGTATTTTTTATAAATATATTGAATGACTTCGTCACGTCGATGGTGCTCAAAATCAACATCGATGTCTGGTGGTTCGTTACGTTCTTTTGATACAAAGCGCTCGAATAAAACAGATACCCGACTAGGGTCAACCTCGGTAATAAATAGGCAGTAACAAACCACTGAATTTGCTGCAGATCCTCTTCCCTGACATAAAATTCCTTGAGATCGTGCATAGGCCACAATATCGTGTACGGTCAGAAAATAGCAGGCGTAATCCATTTCCTGAATCAGTGACAGCTCTTTCTTTATGAGCTGTATAATTTCAGTTGGTACGCCTTGTGGCCAGCGTTGTTGTGATCCGTCTGTTACAAGACTCTCTAAAAACTTATGCTCATTTGGATATTGTGGTGGACAAATTTCTTGAGGATATTCATAACGCAAGTCACCCAGTGAAAAATTGAAACGATCCAGAATATTGAGTGATTCGTGTAACCAGGGTTTCGGATAGCGTTGCGAGAGGCTTTGACAGTCCATGAGTGTACGCTCGCTGGATCGTTCTAATTGGTCTGCAACTTCAACAATTGGTGCACAAAGCCGAATTGCCGTCATCGTATGCTGGAGTTTCAGACGTTTCCTAATATGCATCAGTGGTCGTTGTGTGGCGACCACTGGAAGGTTCCATTCAAATGCAGTCAAGTCAATGCGCTCCGCCAAATTGGCTTGCTGCCCGGATTCTGGTAGATGTGCCCCAATCCACAAACGGCCTCTGAAAGCATAAGACAGGCTTTCGAGTTGCGTCGTCCAGTCCAGTGCCTGAGGATTTGGATGCCATAGGCAGAGAATATGTTCAGTTCGCCCAATAAAATCTCTTCGTGTTAGCTGATATCCTCCCTTTACAGAACGTCTTCGCGCCAGTGAAATCAGTTGTCCGAGTTCGCCCCAACCGAGTCGATTTGGAGCTAGTAGTGTTACTTCAATATGATCATCTAATCGAAGTCGAGATCCGTGGACGAGGGGAATATTCATTGATTTTGCAGCAAGATGCGCGCGAACGGCACCAGACACTGATGCTTCGTCAGTGAGACCGATACCAGCGTAACCAAGGGCATGGGCGCGAATCACATATTCCTCTGGATGCGATGCGCCTGTTAGGAAGGTGAAGTTAGATGTACAACAAAGCTCTGCAAACATACTGTAATTATATACAGTATTTATGAGCGCATCACAGTAAGATTTTTTGAAATTATTTCTCTAAGTTTGCAAGTCGAGTTTCAAGTTCCGCGAGTTTTGCCTCGGCTTTTGAGAGCTTCTCTGTTTGTTTTTCATAGTCCTCTCGGGTGACAACGTTTAAATCCTTGAGCCCTTGCGTGATCAAATCTTCAACTTGTTGTTTAAACTGCGCTTGCATTTTGCGAGCAGGCTCAGGTAGTGCATCAGAAATTTTTGTGGCGATGTCATTAAATGCGTCTCGATTTAGCATGGTCTTGCTCCTTTTTTTGATGTGCTAATGATGCGTCTGATTAGAAAAAATTTCATCTCAAACAGTTCGCACTATTTTAGTGCTGCGAAAATCGTTACAGTGCGCAGTGTGCACAATTTGGGTGCTTTTTAGAGGGTAAACACCCGCTAGAACCCACAATCTCCTGCGAAGTGATTGATTGGCACGGTGTCTGCAACGATTCTATTAGAGAGGTATTTCCTCCCGTTGGGATCTCGTTAGTAAGGAGTAATACATGAAACTGGTAACGGCGGTAGTGAAACCGTTTAAGTTGGATGATGTCAGAGAAGCGCTGTCAGACATTGGCATGCAGGGCATCACCGTCACCGAAGTGAAAGGCTTCGGTCGTCAGAAGGGGCACACCGAGTTGTACCGGGGTGCAGAGTATGTGGTCGACTTTTTACCGAAAGTCAAAATCGAGGTTGCTACGACCGAAGATCAGGTAGATCAGGTCATTGAAGCGATCTCGAAGGCTGCCAACACCGGGAAGATCGGTGACGGTAAGATTTTCGTGGTGAATCTCGAACAGGCGATTCGTATTCGTACTGGCGAGTCCGGTAATGAAGCGCTGTAAACCGATTATTTTTTAATTTAAGAACGAACTTCGCAGGAGAGTTTTTGTGAACGATATAGCTACAGTGAGCGGTGATTTAGCCCAGTTGGCTTACGCCCTCGACACTTTTTACTTCCTTTTGATGGGTGCATTTGTCATGTGGATGGCNGCCGGCTTNGCCATGCTTGAAGCTGGTATGGTCCGAGCCAAGAATACAACGACTATTTTNACAAAAAATGTCCTTCTGTATTCGATCGCATCAGTTATGTATTTGTTAATTGGATACAACCTNATGTACATNAACGATTCTTGGACTGGNATCGTNCCAGATGTNGGATTTTTGATCGGNGACGAAAATACNGCTGATTCGGTANTGNCTGGAGGAGATGATGCNCCCTATTANTCGGCACGCTCAGANTTCTACTTCCANGTAGTATTTGTNGCGACTGGTATGTCAATAATTTCAGGCGCCATTGCTGAACGGATGAAGTTGTTCACATTTCTCGCCTTCGCAGTGATATTCACCGGNTTCATATATCCGATNCAAGGTTCTTGGAGTTGGGGGGGTGGATTCCTATCTGAGGCAGGGTTTAGCGACTTTGCTGGATCAGGGATCGTACACATGTGCGGGGCCGCTGCCGCTCTAGCCGGCGTCATCGTGCTTGGAGCTCGTAAAGGTAAATATGGTCCAAATGGCGAAATAAACGCGATACCTGGATGTAATATGCCCCTGGCGACTCTTGGTACATTTATCTTATGGTTGGGGTGGTTTGGATTCAACGGTGGATCTGAACTGATGGTTTCCAACGTTGATGAAGCTAATGCAGTTGCGCAGGTATTTTTAAATACTAACATGGCGGCGGCAGGCGGTGCTATCGCGGCTGCAATTTTGACTAAGATTCTTTACGGTAAAGCTGATCTGTCCATGGCTTTAAACGGAGCCTTGGCCGGTTTAGTCTCGATCACGGCAGAGCCATTGGCCCCTAGTGCAGAACTCGCCACTATTATCGGGGTAATTGGCGGGGTTATCGTAGTTTTCTCAATTGTGACTCTCGATAAAATGAAAATTGATGATCCTGTTGGAGCTATTTCCGTGCACGGGGTGGCAGGTATATGGGGATTGTTTGCGGTTTTGCTCTCCAACTCAGATGCAACGATGGGCGCGCAGTTACTCGGGATAATCAGTATCTTTGCGTTTACGTTCATTGTGTCTCTGGTAATCTGGTTCATTCTGAAAGCAGTCATCGGCATCAGAGTATCCGAGGAGCAAGAGGAAGCCGGAGTAGATGTATCCGAGATGGGTATGGAAGCATATCCAGAGTTTAAACGAGCTTAGAATCCTCCTGGGACTTTACTAGGGCGGCCTAGCCGCCCTTTTTTTATTTTAAATTTTGCGTAGAATTTCCGATCTCCTCATAACAAAGGAAGCGACTGTGCGCGCTGTATTTCTTGATTATCAATCTATGAAACCCGAGGAGTTGGATTTTGAGAGGCTTGCAAGTGCAACAAGCCAATTCGTCACCCATGATTCAACCCCTCCCGAACTAGTGATTGAAAGAATTCAGGATTTTGATGTCGTGATCTTGAACAAGGTGAGGTTCGAGCGTCCCCATTTTGAGGCGGCACCGGATTTGAAATTGATACTTGTCTCGGCTACGGGGACAGATAATGTTGATAAACAGGCAGCCGCTGATCATGGAGTTGTTGTATGTAACGTTACGGCCTATGGGACCCCTTCGGTCAGTCAGCATACGCTAATGTTGATCCTTATGATTGCGACCCAAGCCGAGCGCTATCGTAATGATGTGGAAGCTAGTCGTTGGTCTGAAAGTTCGATGTTTTGCTTGATGGACTATCCAATCATTGACCTTGAAGGTCGGACACTTGGGATAATTGGCTTTGGTGAACTCGGTCGAGCGGTGGGGAAGCTTGCAGAATCATTTGGTATGCGGATTATTGTGATGGGGCGCGATGGTATTGAATACGCTGAGAATTCCGATCGGGTAAGTTTTGATAAACTCCTAGAACAGTCCGATTTTGTCAGTCTGCATGGATTGCTCAATGAACAGACGCAGAAAATGATGAATCGCGAGGCTTTTCAAAAGATGAAACAGGGCTCATTTTTCATCAACACCGCCCGGGGTGGTCTGGTCGATGAGGATGCACTTTGTGACGCTCTGGAGTCTGGACATTTAGCTGGCGCTGGTATCGATGTGTTGACTACTGAGCCGCCAGCAAAAGAGTCGAGACTCCTTAATTGCACGCATCCAAACCTTGTAATTACGCCTCACTGTGCTTGGGCGAGCCTTGAATCACGTCAACGGATTGTCGATATTATGCAGACGAATCTCGAAGCTTTTGTCGAGGGTGCGCCCATCAACCGTGTAGCTTGAGGAGGTGTAAAAGCTCCCGCAGATCGGTGATCACATAGTCGGCGAGGGTATCTCCCTTTTGAGAAAGACTGTGCATGTTAAACCAAACGGTTTTCATGCCAACCTGCCTCGCCCCAATAACGTCATGTTCGATGTCATCGCCAACGTGCATGCATTCATGCGGATCAACCTTTAAGCGCTTTAACGCCTCTTCAAACATACCCGGGGCAGGCTTTGGCTCCAGAAAATCCTGCGATTTCAGCGAAAACTGAAAATACTGGCCGATTTGCATTGCCATCAGGTCGGCATTGCCATTTGTAATCGCTGCTAGCTTAAAGTTTTTAGATAACTGATTGAGTGTTGCGACAGTCCCCGGGTAAGGCGTTACGTTTTGCCGTTCTTGGTAAAAAACTCGGAACCCCTCGTTTGCGAGGTCGTCAGCAATCGCTGTTGTCGCGCCTCGGTTTTCAAACCAGCGTTTAAGGGTTTCCTTGCGAGTGGTTGTCAGATTGTGAGCAATTTGGGGCTGCTCTTTGACTACCAATTTTCTTAACGCATGAAATGTTTCAAGGTTAAATTCTGCCATCCATTTAGAGGGTGTTAAGGTTCTTAAATGGTGTGCCATAACATCTTCGGCGCGTAGTATAGATACATCTGTTTCCCACAGCGTATTATCTAGATCAAAAGTGAGTGCGCGAATAAGTTTCGTCATTTGGACTTGGCTCGTGGATGAGCCTTGTCATAGACCTCGGCCAAATGTTGAAAATCAAGATGCGTGTAGATTTGAGTGGTCGACAGGCTCTGGTGACCTAAGAATTCTTGGATTGCTCGCAAGTCACCGGAGGATTCCAACATATGAGTAGCCGCTGAATGTCTTAAAGCGTGGGGATGAACGTGCTGATCCAAGCCGACTTCTCGGGCGCGAATATCAAGTCGTCGTTGGACTGTTCGTGGTGAAACACAAGTTCCTTTTTTCGTGAGAAAAACAGAATCCGCGACTCCTAAATCCCATTCCTTGCGATTTTTTAGCCAGATAGCGAGAGCTTCTCGCGCTTTTTTGCCAACAGGAACGATCCTCTCTTTACTACCTTTACCAAGAATTTTGAGTTCCTCCGGGTTACCGAGTACATCCTGAAGCGTGAGCCCCAGAACCTCGGCTAGGCGAAGACCAGAAGAATAGAGTAGTTCGAAAATCGCTTGATCACGCACTGCTTCGGGGTCATCGGAGTTGAAGGGCGCATCGAGCAGTCTTTGTATCGCATCAGGGCTTAGTGTGTTGGGTAGATATTTTACTGCCTTCGGGGCGCGAACATTCGCGGCTGGATTTGTTTGAATAATCTTTTGATTTACAGCCTCCCCGAACAGACCACGAAGAGCAGATAGTTTTCTGGAGATCGATCGGCCAGCTACATTCTTTACGCTTAATGCTCTCACCCAAGCAATCACAGATAGTGTATCGAGCGACTTAATATCAGCATGTTTGCCGAAAAAAGCTGCTGCTTGTTTCAAATCCCTGGAATAGGCTTCGATTGTTTTTTCGCTTCGTCTCTGTGTTTGGCGCATGCTGTTAAGATAGTGGGAGACAAACGCATCGAAGGTCACGACTTAATGGTCCTGATTCAGTAGACGTGGAAGGATCATAGCCAATGCCTCCCCAATATGTTCAAGGAAAAGAGTGTCCTGACTAGATTGGAAGTGCGTCGCATCTGGATGTCCCAAGGCCAATAAACCATAGGTATGTCCACGGATTAACGCCAGTGTTGCGCAACTCTCAACAGCTTTGGATTCTTTGCCGAATAGTTGCTTTTTTCGATCTGCGGTTACGCGTCCAACCCACGGCTCTTTATCCGAGATAGCGTGAGCAAGACTTCCTCCTTCTTTGAGGTCTTTGGCGCTTATCGGTTTAACCAACGCGACACTGTCGGGTACATTAAATTGATCGGATAACAGAAGACGAACAATTGGTATATCAAATCCATTTGCTAATTTTTCGTCGAGAACAACCGAGAGATCGTCAAGGTCACTCGCGTTCAACAAAGATAAAACTAGCGTCCGTGTCTTTTCAAATAACACACTATTTATACGAGCCGTCTCAATCATGTGATCGTTTTCCCGCTCGAGCAACTGAATGTGTTCTCTCAATTTTCGAACCTGAAACTCTACTAAAGAAATAGCAATGCCAGAATCGGTAGGAATTTTTAGTTCACGGACCAATTGGGGGTGGTCGTTAAAAAAGTTCGCGTGACCCTGCAGATAAGCTGCGATTTGCTCAGCCTTTATTTTCACAGGCGAAACTCTCCGTCAAATACTGACTCTGCGGGCCCTATCATTTTTAGATCACATCCGATCCCGTCCCACTCAATCTGCAGGTTTCCGCCACGAGTTGCAACTGTGACATTGGGATTTAAACGTCCAAGCAAGCGGCCGTATGTGACTGCCGCACATGCACCCGTTCCACATGCAAGGGTTTCGCCAACTCCCCGTTCAAACACTCGTAGGCGAATTTCGGTTTCCGAGACGATTTCCATGAAGCTAACATTAACCGAGTCGGGGAATTGCTCAAGTCGTTGAATGGCACCCCCAATCATTGCAACATCGCTTGTGTCTACTGAATCGACATTTGTTACTGCATGCGGGTTGCCCATACTGATCAAGCCAAATTCAAGAGGCCCTTTTGGTGTATTTAGGGAAACCGTTTGCGTCTTATTAGGTTGTGGTGGTGCTTGGTACGGAAGCAGTTCAATATCGAGTATTGGTTTGCCCATGTTGACACAAATAAGCCCGCTTTCAGTGATAGCAAGTTCTATCAGACCGCAAGCCGTGTTCAAGGTAATGGTGGGTTTAGCGGTTAACTCTTTGTCGGTAACGAATTTTGCTAAACAGCGTGCGCCGTTACCACAATGCTCCACTTCACCACCATCCGAGTTGAAAATTCTGTAATCAAAATCGGCGTCTGGACGTGACGGTGGCTCAATGAGTAATAATTGATCAAAACCTATTCCAGTATGGCGATTGGCCAGCTTTTGGACTTGGCTTGGACGAAGACTGAGGTGCTGGCTGAGCGCATCGATAACAAGGAAATCGTTCCCAAGACCATGCATTTTTGTGAATTGAATTCTCATGGTAATCCGTCAACTAATTTTTCGAGAGCCCAGAGGCTTTCTATCGATTCACGTTCGCGGATTAGGTGAGTCCTATGCTTGTCGACTAAAATTTCTGCGGCTCGCCCACGGGTATTGTAGTTGGATCCCATTACAAATCCATATGCACCAGAGGAGCGCACAGCAAGCAAATCACCCTCTTGTAACCTTAGACGACGGCCTTTACCCAAAAAATCCCCTGATTCGCACACGGGTCCTACAACGTCAAAACAGGCTTCAGTCTGGTCTGGTTTATCAGTAGTTTCGACCGGAATAATATTCTGCCAGGCTCCATATAGACTGGGACGTATCAAGTCATTCATTGCTCCATCGACGACCGCAAAGTTCTGATCTTGGTTCATTTTTGTTAAGATCGTTCGGGTGACAAAAATACCAGCGTTTGCGGCAATGGACCGCCCTGGTTCAAGCACTAGATTGAGAGCTCGATCTTTTAAGCGCTCTTTAACAATTGAGAGGTAGTCCGACGGATGGGGTGGTTTTTCCTGATCGTAGGTCACGCCTAACCCCCCACCAAGATCAACATGCTTGAGAATAATGCCAAGGTCAGCCAATTCATCAATTACGTTCAAGAGCTTGTCGAGTGACTCAATCAGTGGTGAGATATCGATCAATTGACTCCCAATGTGGCAGTCAATGCCGATCGGATTTAATCCAGGCAACTCATGGGCGCGTTTATAGGCAGCAATAGCATCTTCGTGCGCGATACCGAATTTATTTGCTTTGAGTCCGGTGGAAATGTAGGGATGCGTTTTCGGATCAACGTCCGGATTGATTCTGAGTGATACTGGCGCAACTATATCCATTTCGGATGCGACTGAATTTAAGTGCTCAAGCTCTGCGAGCGATTCTACATTGAAACAGTAAATACCAATCTCAAGCGCCCTCTGCATTTCGTGGCGTTGTTTACCAACTCCAGAGAACACAATTTTTCGAGGGTCGCCACCGGCTTTGATGACCCTTTCGAGTTCCCCGACTGATACGATATCGAATCCAGCGCCCTCCTTTGCTAGCAACTGTAAGACCGCAAGGTTCGAGTTTGCTTTCATGCCGTAGCAAATTAAATGTGGAACATCACTTAATGCGTCCGCATACGCATGGTAGTGTCTAACCAGTGTTGCTCTTGAGTAAATAAAGCAAGGTGTTCCGTGCCGGTTGGCAATTTCGGAAACCGCTACATCCTCGGCATGTAAGATACCATCACGATACTGGAAGTGATCCATGGTTAGTTCCGCCCGTCTACCGTCTTGTTCGGCTGATCTGGGAGGAACAAAGGCCCTGTCTGTCCGCACGCTCCGAGGAATAAACTTGAACCCAATATTACGATACTAGCTAGGATTGTTTTCATGGTTTTAAGTATACCCAGATTTGTACCGAAACCGGCTAAACTGTTTTCAAATAAAGGATAGAAAATGTTGGCAAATATACTCACGATCGCAGGTTCTGACTCGGGTGGCGGTGCCGGTATTCAAGGTGACTTAAAGTCTATTTCAGCGACTGGTGCATACGGCTTGAGTGTGGTCACAGCTTTGACTGCGCAGAACACAGTGGGTGTCGACGCGATCTACCCAGTTACGACTTCTTTTCTGAAGAAGCAGATGCAGGCGGTCGCAGGGGATATCCAGATTGATGCTGTTAAAATTGGTATGTTAGGTACACCTGAAGTGATAGAGGCCGTAGCGGAATTTGTGGCCGGCCTACAATGCCCAATCGTTGTGGATCCCGTCATGGTGGCCAAAAGTGGAGATCGATTATTGCAAGCGGATGCAGTCGCTTCACTTCGGGAGTCACTGATAACAAAAGCCTCCTTGATAACACCGAATTTACCTGAGGCTGCGGATCTTCTGGGTGTTAGAGAAGCAGTCGACCGTGAAAGCATGCTACATCAAACAAAGGCCCTCCTGAGATTGGGTCCGGGTGCGGTACTTTTAAAAGGCGGCCATCTGGCAACAAACGAATCACCTGATTTGCTCGCCCTGGATGATAGGTATATTTGGTATGATAGCGAGCGTATTGATACCATGAACACGCATGGGACGGGATGCACGTTATCCAGTGCACTTGCATCATTTATGGGGCAGGGATTAAAGACTCCTGATGCGGTAGCAGAGGCTAAGACTTACGTCAGAGGAGCGATCACTGCGGCTAGTCGTTTGAATGTGGGTAGGGGCCATGGCCCATTGCATCATTTTTGGCGTTTTTGGGGAGACAATGACTGATTGGCCAGAGCCGACATTTGGTCGCACGGATTGGACGCTTGAGGCCTCCGAGCGACTAGCCGAAGGGTTTTTTCAGCTGGATGAACTTCGATTGACTCATCGTGGATATCAGAGGGAATCGGTTGGCCCCATGCTCCGTGAGCTGCTTGTTCGCGCACCGGCAGTTGTCGTGATCTTATGCGATCTAAAACGGCAGCAGGTCGCTATGGTTGAGCAGTTTAGAGTTGGTCCAGCGATGTCAGAACTGGATGATAGTCCCTGGATGCTTGAATGGGTGGCTGGCATTTGCGAGGCCAATGAATCTCCGCTTGAAACGTGTCGTCGCGAAGTATTCGAAGAAACTGGTTTATCGCTCGACGCTGACCCTCAATTAGTGTTCACATACTACCCGAGTCCCGGCGGGTCAAACGAGCTTGTTTTTTTGTATTTTGCGCCTTGTGATCTGACAAAGGTAGAGCGATTCCGGGGTCAGACCAATGAGTATGAGGATTTGAAAGTACACGTGATTTCCATTGCTTCAGCCGTGGAAGCGTTGCAGACTAAAAAAGTGAACAATGCGGCCACAATAATTGGTTTGCAGTGGCTACAGTTAAACATATCTAAGTGAAAGAGAAGGAGTGTGACTTGTCTTCTAAGACTTGCCACGTACCAAATTTACAAAGACACCACGCGACTTGTGGTCTCAACTATAGTTTGCTGATCCGGCTTATGCGTCGCTTTGGCTCAGAGGATTCTCTACAGTTTATTCTTCCATTCGGCGGACAGGATTGTCTTGTCAGAATGCGTTTTAGGGATCTTGGACCCTACACAGGTCTCTGCGAAAGTCAGTGTAGCTTGTTGGATGGGCAGAGTATTTGGGTGCCCTTACCCGCATTTACAGTGCGGTTGTACTATGATGTACATCTTGCCCAAGTAACCGACGAGAGTTCGTCCGATTTTATTCAGGGTGCCTATCCTTATCCAAATCCCTCCATGGTTCAACCCAACGAGAGAGAGCAGCTGGATCAATTTTTAAGTGAATGGCTTTCCTATTGTTTGCACCACGGTCTGGCCGATCTTTCAGCATACGGAATCGATACGAATGAGTTATCAGGCACAGGATATTGAGGTCCTTTCTGGGCTAGATCCGGTAAAACGACGCCCCGGCATGTACACCGATACGACCAGCCCAAATCATTTGGTGCAGGAAGTTATTGACAATTCGGTCGACGAGGCACTGGCAGGCTACGCAAGCCGTATTGATGTGACGCTGTGCGCTGATGGTTCTGTTTCTGTTGCCGACAATGGTCGCGGTATGCCAATTGATCTGCATCCTGAGGAGGGAATCCCTGGCGTCGAGTTGATTCTTACAAAGCTCCACGCCGGAGGAAAGTTTTCAAAAAGAAACTATCAATTTTCTGGTGGCCTCCACGGGGTGGGAGTTAGTGTTGTCAACGCTCTTTCGACTTCGGTTGACGTGGAGGTCCGTAGGGAAGGTAAACGATACGACATTGGTTTTGCGAATGGCGATAAGGTTCGTGATTTGAACGAGGCGGGTACCTGTATGAAAAAGGATACAGGGACTACCGTGCGTTTTGAGCCGGATTTACGATATTTTGATTCCCCAAATATTTCGGTCACCCGTTTGCGCCACCTGTTAAAAGCGAAGGCTGTACTTTGCTCAGGTCTTTCAATTTGTTTGCACAACGATAAGACGGAAGAAACTGAGACCTGGTGCTTTGAGAATGGCCTCACTGATTATTTACAAGCAGAGATCTGTGATTCGGTTTCTGTACCGGTGGCTCCTTACACAGGGGACTTCGCGGCTGCGCACGAGTCGGTTGAATGGGCGCTGACCTGGCTTCCGGAGGGAGGTGAACTCACTAGTGAATCATATGTAAATTTAATCCCGACCATTCAAGGCGGGACTCATGTAAATGGGTTGCGAACTGGTTTGATGGAAGCACTTCGGGAATATTGTGAATTCCGCAACCTGGTTCCTCGTGGGTTAAAATTATTGCCGGATGATCTCTGGGAGCGTTGCGCCTACGTTCTCAGTGTAAAGTTGGAGGATCCACAATTTTCTGGACAAACAAAAGAACGTTTGAGTTCGCGGGAATGTGCAGTGTTTGTGAGCGGTGTTGTTCGCGACGCATTTAGCTTGTATCTCAATTCGAATACAGCCACTGGTGATCAATTGGCAGAGATTGCCATTGCTGCTGCTCAACGGCGCCTAAAATCTCGGAAGCAGGTCGCTCGAAAAAAGGTTACGCAGGGTCCTGCACTACCTGGAAAGTTGGCGGATTGTGCCGGTGCCGACGCGCTTGCCGGGGAGCTATTTTTGGTAGAGGGTGATTCAGCGGGCGGTTCTGCTAAACAGGCCAGAGACCGCGAATTTCAGGCAGTAATGCCGCTACGAGGGAAAATTTTGAATACGTGGGAGGTGCAGTCGGATGAGATCCTCGCGTCACAAGAAGTCCACGATATTGCTGTAGCCTTAGGTGTCGACCCTAGCTCTTCGGATTTAAATGGCCTCAGATACGGAAAGGTCTGTATTTTGGCGGATGCTGATAGTGACGGGCTACACATTGCTACCCTACTGTGCGCTTTGTTTGTGAAGCATTTCCGGCCCCTGATTGAACAAGGGCATGTGTTTGTGGCGATGCCGCCTCTGTACCGGATCGATATTGGTAAAGATGTTTTTTACGCTCTTGACAATGCTGAAAAACAAGGAATCTTAGACCGCCTATCGGCAGAGAAGCGGGGTGGGAAAGTTAGTGTCACTCGGTTCAAAGGATTAGGTGAGATGAACCCGGGCCAATTACGAGTTACAACAATGGACCCAGATACACGTCGATTGGTGCAATTGGTACTGGATGATTCGGACGAGTCAGCCGGGACTGATGAAGTAATGGACAAATTACTCGGCAAGAAACGTGCATCTGATCGCAAACAGTGGCTCGAGGCGAGTGGCCATATGGCTGACATTGCCTAAATCTCCTTGAAATTTCACTAAACTTCTCTAAGATTCCGCCACCCAAACCTGAATTGAGGACACGGTTTTGATAGATGTATTGCCACGTGAATCCGCGTCGATCTGGCTCGATCTGATCGAGACTACACCATCATTAGTATTTGACCCGGCGATGTGTCGTCACAAGTGGGGTGCTTTAACCAGAGCACTGCCCGGTGTAACGCTATATTACGCAGTTAAATCCAATCCCTATCCTGATTTGATAAACACGATTGCGGCGGAAGGCGGCTGTTTTGATGTCGCAAGCTCGGCCGAGATAAAAATGCTTGAGCATCAGGGAGTCCATCCCTCAAGAATGATCCACACGCATCCTGTTAAAACTGATACTGAGATTGAAAGGGCAGTAAATTCAGGAGTAACAACTTTCGTAGTCGATAACGTAGATGAACTATGGAAGTTGATTCCTTATCGTCACGTGATTCAAGTCATGCTAAGGCTTTCCTTCATTGCGCCAGATGCACCTATTGATCTGAGCCGTAAGTTCGGAGCACCAATTCAGGATGCGCTCAGTATTCTCGATGTAGCTAACGATTCCGGTATTCAAATCAATGGTTTGTGTTTTCATGTCGGATCTCAGGCAGCGACCGCCAATACACATGCAGACGCTTTGGCGACATGCCTCGAGTTATCTAAGAAAGTTAAAGAAAAAGGATTACCAGAGATTGTTCAGATCGACATCGGCGGTGGGTTTCCGGCACATTATATTGGTGAGCCGGTCGATTTTGATTCGTTTTGTGCGCCGATCCGAGAAGTGCTTACTAATGCCCCTGATCACATTCAAGTTCTGGCAGAGCCAGGGCGTGCAATTTCGGCACCATCAATGGCTTTGGTTTGTAAAGTGATTGGTCGCGCGAAACGCCGAGATGGTTGGTGGTTTTATCTCGACGATGGGGTATATGGAGCACAGTCCGGGCGGATATTCGATGGAATGCACTATCGGATGTCGGTGTTTACATCTAGTAACGAGCAATCAGGGTGTGTATTTGCCGGACCAACCTGCGATTCGATTGACGAACTGGGAAGGTATCCGAAATTTCCGGTCCTCAACATGAACGATATTATTGTATTCCATGAGATGGGCGCCTACACACTGGCGAGTGCGACACAATTCAATGGAATCGCGCCACCGGCCGTGGTTAATCGAGCGCTTCCGGGCCAGATCCGAGAACACAGGCTTACTTTTTGAAATTAACCGCCTTCGTTGATGGTGGAGGTACCAAGACCCGAGTGCGTCTAGTGGATCATTCGGCGGGTGCTATATTGGAAGAGGTTGTTACTGGCCCCGCCAATCTAGGGTTGGGCTGTAAAGCGTGTTGGGATCAAATTAGTCGCGCTATTGATATTGCCGGATTGGATCTGCCAGCCAGGTACGTAGCGGGACTGGCGGGTACCGAATATAGTAAAGAACGACAAGGATTCTTAGCATCAGCTCCTCGTCCAACTGTTTTGGTTTCTGATCGTGATGCTGGCCTATTTGGCGCTCACAGTGGGCGTCCCGGAGGTTGTTTAACCGTTGGAACGGGTGTCTCTTTTGCATGGTTAAACCCGCGTGGTGCTGTAACTCGACGTGGTGGTTTCGGTTTTATGCTTGGCGACCAAGGTGGGGGTGCTTGGATGGGTCAGCGATTGCTTCGTGGACTGATTCGCTTGGCGGATCGAAGTGACCTGCAGCCTTCTCATATCAATCTGATTGAGTCTCTGGAAATTGGTGTTTCGCCGACTGACTGGATTGCCTTCGCAAATCAGGCGACACCGCTTGAATTTGGGTCTTTGGCGCCAAAAGTTTTGAACACGGAGTCCACAATTTCGTTGAGCGCGGATATTATTTCCGAAGGAGTTACCGAACTTGAATTTTTGATACGCGAATTTCCTAAGGTTCTGCCGCTGGCGCTCGTTGGAGGCCTAGCTCACGCCTATAATAACCATATCAAAATGCTCGGCTATGAGGTTGTCACAGCTGATGGTAATGCACTTGATGGTCTGTCATATATCGATCAACATCTCAATACGTTGAGGATTGATCGATGGAAATCAAATGAATGAGTTAGTAGGGCAAATCGTAACTGCAAACGGGGTGGTGGAGGGTTGTCTTCAGTTCAACCAGACTATCGTCTCGATTAATGAACTTGCTTCAAGCGATCAACGAATTATTTTGCCCGGGATGATCGACTGCCATATCCACGGGGGCGGTGGTGGCGATGTCATGGATGGATTATCGGGTATTCGATCACTTGGTCGGACCCATGTAAAGTTCGGATTAACAGGTTTCCTAGCAACGACAGTGACTGCAGACAACGCCTCAATTGAACAAGTTTTGGACGCCGCTATTCAGGTGATGGACAACCGCATGCCCGCAGATGCCAAGTGTCTAGGGGTTCACCTTGAAGGTCCCTATCTAAGTAATGACGAGCTTGGGGCACAGCCACCATGCACTCGTTTGGTCGAACCGATGGAAGCTGAGGCGTGGTTTCAGCGCGGTTGCGTTAAGGTGATGACCTACGCTCCGGAGCAGGATCCTGACAATGTTCTTCCGGAGATTGCTAGGGCCCACGGTGTAAAACTTCAAATCGGCCACTCTGGATGCGGTTACCATAAGGCCCACGAATTATTTGGTCGTGGTTGTGGCGTCACACATTTATTCAACGCGATGTCGGGCATGCATCACCGAAATCCTGGGGTTGCCTCTGCGGCGCTTCTAACTGCCGAGTATGCTGAGATTATCAGCGATGGTATTCATGTGACAGAGCCAGCATTCCAATTGGCGAGAGGGCAAATTCCTAACCTTTACTCGGTGACCGATTCGACTTCGGCGGCTGGGATGCCTGATGGTGAATACCAGCTAGGCACACATAAAGTATTTAAAAAGAACGAGGCTGTGACGCTGAGAGATGGTACTATGGCGGGTGGTGCAGCGACGGCGGATCATATAATAAAGACACTCCGAAAGTTCGGACTAGATTGGGTAGAAATTGGGTTGATGACAAGCACGCGCCCAGCTAATTGGCTTGGGTTGAATAATGTCGGACAGATAAGACCCGGCGCCCTTGCCGACCTAGTCACCTATCGTGATGGAGAACTTGAGTCCGTGTGGATTGAGGGTACTAAGATCTTTTAAGCCTATCGAGGGGCGACAATGCGCACTCATTCATGTTCAATAGGAGACTTTCTTGTTGAAGGGATTAAGTATGAGACTAATAACAATAATTTCGGTTTCACTAATTTTATCTGCGTGTTCGATGCTTCCGGACACCTCAAAGTTAGATTCTATGTTCCCGGAATCTTTGAAATTTTGGACTTCTGACAAACAAAGTACGGTCGTTGAATCCGTTGTCGGTGTTGAGTCGACTGGTGAGGTGGGTGCCAAACTTGAAGCTAAAACCAATAAGGAAATCGTTCCCGAGCTTGATGCTGATCAGCTTGAGAAAATTGAGGTTGGACAGACAAAAAAACAGATACTAGCGGCTCTGGGGCCATCAGTTGATGTGGATACGGGAGAGGCGCTGGCTGACACCTATATCAAAGACGGCAAGATTTACGATGTTCTTTACTTTCGAACTAATGTAAACGGACTTCGAGATATTCGGGCTTTGCTGTTTGAAGATGATAAACTTATCGGCATCGGCTGGACAGAGCTCAAATAACAAACAAACCTAAATGCGAATGTTTTACATTTAGATTCAGTTTGGTATCATCGCTCGCTTTCGAGGAAGGAGATACTGATGGTGTTGACGCGTTATTTTGTCGGGACGTTCTTAGCTTTTTTATCGCTCTCTCTAGCGGCTGCTGAGGTCAATTTATATTCGTCGCGAAAGGATATATTAATTGTCCCATTGCTTGAGCAGTTTGAAAAACAAACTGGCATAGAAGTAAACCTAATAACAGGCAAAGCCAGCGCTTTGATGAGTCGAATCAAGTCCGAGGGGGAGGCATCACCTGCTGATCTGTTGATCACTGTTGACGCTGGTAATCTGCACAGAGCTAAAGCAGAGGGCCTTGTACAAAAAGTTCAAAGTAAATTTCTTGAGTCAAGAATTCCCGAGTCCCTTCGCGATCCACAAATGCGTTGGGTAGGTTTGACGCGGCGTGCACGAACGATTTTTTATGCCGAAGATCGTGTGGATCCTAAAACACTCTCGACATATGAAAATCTAGTGGATGACCAATGGAAGGGTCGAATATGTATACGATCCTCGAGCAACATTTATAACCAGTCCTTAGTTGCTTCTCTGATTGAGGTTCACG
This sequence comes from Gammaproteobacteria bacterium, assembly GCA_002717305.1. Classification (GTDB taxonomy): domain Bacteria; phylum Pseudomonadota; class Gammaproteobacteria; order Pseudomonadales; family Litorivicinaceae; genus HIMB30. The sequence continues at coordinate 700 of PBDH01000019.1, read as the reverse complement.
GAGAGGATGCTGCTGAAGCTTGGGCAGAGGGGATTGTTGCTAATATGGCACGTAAGCCAACCGGCGGCGATACAGACCAACTTCGGGCGGTCGCTGCAGGACAATGTGATTTGGCAGTATCCAACACTTATTATTATGGACGCTTGCTGGATTCCAAGAGAGCTGAAGACAGGAAGGTTGTTGATACGGTTAAGGTGTTTTGGCCCAACCAAGGTGATCGTGGAGCGCACGTTAATATTTCTGGTGCGGCTATCGCGAAATATGCTCCGAATTACGAAGAGGCGATTAAGTTGCTGGAATTTATGGTCTCCGACGAGGTTCAGGCATACTACGCCGAGGTCAATCATGAGTTTCCAGTTGTCGCTTCGGCAGCGGTATCAGAGACTATTAAATCTTTGGGCAAGTTTAAGCCGCATGATCTTAATTTAAGTATTCTAGGCAAGAATAATAAACGAGCGGTAATGATTATGGACCGAGCTAATTGGCAGTAACGGATAAAGTTCGTTTAGCTAGTTTTAGAGTTTTGCGCCCAAATGGTCTCTTGATTGCAACGTTTAGTGCCGCACTCTGTGTGGCCCTTCCTCTTTGCGTTGTCCTTTCTTTCCTAGTAACAACGAGTTCTGATGTCTGGCAGCATCTGGTCGATACGCTCTTGCTACGATACATCTCAAATACACTACTACTCTCCGTTTATGTAGCT
>PBDH01000018.1 GCA_002717305.1 Gammaproteobacteria bacterium | reverse complement strand
GCTGTGATCGTTGGCTTGCATCCAGGGACTGTAGATACTGACCTTTCTAAGCCTTTTCAAAAAGGAGTTCCGTCCAATAAATTGTTCAGTCCCGAGCAGTCGGCCGCATATCTCTGGGACGTTCTGAATAATTTGACGCCAGAGCGGACAGGGCAGGTGATTGCATGGGATGGCCAGACGATAATCTCGTGAGATTATTCAGTTGATGTTTGAGGACCGGAAGCTAACAAAGCTCTTTATCCATGCTAGGCTATCGACCACGTACTTAGTTGTGCCTCCAGACCAGACCCATGCTGACCCCGAGAATTACGAGAAGGGCAGGCAATTCCCATCCGCCGGCCTCGTTTGAAAATATCCAGTTATTTTTCAATTGCATCTACGTTGTTCTCAGTAGAATCGGGATGGATAGCGTGGCGGCTGGTCACGAAAAAGCCTTAATGATTAGTACAAGACCTCCGAAAATCTCACTACCAATCACAAGTTAGGTCACGATCGCTGGGAAATCGGTACTCTCGAAGTAGCCAGCTGTTTAAGCGACGCTGAATGTACTGATTTTCGACACGTAGCTTTAAAAAAATAACACTGCGAGCGACTCGGGTCAGAATCATTACAAATACTCCATTTAACGTAGTCGTCTCAAATTTTTTTCCAAGGTGCCAAAAGTGCTAATAAAATGGACGTAAACAAATAAAAATATATATTGATCAATTCTATTTTGGAACTAATATGGTGAATACGTGGTGATGTTGAAACAGAATAGTGGACCGTCTTTCAAGAATACCAATTTTTGTCGCTGTCGCTCGTCATGGAAGTTTTGCTGAGGCGGCGAGACGTCTTGGTATGACGGGGTCAGCCGTTAGCAAGCAAGTTCAGCGTCTGGAGAATGATCTCGGTGCACGCCTATTTCATCGAACAACTCGTCAATTGAGTCTGACCGACGAGGGATCATTTTTATTCGAGCGATCGGCGCCACTCGTGGAGGGCATTGAAGAAGTTGGTGAGATGCTTGCTGGTCGTAGAGTGAATCCGGAAGGATCTCTTCGCATTTCTGCTCCAGTTGCGCTCGCCCAAAGGGTTTTAAAAGAGCCCTTGACCTCGTTCATTATGAAGAATCGAGGCATTAATTTGCATGTCGAGTTGTCCGATCGGTTTGTTGATTTGGTTGGAGAAGGGTTCGATCTCGCGATTCGGATTGGTCACTTGGAGGATTCTTCGCTGGTCGCTCGCAGACTTGCCGATGTTCCTATGGTGCTCGCAGGTGCACCGATTTTGCTTGCGGAGTATGGGACGCCCAAGACACCAGATGACTTGGCTAATATACCGTTTGTACATTATGGATCCGATCGAAACGCACAACGGTTGAAGCTACAAAAAGGTTCAGAGGAACCGTTGCAAATCGTTACTCAGGCCAAGTTATCCACTAACAACGATCAGATGATGGTGTCCTTCGCGAGGGCGGGCCAGGGTCTGATATTACTGCCTCGATTTATGGTCGAATCTGAGCTTCAGAATGAGCGTTTGCGAGAGGTGCTCCCGGCCTATCAACTGATTCCAGAACGAAAACTTTATGCCGTTTTCCCCCACGGTCGTCACTTACCACTTAAAACCCGTGTATTGATAGATTTTTTGGTGGAAGAACTGGCTTAAAAACCGAGCAAGTTGAGTTCGGACTGCGGATTAGCCATCTGAACTCTTAATCGTTGCTTCGATTCACATTAGCTAAAGCAACTGCCGCCATGTTGAAAATACCGCGAGGTGAGCTAGACGCAGTGGCAACATGCGCCTCTTTCTTCAGACCAAGTAAAAGTGGGCCCACGGTCACACCGTTTCCAAGAACCTTCAACAAGTTCCTCGCGATATTGGCAGAGTCGAGGTTTGGACAAACTAATAGGTTAGCCGTACCTGTCAGTTTGCTATTTGGAAGTAGATCCAAACGAACTTTTTCTTCCAGCGCAGCATCTGCGTGCATCTCGCCGTCCGCTTCGATATCAGGGTATCGCTCCATGAACATGGTCGCCGCTTGTCGAACTTTTATCGCAGAAGTTGTGTTAGAAGATCCAAAATTAGAATGAGACAGGAAGGCGGCTTTAGGTTGGATCCCGAAACGTCGAATTTCGTCTGCGGCTAACTTGGCGAGTTCACACAACTGCTCAGCGGTTGGCTCGAGATTTACGTGCGTGTCCGTCAGGAATATGGTTCCCTGAGGTAATATTAACACTGTTACAGCTCCGACCACCGGAGACGCTCCGTCGCGGCCGACGATTTCCTCGGCTAACCGAAGATGCTTTCCATATGTCCCAAAGGTACCGCAAAGCATTGCATCAGCATCACCCCGATGGAGTAGCATAGAAGAAACGACGGTTGTATTTGCACGAACGCGCGTTTGAGCCGCTTTTGGAGTCATGCCCCGGCGTGCCATGAGCGCGTGATATTCTTCACCAATTGGGGTCATAACATCGTCACTCAAATTGTCCACTATTTCAAAATCTTGGCCTGGCACGATTGATAGCCCCATAGATTTAATCTTTTCCTGGATCACGTGTGGTCTGCCAACAAGGGTTACGTCCGCAAGTCTTTCGGACACGATCAATTGACAAGCTTGCAACATTTTACCGCCCTCACCCTCGGCGAGTACTAGACGGCGTTTGGTTGCGCGAGCAGCCTCGAACATTGGTTTCATCAGCATTCCAGAACGGAAAACAAACCGACTCAAGTCGTCACGGTATGCATCTAGATCGTCAATAGGTCGTGTCGCCACGCCAGACCTTTGAGCCGCTTGAGCGACCCCGGGTGGGATCTCCATAATCAAGCGGGGGTCGAATGGTTTAGGAATAAAATACTCTGGTCCAAACGTTAACTGCTCTCCTTGATAAGTATTTAATACTTCGTCGGACGGAGCCGCATGAACCATTGCAGCTATGGCTTCCGCGCAGGCGGCCTTCATCTCTTCATTGATGACTGTTGCTCCGCAATCGAGTGCGCCACGGAATAGAAATGGGAAACACAGCACATTATTAACTTGGTTTGGGTAATCTGAACGACCGGTAGCGATCAGCGCATCCGGACGAACTTCTTTCACTTTTTCAGGCATTATTTCAGGTGTTGGATTTGCGAGTGCAAAAATTACTGGACGATCCGCCATGTTCGCGACGTCATCCTGATCAATCACGCCGGGCACCGAGAGCCCTAAAAATACGTCAGCACCGACCAAAGCTTCCTTTAAAGTCGAAAGCTCAGTGTCCCGAGCGTACTGTGATTTATACTTATCCATCGGGCCTTCACGACCGTTACGGAGAACTCCATGTTGATCGCAAACTATTATGTTTTCTTGCTTGACCCCGAGTGTTTTCAGCATATTTAGGCACGCTTGGGCTGCTGCTCCCGCCCCTGAGCAAACCAGCTTGATTTTGTGCAACTCTTTTCTGAGTAGGCGCATAGCATTGAGTATCCCAGCTCCAACCACTATCGCCGTTCCGTGCTGATCGTCATGGAAGACTGGGATATTCATCTGATCCCGGAGCCGTGCCTCTATCTCGAAGCATTCCGGGGCTTTTATGTCCTCCAGGTTAATCCCGCCAAAAGAGGGCTCCAACGCGGAAACAACGTCACAGAAGCGACCTACGTCGGTGGTATCGACTTCGATATCAATTGAGTTTATGTTGGCAAACTTTTTAAACAGAACTGCCTTGCCCTCCATGACTGGTTTAGAGGCCAGGGGTCCTATTGCGCCTAGTCCAAGAACGGCCGTGCCATTAGTGATTACTGCGACCATGTTTGCGCGTGCCGTGAGTTCGGCAGCTTTGTTAGGATCCTCAGCGATTTCAGCACACGCGTAGGCTACACCGGGACTGTAGGCAAGTGACAAATCACGCTGCGTAGCCATTGGCTTGGTTGGTGCGATCTCTAATTTTCCAGCTGGCGCTGCATGATGATAACGGAGCGCAGCTTCGCGGAGGTCGTTCGACATAGAAATTATTTCCAAGTTGTAAATAAGCCTGATTAGAACAGTGTAACGTACTTCACTAAATACGTAAGAGTTCAAAATATATTGTTCGATGAATTCGGATAATTTATGAATTGGGTCGGATCACTCCATAGCATTACAGGGTTTAGATTGTCCAATCTTTGGGGAATTAAGTAGATCCCATTTGGGAGTCGAATATCTCGACTGCTCGGTGATAACATGTTTCTTTTTCTGGAAAGTTTTCATGAGCACACGTCTCCGTTTTTCTTACGCCGATCTCCACCAAACCATAGCGCACGGTGTTCGGCAAATTATCGCGAGTGACTTTCAGTTTGACGTCATACTCGCGATCGGTGGTGGTGGCTTTATTCCTGCGCGTATCCTACGCACGTATGTGGAAAAGCCGCTGATTGCTATTTCGCTGGCGAGGTATCATCCCGACGAGCCACCATCAGATATTCCTTTCAAACTTCAGTGGGTAGATGGTGTAAATAATATGATTACGGGGAAACGTGTTCTGTTGGTGGACGAAGTGGACGACGAGCGCACTACGTTAGCCTTTGCGATCGGTGAGCTACTTTCAGAAAATCCAGCGGAAATTGGCGTCTTTGTTATGCATAATAAGTTGAAGCCGAAAAAGGCGGAATTTCCAGAAGCGGTGAAGCATGTGTTTGTCGGGAAGGACATTGAAGATGTTTGGGTGGATTATCCTTGGGATGCTCGAGACATCATTCAGCATGAGCATGATGCAGCAAAAGGTGGCATCATCGAAGTCGATGAGGCTGAGGCGAAGGCCGCTTATCGGAACTAGCACCTAGCGCGAGATTTCCTTGAACCAAGGATCGGAGGGGAGACTTTGGAACCAGTAGCGACGAATTAAAAATGCGACCACGGTCATCAAAGCAGTGAGCAAAATATACAATAAGGCTGTTCCACCATATACCCAAAGATCATAGCTCCTTGAAAAGACAGTTCTAGAATGTCCCATCAAATCAAGTACCGTTATCGTACTTACCAGCGCACTCGCTTTAAGCAACAAAATTCCTTCATTCGCAAGCGCTGGCCATGAGGTTCGTACGGCCTGTGGGAAAAGAATCTTTTGGTATGTCTGCCGAGGATTCATACCTATCGAATGAGCCCCCTCCAACTGACCCTGCGGCAGGTTACGGATTGAACCAATTAGGATGTTAGTTTGATAAGCTGCAGAATTAAGAGTCAAAACTATCAAGCCCACCCACCATCCACTACCTAAAAATATCCATCCTGCTGACTCTTGAATCCACTTAAACTGTGCTAAACCGTAGTACACCATCCAAAGTTGGATTAGTATCGGCGTGCCCTGAAATATATACATATAGATTTTGATTGGTGTTTGACTCGGGGTTGATCCGATCGCAAGAAGTTGAGCCATCATTCTGGCGAGTAAAAAGGCGAAAATCAGTGAGAGCGCAACAAGCTCCAAGGTGATGAAGAAGCCATCTATAAGGCGGGGGCAGTACGGACTAATTGAGCTTGGTAGAATCTGCTCAAACGGGACACATACCGCTTTGCCAATGTCGTAGTGCCAACCTCTAAACCAAAAATAGATACTCTTGAAAATTGCCTCTGTCATTAATTTCGTCCAGCCAAGCTAACGCGATTTTCGAGTCGGATCTTCGCTTGATCACTTACCCATGTCATCAATAAATACAAAACGCCAGCTGCCAGGAAAAAAATGAATGGTTCTCGCTCGGTTTCCCCAGCGACCTTAGCTGTTCTTAGAAGTTCATCGAACGCGATAACGGCGACCAGAGAGGTGTCTTTGAGTAACACGAGCCAGAGGTTCATCAATCCAGGGAGCGCGTAACGCCACATTAAAGGGATGTGTATTTGAGTGGTCGTCTGAAAATCAGAGAGGCCTAACGCATGTGACGCCTCGAGAACGCCTTTTGGGACCGCGTAGTATGCGCCCTTGAACACCTCAGAAGCATAAACCCCAAAAATCAACCCGAGACCAAGTGCTCCCGCCCAGAATTTGGGTGTTGATATCTCGAGATCCATCGCGACAGAACTCAGCAGTATGTTGATTAAGATATCGAGCCCAAAAAAAACAACCAAAATTACCAAGAATTCAGGCATCCCCCGGAAAAGAAGGGTCAATCCGTGTGCGAATCCGCGAAGAATAGTAATTGGTTGGATTTTACAGAGAGCTAATACACCCCCGATTATCAATCCTATAATTAACGAAGCAACTGCGAGACTAACAGTCATCAGAGCTCCGATAAGGAGCTCGTCACCCCAACCGGAAGGCCCTAACGATAACTTAGATAACGTATCCATGCCGAAAACGGGAGCTCTCGCCCCCAGATCCGATCAATATATATCAGCAGAAAAGTATTTAGCGTTGATTTTTGCGTACGTACCGTTCGCACGAATCGCATCAATCGCTTTGTTGAAGGCTGCTCTGAGATCCGATTCACCTTGACGTATACCGATGCCAATCTGATCGTTAATATCAATCGCACTGCCGGAAAGCTCGTAACCACCGTTATCTTTCAGCCAGTCCATCGCGGGGTAGATATCGGATACCATCGCATCCAAACGCCCAGCAGAGAGATCAGCATAGGCCGCGGTCTGGGTATCGTACAACTTTAAATCTGCCTTACCCATGAGATTGTCTTCCGCCCATTGTGAGGCCAACGTGGAACGCTGGGCCCCAACCACCTTTCCTGACAAATCTTTCGCTCCCCCTACCTTGCCCTTCTCACCGATAATCGCCAAGTAATTCGAGTAGTACTTGTTAGTGAAGTCAATCGTTTTCTTGCGTTCATCCGTTATCGACATTGAAGCAATAATCGCATCGTACTTGTTCGCGACTAATGCGGGAATGATTCCATCCCAATCCTGCGCCACCAGTTCGCAGTTTGCCTGCATCTCTTTACAGAGAGCCATTGCGATATCGACATCAAATCCAATGAGTTTGCCGTTCGCATCGACGCCATTGAACGGGGGATAGGCGCCCTCGGTTGCAATTCGCAAAGGATCCGGGATATCTCCGGCGCTAGAGGTTGCCGCAACGGCACTAAAAGCGAGTGCCGATAAGAGGTTTTTGATCATAGTTATAATCCTTTTTATCTAGGGCACTATTGTATCAGGTTTACCAGGTCCCGGTATTGGACATCTTAGCCCAAGGGTCGGCCGGCGGCAGTGGATCACCAGATTGTAAAAGTTCAACAGAGATCCCATCAGGACTTTTAACAAAAGCCATGTAGCCATCTCTTGGCGGCCGGTTGATGGTGACGCCTTGACTTACTAGGTGATCGCAGCACGCATAAATATCATCGACTCGGTAGGCAAGATGCCCGAAATTTCTTCCACCAGCATACTCTTCGGAGTCCCAGTTATAAGTTAGCTCGACCAGTGGCGCTTTATTTGTCTTGGCAGCCTCAACATCTCCTGGAGCTGCCAAAAAAAGCAAAGTAAAACGACCAGCCTCACTCTCGTAACGTCGGACTTCCTGTAATCCCAGTCCATCGCAGTAGAAACGTAGCGAGGCGTCGATGTCAGTGATACGGATCATGGTGTGAAGATATTGCACTGGGCCTCCAATTTTTTAAAAATTGCTTTTATTCGCCCGCAATAAGGCGCATAAAACACTTTCAATTTACTACAGAAGTCGAATGTAATGCGTCAACTAATTACAGGCCTTTCTTTCCTGGTGTCGCAGTCCCTGATGGCTGCAGGAGCACCCGTTTACGTGGATAAGGCTGTGATAATGCAAGTACAGTCCGGTACGGCGGCTTCGGGGCGGGTCGTTGCAGGCGAAATCTATACATTATCTGCCGAGATTTCAGAATCCATCCGGTCTATGACAGTGCGAGTCGGAGATAGGGTAAAACCCGGCGATGAGCTCGCAAGATTGGATGATACAGAAATTCGCAATAATTTAAAAAGCCTGAAAAATCGAATGGGGTATCTGAAAACACAACTGGCCTTATTGCGCCAACGTAAGGCTGTTCGTGAGCAACAGTTGAGGCGCGCACAGAGCCTGACAACTAGAGATTTATTGACCCGCGATGCTACTGAGGAAGTGGAACTTGACGTAATTAACGTGGAAAGTGAGGTTGTTAAAGCGATCTACGAGCTAGAGGATTTAAATATTGAAATTGCAGACGTCGAGCGACAGCTGAACCATACACAAATAAGGGTGGATGCGAGCGGTCGAATCATTGAGGTTAACGTCACCGAAGGCCAATATGTCAGGTCTGGAGATCGCTTGTTCCAGTTATTACCCGATCTTGGTGTTGAGGTGGAAGCGGAAGTACGACCAGAAGCCTACGAATCTGTATCCGTGGGACAGGTTATTACCGGGAAGATTCGTCAATCCTTGTATGATCTGAAAGTGCGTGCCCTTATTGCAGAACAGAACCAAAGAACTGGATCTCGGGCTATTCGGCTTCAGTTTGTTAGCCCGCCAAAAGAGAATCTAGTGCTCGGAGAACCGATTGATTTGAGATTACCGATTGGGCAAATGAGCGAACAGATCACGATAGCAAAGGATGCTGTGATTCCGAGTAAGGACGGACATCGGATCGTATTGATTATCGATGGTAAAGCGGAACCCCGTCGGATCGTGCTTGGTGTGGGGGTTGGTAATCGTATTGCGGTCACTAAAGGTCTGAAGGCAGGTGATCTGGTGGTCACTCAAGGTCAAGAGGGTCTTCGGAAAGGTCAGAAGGTAAGTGTCCTTGGAGACCAATCGTGAGTAGTTTGATTCGTGGCGCGATTACGCATCCGATTGCCGTGTTGGCGATCGTCTTGACGATGATTTTATTTGGATTAGCTTCGCTCCAAACTATCCCAATACAGATGACTCCAGATATCGATAAACCTGTGCTTCAGGTGCGAGTGAGTTGGCCGGGCGCCTCACCCAAGGATGTTGAACAAGAGATCGTGCTTCGGCTAGAGCGTGAGTTAACGAGTCTACCCGGCGTTAAGAGTGTGGAAAGTGACAGTCGTCGCGGACGTGCTCGTGTCACTCTGACATATGGTGTTGGCCAGGATATGGATGCAGCTCTTGTCAAGCTTCTTGGCCAGCTCGCTAGGGTATCTGGACTACCAAAAGGGTCGAAGTCACCAGAAGTAAGGACATCGAATTCCGAAGATTCCCCAATTGCCCGGATGGCGCTGGTAGCGAAGGATGGCGTGGATATCGATATTGATACCCTTAGTGAGTTTGTAGATACCGTAATTTTGGAGCCATTAAATCGTATCTCGGGTATATCTGAAGTGACTTCGTGGGGAGGCGCCAAACGGGAGATTCGCATCGCGCTTGATATGGATCAAGTTGCAGATTTCGGCCTATCGGTTGCAGAGATTGTGGACGCCATCAAGGCATCATCAGCTCAGGTCACAGCTGGCGAGGTCACTGAAGGTAATCGGAGCTTTACCTTGCGTACAGAGGCCATTAGTTATACCCCCGACACCGCCAAAGAACTGGTTCTTCGAACTGAGGTTCGTGACGGTAGGATATTCAACGTCAAGTTATCGGATGTTGCGAATGTAGAGCTCGGATATAAAACCCCTGATAGCTTTCGGCGTTTGAATGGTATGCCTGCGATCACTTTTGCAGTGCTCCGTGAGCCAGCAACCAATGTAGTAACAACACTTGCAGGATTAAAACAGAAAGTAAACGCATTGAATGCCGGGATTCTTGCAGAGCGAGGATTAGACCTGCGGATTGTTTACGATGAGACGGTTTATATCGGTACTGCTCTTGAGCTCGTGCGAGGCAATATCTTGATTGGTGGTATTTTAGCGATTGCTGTATTGCTCACATTTCTGAGAGCACTTGCGCCAACAGCGATCGTGATGATTGCTATCCCCGTGTCAATTATTTCCACATTCGTTGTGATCGCCGGCCTCGGTTTATCGATCAATGTGATTTCGCTAGCTGGCCTTGCATTTGCCGTTGGGATGGTGGTTGATGCCTCGATAGTCAGTTTGGAAAATATTTACCGGCTGAAACAATCGGGTGTGCGAGCGCTACAGGCCGCGTACTGGGGAGCTCGTCAGGTATGGGCACCAATACTAGGGTCTGCTATGACGACCGTAGTTGTTTTCATCCCGATCTTGTTCCTGGATTTGCCCGTCGGTCAATTGTTCCGCGATATCGCTGTCGCCATCAGTGTATCTGTGATTGTCTCAGTAATCATATCGATTACTGTGATCCCAGCCCTTGCCTCGCAGTTCATTAAGGACGCAAAGCGCTTTGATCAACAGTTACGAATTCCCATTATCGATACGCTTGCCAGTGGCTTTGCAAGATTAGTCCTAGCTTATGGACGTAGAGTCGTCAAATCGACTTGGTTGGGTTTGATGGTCGTTTTTGCTCTCATTGCTAGCTCTATAGTTGCGCTCGTACTCATGATGCTGCCGCTTGACTACTTGCCAGATGGAAATCGAAATTTCGTTTTCGGACGTATTTCAGTCCCGCCTGGGTATACCCGTGAGGCCACGTTGAATTTTGCTCAATCCATGGAAGATGTTGCGCGTCCTTTGTGGGAACAGCCAAATCCTGAGAAATTACCCCACATCGATCGTTTCTTTTTTGTTGCATACAACGGTGGGGCCTTTGCTGGTGCGGCGACCAAAGATGCCGGACGGATTCGTGAATTGATCCCGGTCTTAGCGGAACCACTATCCAAAGCACCGGGTGCAAGGGCGTTCGTGACGCAGGCCTCGCTTTTCGGACGATCGGTTGGGGGATCTCGGGGTATTTTGATTGATGTGCTGGGCCCCGATTATAAGACAGTGGAACCTACATTTCGCTTGATACGCCGGCAGGTGGGTGAACTATTTCCACGGAAGGCAGGACATCAAGTTCGGGTTCGTCCATCTGAGAACGCGGTCAGTCCCGAACTTGTCGTAAGGCCCAATCCGGACGCGTTGGCACGGGCCGGGGTATCAGCCAGAGATTTTGCTCAAGCTTTAGATGTTTATAACGATGGAATTCTTGTCCGCGAAATTCCTTTGCGTGGCGAATTAGTTGAGCTGGTTTTGACCAGCCAAACTCGTGAAACAGCTAAAATCGAAGATATCGAAGATATTCCCGTTATTGCTCGAGATGGTTCATTGGTAAAAGTCGGACAACTTGCGGACGTATCAATCGAGTCAGCACCCAATCAGCTGTTACGTAAGGCGGGTCGACGCGCGGTAACTATTCAACTCCGATTACATGAATCGATTCCATTGGAAACGGCAATTGCCGAGATTAACTCGAAGGTTATAACTCCCTTTAATATTGATTCTAAAGACGGCTTGAGACTCGAATTATCAGGCGCAGCGGACGATTTATCGAAAGCTTGGGATGCAGTGCAAGCTAACGTGATCCTGGCAATTACAGTGATCTACCTGCTGCTAGTAATTCTTTTGAGAAGTTTCGCGTTGCCTCTGATTATTTTAATAACTGTTCCCATTGCCGCGACAGGCGGTATTTTGGGGCTCGCACTACTTAATCTAGTTATGGACCAACCGCTCGATATGTTGACAATGCTTGGCTTCATTATTTTGACCGGGGTAGTAGTAAATAATGCAATTCTGATGGTGGAGCAGACGCTCTGGCACATCCAGCACGAAGGTATGGGGTCGTTAGACGCCATTTTGGAAGCCACAAGTAATCGGATCCGTCCTATCTTCATGTCAACATTAACTAGTCTATTTGGTTTGCTGCCTTTGATTATAATCCCTGGTGCTGGATCTGAACTCTATCGGGGAATTGGAATCGTGGTTTTCGGTGGGCTGTTGTTATCAACTGTGCTTGTGTTGTTCTTTGTTCCACCTTTGATGGCCATTTTGATGAAACGGTTAAAGCCACAAGCACCGATTGGTGAGATGACTGAAGAGATGACAGCACCGCTTTCGCAAACAGCCTGACGAGAAGCTCGAGATTCTGTAGAATCCCGGCTTTTCAATATCACTGAGATCATTCATGGAAATTAACGCCCGCAATACAATGATGGCAGAACTAAAAGCGCGTACAGACGTGCTGAGGGGGTATCTTTGACTACACTGCCAAACGCGAACGACTCGACGAAGTCAATCTAGAACTTGAGGATCCAAACGTCTGGAATAATCCTAATACAGCCCAGGCACTTGGACGTGAGAGAGCCAGTCTCGAAACTGTAGTTGCGACCATCGACGACCTTAACCAGAGTCTGGATGATCAGAAAGAACTTACCGCTATGCTACTTGAGGAAGGAGATGAAGATGCTCTTGCTGAAGTCGACGAGGAGCTGGAACGCCTTGAGAAACTAGTCAATGAACTCGAGTTTCGCCGGATGTTTTCAGGTGAAATCGACAGCAATAACTGCTACCTCGATATTCAGGCGGGCTCGGGCGGAACTGAGGCACAAGATTGGGGCAAGATGTTGCTCCGAATGTACCTTCGTTGGGCTGAAAAGAGGGGCTTTAGAGTTGACGTGGTGGAAGTATCAGACGGCGAGGTTGCAGGTATCAAAAGCGCTACTATTCACGTACAAGGTGAGTATGCGTACGGCTGGTTGAGAACAGAGTCTGGTGTTCACCGGTTAGTTCGCAAGAGTCCGTTCGATTCTGGTGCGCGACGTCATACCTCTTTCTCGTCGATCTTTGTTTCTCCTGAAATTGATGACGGCGTTGAGATTGAAATCGATCCATCAAGCCTTCGTATCGATACATATCGAGCATCGGGTGCGGGCGGTCAGCACGTTAACAAAACCGACTCTGCTGTGCGGATTACTCATGAACCGAGCGGAATTGTAGTGCAATGTCAAAGCCAGCGTTCACAACATCAAAATAAAGATTTTGCAATGAAACAGCTGCGCGCTAGGTTATACGAGCGTGAAATGGATGTGCGCAGGGCCGAGGCGCAAGCGCTGGAGGATTCAAAAGCGGACATTGGTTGGGGAAGCCAGATACGGTCGTATGTGTTGGATTCCAGTCGAGTTAAGGACCTACGGACCGGTATTGAGACATCCAACACCCAAGCAGTGCTCGATGGCGCTTTGGATCCATTTATTGAAGCTAGTTTGAAGCAGGGACTGTAATGACAGAACACAAAAATCCTGAAGTTGAAGTTGACGAAAATCAACTGATTGCAGAGAGGTACAAGAAACTGGCCCTAATCCGGGACGCAGACCAACCCACCTTTCCAAACGATTTTCGTCGCACCCATTTAGCGTCCGTATTGATGGATACATACAGCGGTATGACCAGGGATAGACTCACCGAGATTCGCGAGGAGGTCGCTATCTGTGGACGAATTATGTTACGCAGGGTTATGGGAAAAGCCAGTTTCTTAACTATTCAAGATACCAGCGGTCGGATTCAATTGTATGCGAGGAAAGCTGATCTACCTGACGGAATATACGATGACTTCAAAACTTGGGATCTCGGCGACATTGTTGGTGGAAGAGGGAGGCTGTTTAAAACTAATACAGGAGAACTATCAGTTCACTTGACCGAGATACGACTTCTCACCAAGTCATTACGTCCATTACCGGATAAGCACAAAGGCTTGACGGATACTGAGCTCCGGTATCGACAGCGTTATGTGGATCTGATGACTAATAAGGAGACGCGTGCGGTTTTTACCTTACGCTCCAGAGTAATAGCTGCAATCCGCCATTTCTTCGAGTCGCGCGGATTTTTGGAAGTCGAGACCCCGATGTTACAGGTAATCCCTGGCGGCGCGACGGCTCAGCCATTCATCACACACCATAACGCGCTTGATATCGATATGTATCTTCGGATCGCACCCGAACTATTCTTGAAACGTTTAGTGGTCGGAGGTTTCGAACGTGTGTTTGAGATTAACCGGAACTTTCGTAACGAAGGCCTGTCAACGCGCCATAATCCTGAATTCACCATGCTCGAATTCTACTGGGCCTATTCAGACTACCGTGATCTAATTTATGTGACAGAAAAGCTACTTCGTGAAGTAGCAAAAAAAGTTTGCGGTAAAACAGTTTTTGCTCTTGAGGACGGCTCTCAGGTAGATCTAGATCAGCCATTTGATGCCATGACAGTGAAAGAAGCTATTTTGAAATATAGCGACAAGGCGACAGGTGCGATTTTAGATGATTTGGTACAAGCAAAAGCACTTGCCAGATCTCTGAATCTTAAGATCGAGTCACCATGGGGGCTAGGTAAGGTGCAAATCGAAATCTTCGAGGCTGTTGCCGAGGAACGATTGATGCACCCTACCTTTATTACAGAGTATCCGGCGGAGGTAAGCCCGCTGGCTCGCCGTAACGATCGGAATCCATTTGTGACAGACCGATTTGAGTTCTTTATTGGTGGTCGCGAAATCGCTAACGGCTTTAGTGAGCTAAACGATGCAGAAGATCAAGCGGAAAGGTTTCAAGAGCAAGTTTCACAGAAATCCAATGGCGACGATGAGGCCATGTTTTATGACGATGATTATTTGCGAGCACTTGAATATGGTCTACCGCCTACGGCCGGCGAGGGGATTGGGATTGATCGATTAGTGATGTTTTTAGCGGAACAATATTCGATTCGAGATGTAATTTTATTCCCAGCGATGCGGCCGCAGGGATAAGTCTGTATGTTTTATCAAAAAATACCTTTGATCATGCTACTGCCCGGGGTGATGGAGTCCGTTGCAACTGGAGACGGCAAGTGAACCCGTGGATAGCGCATCTTGAAAATCAAGACCTCAAATGGATAGTCGATTTTGGCCAAGGCATATACTGTGATCCAGGGGTCTCCGTTTTATTTTGCAATCCGACATTAATCTTGGATGGAGAACTAGAGTGTCGCGGTCATCGGAGAGGTAGTGGGGCATTGCTTGGACTCTCAGAATGGTACCTCGAAGCGGAGACAAGTTCGCTTTGGCAGGTAACTATGCCGGTGTGGGGGCTTGAGCTACCACTAACCCAAAAACATAGAAGATCTTGGAGCATTGCTCTTGCCGTTGCAATGTCTGCTGAAATCAGACTTTCTCAACCGGATGCACAAGGTCTTGCAGATGTCGAGGCCGCGCAGCTGAAATTCAGGTATGTCGTGAGTCAGGTAGAGAACACGTTGTGGGGGATTTGAGTGGCTGAAGAGTTTCGCCAGTCGGCTACTGATAGTTTAGGGCTCCCACGACGGATGTGGTGGCTATGGCCCTTCGTAGCGCTGTTAATCGTGATTTGGGGGATCAGTCTATGGGCGGTTCGCGTGGTGGATACTGAGAGGACCTTGGGTGTTGTGACATCACATCGTGGCCTTGGAACCTCAGCTCAGGCTGAAGTAGCCCTCTTTGTCCCGTCTTCAATCAAGACACGCGTGCTTGGTGAGAGCGTAGCTTTAGCGTGTCATGGTATTAATCTCAAGGGCCAGGTGTTCACGGAAAGTGGTGATGTTTTATCAATTCAAGATATTCGCGACTGGGTCGGAAGTCGCCTTCTCGCTGAACGACTTTTCAGTCAGGGTGTTCGGTTACAGCAGGTGGTCACAGAATCCGATATACAAATTCCACCACCGGGCGAACATTGTGATGTAACAGTTATTAGTGGTCGAGTTCGTCTACTTGAGCTTTTAGCCCGCAGTTTGAATCCATGACGGCAATTCTCGATGGGCTAATAGCTACAGGGGCGACTTTTGAAGCAGTTGCCGATGAAGCTGGTTCTCTTGGTTACAGACTTAAAGAGCGACGAGTAAAGCCACCTGTAGCCGGCTCCATTTTTGTTGATCAAACTGGTCTTCTGCATCGTGTTCGTTATCGATATTTCGGTTGGGTCATCAGCATTGATGGCGATACTAGATTCCACCTCGTGCGCTGGAAGAAAGCATTTGCTGTCGGCGGCTATATTCTTGAGCCAGATGTCGCCGATCATACCGTGACTATTCAATGGTTAGCCCTCGCGCTCGTGGTGCTTGCTCGACTCTTACTTGTCGTTCTCGTCAGTATTTTACAGCAAGTTAATGATGTGACATTGGCTCCCCTTTGGATACTTATCAGTTTGATTCTTGCTTCAACGAGCTATACATCTATCACGCTTATTCATCGGTCTCAGTGGCATGATTTGGAGGCAGCGTTAGCAACCATGGCCCCTGATTGGATACCTCGATTATCGCGTGATGTTGGTGGACGAGTTCTGGCGCTCGCTACCATTTTTAGCATGTTTATCCTCGACCTTATTTTGGCTTTGTCTGCAGCAATTTGGGTTGTTGGTGTAGGATTTTTGTTTTTGGATTTGATGCCCACCAGACATTTTAAACAAGCAAAAGCACTGACCCGCGCGCCACAAGTCCGAATGATTCGTGAACCGCATGAAGTTATGGCGAAACTCAAATACTTATTGAGTATTTCGGGCCCAGGGGTGCACGTTTTGAAGACCAACGCTCCTGAAACGTTACTCTTTGCCAGCGAGCAATTGGTGCGTAGAGATGAGCCCATTACAGTACTTGGACCTGAAGCTGAATTTTTACCGGGAACTTTACGTAGTAATTTTGCGTGGGATGCGAGCGAAATAGGTGATTACCACTTTAGTAATCTGATGGAGTTGATCGGCTTACAGCATTGGCGAAAAAGGTTTGGTGGATCTCTGAACTATCAAATTGGTCTGGAAAATCAGGGACTTTCTTCGTCTGAAGCTGCCGCACTTCAGGTCGCAAGAGCGTTGGCTCAAGGTGCAGACACATTGATTTTAGTTGATGCACTGGCATCAATGTCAGCCGATCGACAAATGGAACTTTTGAACCGGTTGGCTGCAGCAAATCGTCGTGTCTTCGTCTATTCAAGTGTTTCGGATTTATGGGAAGGCGAAGTCATTGAACTCGACTGAATCGGAGATATTTTACTTGAGCGCCGGCAAACTGTCTGCGGGTTTGGCGCGGGACCGACTTTGGCAGGTAAAAGCCGGTTCGGCTTACCTTCGCTTACTCATCGAGGACCAAGAGGTCGGTACTATGCCAGTCCCAGAATCTGGATGGTTTGTGGTGCCCGAAAGCGAATTTCTGCGAATCCAATTAGTGGCAGAAACTAAAATTTCATTTGAGAGTCGACTTCCTTTAGTTCTGATCCCTCGATTGGGTGATCTTGGTCGGAATCAGCTAATTCGGCCGATTCGCCAGATGTTGGCGGCGGCTGGGGTTGATGACAGTCTTGTCGACTGGGTTGTTAAACTTTCTCAGCCAAGCTTTCGCTCCTGGTTTGGTGAATCGCTGGATCATGCTATTCAACGTAAACAGCCTATGTCGCCCGATATTGAGACACCCCTGATCTCTCATCATATGCCACGCGCTGCCTTCAAGAATGCATCTGTGATTGAAGAGCGAAGAGTAATTTGGGTTTTGTGTGTTGTCGCACTTCTGTCAATGGTGTCCGTGAGCGGCTGGCTGGCTGCTCTAGTCGCCATCGAGGCTTCTGGATTCTCACTCAGCTACAGTTACAGTGCGGTAGCAGTCGGCTCTATTGGATTAATAGCTTGGTCAGTCTGGGCCATAAATCAATTAGCTAGCAACTTCCTTGATGTCCGACCAGTGGGTTTAGCGATTTCCCTCGCCATGATTATCCTAATCTTGCTATTCGAAGCACCCGTACTAGCATTATCAATAATGTTTTTCGGTAGCTTAACTGCGGGTGCCTATTGGATCTATGTACAAAAATTGTTGCCCGAACTACCAGCGATTGATCAACCGATGAGCTGGTTATCAATGCGATTAGCTCGTGATGGTGTGCCATTTGTTCGCGAACGTGTGCTTGAGGTTTGGGACCAGGCTAGCCAATGGGTAATTGCAAGGATTGAACTAGTCGCTGAATACAGTCGGTTTAGTCGGTCCGTTATCTCTGCGAGTCTAGTTGTTCCTGCGATTGCGTCAACAGACCAAAGTCGGCCGATTGTACTAGCAGGTCTGACGCTTGCTGCCCTGTTACTGTTGGAACGGTTGCGTGCGGCGATGCCAGTAAGCGTTGAAGCGCAACCAAAAATTCAGGCGACTTCAAAAGTGCGTCCATCGGCGTTGGGAGGGGAGGTTCAATATGAGGGGATTGTCTATCGTCGTCATGCTGGGGGAGCACCATTATTTGATAAACTGAGTTTCCATTGCGCTGATAATAGCTTGGTCAGGATAACCGCAGCGGAAGGTGCCGGCTTATCTACCCTAAAGCATTTACTCACTCGACAAGTCTCGCCTGAGCGAGGTTTGGTTCGCGTAGGTGGAATGGATGTGGCGCGACTTGACCCTGAGGTTCTTGCTCACTCGGTTATCATGCTTGATCATCCCCTAGACTCTGAGGTCTCAACCGTTGGCGAGTGGTTGTTTATTGAATCTGGCATCGATCCATCAACACTCGAGATGCACTTACAGAGATTGAGGGCGAGTTATTGGATTGAATTTTTACCGGATCGGTTGAATGCTCCGCTTGGCGCACTTCGATCGATGTCGGGTCCCCTTGGCTTGAATCGGTTAAAGCTAGCACGTGCACTGTCTCGTCCAGGCCAACTTATGTGGCTTGATAATTGGTTGGTTGGCCTTGATCCATCAGGGCGGGCACACGTTATTCGTAGTCTGGCGGAGCGTTCAGGGACACGGTTTGTTGTCGATAGGAATGAGCTCTTGAAGCGGGAAGCTTCGATTCATTGGGAATTGACGAATGATTGAACAGCAACTATTCCTTGGTGCTTTGACAGAACAAGAATATCGGCATTGGCTTGATAATGCGGCGATCAAGAGGCTGACAGCGGGAGAAACCTTGATTGCAGAAGAAGATTTTCCAGACATCTTTTTGGTACTACGCGGTCAGTTTGCGATGCGTCGTGGAGAGCGATCACCCGGCCTCGTTGGTCTTGATGAGTTCTTGACGGGCTGGATGACCGATCGGGAATGGATGGCAGATCGGTCTATGACTTTGATTTATCTCGATTCAGGACGCTTTGGACAGATGCTCTCAGTAGAACCTAGGCGAAAACATTTATTTCACGAAAGCGTCACGACAATGCTAGCAGGACGGTTATATAGTGACTTGTGTGATGTTACAGAAGTACCTGTGGCTTTAACTCGAGGCTTTGAGCGGGGCGTAAGACGTTTTTACCAGCTAAGACAGAATTTTCTGAAGTGAAAGTTATGATAGGCATATTTTGCCAGCGCATTCTATATTCAATCCTGCGCACGTTTTCTCACGGGCTATTTTGTCCTCTTAAGGCCTAAAAATAGCGGCATTCTTATCGTTTTCTCTGCACTCAACTTCGACCAAAAATGCGCGGTCGTTGGTATGCTCTCGAATCCATCGGTCGACATATTCAAAAATAAACTCAGAGGTACGCTCCATACTGACGTTGGGCATTACTCTCAAATCAATAATTTGCCTGTCATGGAGACTACGAAACATTTCAATTTCAGGGTCATCCTCGTTTATGAGTGTGGTGTGATCGAACCAGTGCGAGAGCCAAGATTTAATCTCGGCGAAGTTTCCAAAATCGACACCAAAACCGGATTCCGTGAGGTTATGACAGCCAAAAGTCAATTTAAAGCTACGTGAGTAGCCATGAATAAACTTACAATGTCCTCCATGTCGCCACTGTCGATGACTGCATGGAAAGTTGTCGAAAGTTTTAATGGTTTCGTAAATGGTCATCAGAAAAGTATACGAGGTTTCTTTATCCCTATGAATTAGATTTCTCCACCACATCCAGAATTTTTGACTACGGATAATCGTCGCTTTTGAGGTAACCGTATATTTTGCATCGCTAAGAACTACGAAGACCATGCTAGAGAAATGGGTGGCGAGTTTGATCGTAAGCTACCTGTCTTTTTTCAAAAACGTTTTAATGCAGTAACTTTTGAGCCGAATGTTCGCTATCCCACCCATACCGATAATCTGCATCACGAAGTGGAGTTAGTTGTAGTTGTGGGTAAAAACGGGGTTAATCTTAGCTTGCGGGCGCCAAAGCGGTTGTCTTTGGTTACGCAGTGGGACTTGACTTCACCCGTCGTGATCGTCAACTGAAAAGGAAATTGGATTGATGTACGACGCCGTAATTACTCTCGAAGTGAATGGTGAAAAACGACAATCTGGCGACATTAAACAAATGGCATATAACGTGGCCGAATTGATAGCATTCCTATCAGCTCTCCAAGAGTTGAAAGCCGACGATCTGATTTATACGGGGATGCCGTCGGGAGTTGGCCGGGTCATCCGTGGTGATCGCCTTGTCGGCAAAATCGACGGATTGGTCGATCTAAATGTTTGTCTCGTCTAGGACAGATGAATTCCGAAACGACGGAGGAATTTTTTTTCAAACTCCCAAAAGTAACTAAACTGTCCGGCCAACGTACCAATTATGATTAGCAAGACCTGATAAATTGGGAAGATGATAAGGACGCGTAGCGGCCAAAAGATCCATGGAGATTGGCTTTCTGTGTTCATCATAAAGAAATCTAGCACCGGACCCGCGACAATTACGGCTGCTGAACCCGTTACTGCAAATACGATAAAAATGACTACTAACTGCCAACGGGATTCAGCTTTAAAAAGGATCATTAGTTTTTGCATATTTCCATCTCGGACAGATAGGGCAACTTTATTGTAATCGTAGAGCTAGAGATCTCGCTCGCTCTTTTGCCATCTTCGCTTGTATTCTATCACCGGCCGCGGCATAACAATAACTAAGTAGTAACTCGCTAACTGGATCGGTTGGGTTTAGGGAGCGTACTTTCAGCGCAGACTGGATGGCCTTGTTCGCCTGTTTGCTTGCGACCAGTAATTCCGCGTGAAGTCGCCATATGCTGTGCTCATTGGGAGAACTTTCAAGTGCGCGTCTGGCATACTCAAGTGCTAGAGAGAAGTTTCCGTCGGCCCCCGCTTTGCGAGCCACAGAAACGAGTTTTAAGTCAGCCTCGTGCTTCTTTATCTCATCTTTGACTTGCTTAAACTCTGGACTGGTTGTTTGGCCTTTGGGTGGGTACATAGAGACCTCTGATCGGATTGCGGTTAGACGCTCTCGGCTGATTGGATGGGTACTTAACAGTTTCTGTGCGATAGAGTTCCCGCCTGCACCGAGTTTTGCCAGTTTTTCTTGCATGCTGATCGCACCGCGCGGATCAAACCCGGCACGAACCATTAAGTTAACGCCAATACGATCTGCCTCAAGCTCGTTTGACTGACTGTACTGCCCCATTAAGATGTTTTGGCCGAGGCCTATTAGTTTGTTAGAGCCGGCTTGGACCCCACGTTCGGCTATCCCAATCTCAATAATTTGCGCAGCAAGGCCGACCAGTGCGCCAAATGTCTCCCGCCCGGTGCCATGAAGCTCAATACTATGCGCCATTTCGTGTCCTAAAACAGAAACCAGTTCGGCCTCTGTCTCGATTGCATTAATCAACCCGTAGTTTACGCCCATCTTTCCTCCTGGGAGGGCCCAAGCGTTTATGGATCCATCATTGACTAGGCGGATTTCCCATGGGAAAGCTGAGTCAGCTGTAACCGCGAGGCGTTGGATTAGAGTGTTTAAGTAGTCGTTCGTGCCTCGGAGCTGGGTGAGGTCGCCGCCCGATTGTGCGAGAGCGAAAGGATAGTGGCGTTGCCCTTTTTGTATTTCTTTTCTGGGGTCTGTCACCACTTGTACGACTGAATCGATGGGGTCCCTAATTGGGTTTTGACACCCGTTCAGTCCCGCCGTTACAAAAACCAGGGCGAGTACGATTGGTCTCATAACCGCTTTAGAGGGATGATGTTCTGTTCACTTGTGGCATTTGAAATTCCCGCGTTATTTCTCAAAAGCGCCTGTTCGGCGCGGTAGCTTGAACGAACCATTGGTCCTGATACAACCTCAAGAAATCCCCGTTCGAGACCCCATTCACGATAGAGGTCGAATTGTTCGGGGGTGACGTACCGATCGATCGGTAGATGATTAACAGTTGGTCTCAAATACTGACCGAAGGTAACGATATCCACGCTATGCTCACGCATGTCGTCCATGGCTTTTTTGATTTCGTCCTCAGTCTCGCCGAGGCCTAGCATCAGACTGGTTTTGATCAGTACTCCGGGCCTATATTTTTTCCCGTGATGTAAAACATTTAGAGTTTGTTGATAACTTGCTCGAGGGTCTCTAACCGGGTGCGTAAGTCGTCTGACTGTTTCCACGTTCTGCGCAAATACTTCGAGTCCTGAGTCAATTATTGTCTCAATATCTGACATAACTCCCTGAAAATCCGGTGTTAAAGCCTCAACTGCGGTGTCGGGACTTTTTTGTTTGATTGCGCGTACCGTGGCAGCGAAGTGGTTCGCCCCGCCGTCATCAAGATCGTCTCGATTTACGCTAGTCAGGACCACATATTTAAGGCCCATTAAGGCGACGGATTCAGCTGTATTCTGTGGCTCATGCAAATCAATCCAACCTTTTGGGTTGCCGGTATCAACGGCACAGAACTTACAGGCTCGGGTACATACTGATCCCATGAGCATGATTGTCGCGGTTCCGGCACTCCAGCACTCACCGATGTTGGGGCACATTGCTTCTTCGCATACGGTGGAGAGGCCATGGGTCCGGACGATTTTTTTTACGTCTTGGTAGCCTTGTCCTCCGGGGCTAACAAATCGCAGCCAATTTGGTTTATCGCCGCGCGGTGCCTGTTCATTCGATCGACGTTTCTGACCATTTTTAATAGCCTTGACACCGACTGCATTGATTATTTTGTCTCCGCTCCTTGAGCGCAAGTTGTTTCCTGTCATGCGGCTTCCGTTGGCGTATCTGCGTACCTAGAAAGTGGTGGGCAACTGCAAATTAGGTTTCGGTCACCATATACATTATCAATCCGACCCACTGGTGGCCAGTAGCGATCCTTTTTCAATGAGACTAGGGGAAACGCAGCTTCCTGTCGTGAGAACCGATGATTCCAGTGATTCGCCGTTACTGCTTCTACAGTGTACGGAGCATGACGCAATATAGAGTCTTCAGCGGACCCATCTCCGTCTTCGATCAAAGTGATTTCATTCCGGATTGAAATCATAGCGTCACAAAATCGATCAAGTTCGCTTAAGGATTCGCTTTCTGTTGGCTCTATCATCAATGTTCCAGAGACTGGCCAACTCATTGTTGGTGCATGAAAACCATAATCGATTAAGCGTTTTGCGATATCATCGACCGTAACCCCGGCACTTTCTTTGACGANACGNGTGTCAANGATACATTCGTGTGCGACAAATCCTTTAGGNTCNGTGTAGAGAATCGGATAGTGTGGNGAGAGCCGTTTCGCCATGTAGTTGGCCGATAGGATTGCGTTTTCTGTCGCTGCTNTCAGGCCATCTGGGCCCATCATACGGATNTACATCCAAGAGATTGGGAGAATCAATGCGGAACCGTATGGTGCCGCCGACACAGGCCCGACCGGATGATCGCCCTNGAACTCAGGATGCCCNGGTATAAACGGNCGCAAGTGCTCAGCAACCCCAATTGGTCCAACNCCTGGCCCGCCTCCTCCATGTGGGATGCAGAAGGTCTTGTGAAGATTCAGGTGAGAAACGTCAGAACCAATNATNCCCGGACTGGTNAGTCCAACTTGTGCATTTAGGTTNGCTCCATCCAAGTAAATCTGACCACCCACGGCATGGATGACNGAACAGACNTCNTGGACCTCGGTCTCGAAAACTCCGTGTGTNGATGGGTAGGTTATCATCAGGCAAGACACATTGGTTCCGTGAGTCTCGACTTTCGTNTTAAGATCGTTNAGATCAATGTTGCCGTCTTGATCACAACCAACCACCACCACATCGAGACCNACCATCTGNGCTGANGCTGGGTTAGTACCGTGNGCGGAGGAGGGGACNAGACAAATCTTGCGATGACCTTCACCACGTGATTNATGGTAACCCTGAATNGCTAGAAGCCCGGCGTATTCCCCCTGCGCCCCAGAGTTGGGCTGNAGCGAGATCCCGGCGTAGTCTGTTATTTCNGAAAGCCAGTCATTTAAGTTNTCTATCATTTCCTNGTAACCAAGCCGTTGAGAAGCNGGTGCGAACGGATGTANGTTGGCGAATTCAGGCCANGTAANTGGGGCCATCTCTGAGGCTGCGTTGAGTTTCATNGTGCAAGAGCCCAACGGAATCATGGCGCGGTCGAGAGCTAGGTCACGGTCTGCCAATCTNCGCAAATAACGCATCATTTCGGTTTCAGAGTGATACGTATTGAATGCCTCTTGGCTCATGAATCCTGTGTGTCTNACCGCATATGCTGGAATATNGGATTTCGGGGCTCCGGGCGAGATACNGAATATCTCTGCAAGCTTCTCTAANTCTNNCTCNGTTGAGGCCTCGTCAAANGAGACCGAGACCGTTGTCTCGTCCGCTTTANAAATGTTGAAACCAGATGCGAGTGCTGCGGCTAGNGTATCATCTGCGTTANCCACGCGAATTGAGACNGTATCAAAGAACGTCTGGTTGACCATCTGACCAGCGNCCTTGATCCCAGAATGGAGTCGNGAAGCAAGCTGATGTACTCGCNTAGCCTGCGCCGTTAGCGCATTGGGTCCGTGATAGCAGGCATAAAATCCTGCGATGTTGGCNAGTAATACCTGNGCTGTACAGATATTGCTGGTGGCCTTTTCGCGACGGATGTGTTGCTCGCGTGTTTGNAGTGTCAAGCGGAACGCTTGACGGCCCTCGGAGTCAATCGACTGACCAACNAGACGGCCGGGGATGTGCCTTTTTAGTTTGTCTGAGACCGCGAAGAAGNCGGCATGNGGTCCNCCATTACCCATAGGTACACCGAAGCGTTGTGTTGAACCCAGACAAATATCCGCACCCAAGTNTCCNGGCGCCTCAAGTATGGTNAGGCTTAAGATATCGGCTGCNACGATNGTAAGGATCCCNTGNATTTTTGCAGNTTCAATCAATGGTTTGATGTCTGTAATCGATCCGTCTTTGCCCGTGTATTGAGTGATNAANCCAAAGGCATCTGNAAACATGGGAGGNTCTTNTGGATCAAACTCGATAATTTCATATCCAAGAGGTTTTGCTCGTGTCCTTAGAACAGCNAGAGTTTGGCTGAANACGTTGNTGGAAACATAAAANCGCTTNGACTTCGACTTTGAGTTNCGTGCGCAAAGTGTCATCGCTTCAGCAGCGGCCGTGCCCTCATCAAGCAGGGAGGCATTAGCGACNGCCATNCCGGTAAGCTCAACAATCATCGTCTGGTAGTTAAAAATAGCNTCGAGCCGACCCTGAGAAATTTCTGGTTGGTATGGAGTATACGCNGTATACCAGGCGGGATTTTCGAGAACATTGCGCTGAATGACGGCCGGNGTAAGNGTGTGGTAGTAGCCCTGNCCGATCAGTGAACGGACTACNTTNTTCTNNATTGCGATTGCTTTTAGATTNGNNAGGGCTTCTACCTCCGACACCGCCNCAGGAATTACCATCCGTGTCGTTTTTCGAATATTCTNTGGCACCACTTTGGTGGCCAAATCTTTCATCGANTTCAGGNCCAGAGTTTCGAGCATCACGGCNCNTTCATCCTCAGATAGGCCGATATGACGATCGCGAAATGTCATTTCCTGCTTCACGCAATTTACCTCTTACAATTNTTCTTGGATAAAGGTCTGATAGTCAGCCTCATCGAGNAGATCTTCGAGTTCTGATGTATCGCTTAAATTCATTTTGAAGAACCAGCCATCGTTCTCTGNATCNTCGTTGACCAGTTCCGGTCGGTCTGACAGTTCTGAGTTGGATTCAACGANAGTTCCGGTGACCGGGGCGTAGATGTCNCTTGCAGCCTTAACAGATTCTACCACAGCGACTTCTGCGCCCTGATCTNCTGNGGTGTCNGCTTCAGGTAATTCCACAAAGACGACATCGCCGAGTTGTTCTTGCGCGTAGAAAGTAATTCCGACGGTCGCTGTATCGCCTTCGATANGGATCCACTCGTGTTCGCGAGTATATTTGACAGTCATANACTNATCCTCTTAATGGCTTAANTTCCTTACATAGCGTTGTTTAACGAAGATTGGNTCGCAGACNGNACAACGAAGGTNTTTNCCTCTNACTTCTGCTACTAANTCTGTACCGAGTGCACACAAANTNTGTGNCACGTAACCCATAGCCACNGGTCCCTTATGNGTCGGTCCAAANCCTCCAGANGTNATTTNTCCAACCACGCTGCCAGCGACATTTTTCAGTATCGTGTGATCCCTTAACGGAGTTTTTCCGTCTTCNGGNTTAATCCCGACTCTCTTTCGAGNTGATCCGTCTGTCATCTGTTTTAGAATTATCTCAGCGCCTAGGAACCCACCATCTGTTCTNCGCCGTTTTTGGATTGACCACNAGAGATCAGCCTCGATNGGTGTCGTGTCNGTGGTCAGATCGTGCCCGTATANGCANAGACCCGTCTCNAGCCGCAGNGAATTTCGGGCGCCTAAACCAACCCAAGTGGTNTCCNTNANTTGNGNGAGTTCTTCGGCCAATTCGCGCACAAATTGNTTGGCAATCGAGATTTCATAACCATCTTCGCCCGTGTAGCCGCAACACGATAGNATGATGTCATGGCCATNCCACGANGTTTGAGTTGAACGCATGAATGTAAGTTGCTCNGCCTCCGNAATCAGNTCAGAAAGAATGCGACGGGCTTTGGGTCCNTGGACAGCGATTAAGGAGTGNTTATCGAAATATCGCATGGTCANNTCTGCTGGNAGGTACTTTTTTANNTGATCAATNTCTCNATACTTNCAGGCGCCGTTAACNACTAGANCCCAGGATTCNTCGTCCCATCGTGTCAGCATNAANTCATCGAGGATGCCGCCATTNTTNAGAGTCAGTTGCGAGTATCGAATCTGNCCAGGAATCATTTCTTGAAGCGCTGCGGGTACCAGTTNTTCAAGAGCGTTTGTCGCTCCTGTCCCCTCGATCAGAAGTTGNCCCATATGTGAGACATCNAAGAGACCAACAGCATCCCGGGTGTGTATATGTTCGCCTTTGACTCCGAGGGNATACTGTATAGGCATCCTGTAGCCCGCGAATGGGCCAAATTTCGCGCCTCGTTCGGCGTGGAATGATTCCAAAACCAACGCGTGTAGATCCGTCATGCATGCTCCCTTCAGGCTATTTCGCATGACCCATCTGTCCTTGACCTGAGAGATTCAGGTATGAACCCTTTCTCCTTCGGTGAGCGGTTGCTTCTTTCCAGATTCCTCATTCACCAGAGCGGTCCTTTTGCCTGAGAGT
>PBDH01000017.1 GCA_002717305.1 Gammaproteobacteria bacterium | reverse complement strand
CTAAATACTCTAGGTTTAGTATTTTCCAGCCAATCGATAGAACTATCAGAACACTTGCGATGATACTCAGATTGAATTGCAGCTTGTTAGATTTATTCTCTATTGATAGAGCAAAAATCAAAACTGCAAGTCCGAGATGAACGCCCCTCTGGATAGATGCGTCAAATCCACCAAACGCACCTATCCAGAGATGAAAGAGACCCAGCGCCAGCGCGAGGATCAACTCAATAAGACGTCGCATTTTAAAATATAATCAGAGCCACCCTCGCTCCGAAAAATATCTCTTCGATCCGGGGTGCAATGGAATACCCACCTGAATAGACAGATCGCTTAATTTCAGAACTGCCAGCGACTTTTCAGAACTAGCAATCGATTCGAAATTTTCAACGACTTGTTTGGTGATCTGGTAACCCATTTCCTCGGATATTACATCTCTATTTGCTATAATGATGTTTGGGTACGACACAGTCGTAACTGAATTTTTCAGTTTGGGATAAGCACCCGGATCAGCTGGCCAATCAGACAGATAAAAGCTGTCATTCTCAGCGATAAGCTTGTCTTGAATATTTGAATTAAGCGGTACCAACCTAATTTCGCGGGATGAGGCCAAATCTAAAAACGGTGCGTACAAATCTGATGGTGTATTAATAATAGCGTCGAGGTTACCGTCCTTCATCTGCTGCACAGCATCTCCAGGCTTCAGAGTCTCAGCGTTGATAGTGACTCCCTCCATCGCTAGTATTTTTTTTGCCAACGTATTGATTGTCCAGCCATTAGGTCCGATACTCACCCGCTTTCCCGCAAGATCTCTAAAATTTGTTATAGACGATCCTGCTGGCACTAATGTTGTTATCTTAAATCCGTGCAAAGTAAAAAGCTGAGTAATGTTAGGCATTGAATTTTTATATGGTTTTTCTCCCTTTAAGCCACTTACAGCGCTTGGTGACAAGGTTATAGCCAACTCCGCCTGACCCATTCCAACGGCTGCAACATTGCTTGTTCCGCCGCCCGGTTTCAATGTCACTGAACCAACTGATTCTAAACCCTCGATTACCTGAGCAAGAGCCACAGTAATTGGATATTGAGAACCACCTTGCCTTCCCGTAGCAAGCGTCAAGTCCTTAGCTGAAGCATAATTTCCGTAAATAATACCCGCTGCACAGAACAGGTCGATAGCACTTTTTATTATCGTTTTCATTATCAAACTCCTCTAGTTTGCCATTCTTTGAAACGCTGAATTGCGTTTAACCAAAGCCTCCCCCGCCTGGCGTGTCGATAACCAATGTATCACCAGGCCTTAACACTAACCCTGACTCCATAGTTGCCAAAACCTTTGGTCCAGTGTCAGTATCGATCTGACAAAATCCTGTCACGCCATCTTTCCCACCATTACTGCCTTGTGGACTAATGTCATGCTTACTGGATCTTAAGGTAATCGTAGCGTTACCATCCAATATGGTATACCTGCGCCTGAAACCACAGCCACCTCTATATACTCCCTTGCCTCCAGAGTCTCTTCTAACCGAAAACTCATTTATCTGAACAGGAAATTCGCTCTCCAACATTTCTATTGAGCCAACTTTTCCGTTAGTTTGATTACAATGGCACCCAATCTCTCCTTCATAGTCCAGCATCGCGCCAGTACCCCCAGCAAAGAGTTCATATTGAATTAAAGTTTTACCAGCTATAGCGTGGGCAAATGTAAGCGCTCTACCACCACCTCCATCAGCCCTTGCTAAATTCGGGACATGCTGGCCAAAGGTAGCAAAAATTGCCTCTATTATGGCGTGTAACGCTGTGTTGTAACTATTCACAGGGGCTGGGAACTCGGGATCAACGACAGTGCCCTTCTTTGTAACGGTCTGAAATGAGTCGAGCACGCCCTGGTTTATTGGTAGGCTTGGATCCGTGATAGCGACCATTACGTATGCACACGCCGCATTGAGAAGGTGCGGCCTAATGTTTATTGGCCCAACTCCTTGATGATCGGTGTCAGAAAAATCGAATGTTACGTTCGCCCCCTTTTTCTCGACATCTACCCGTATTGCTAAAGGCTTATCAAGATTAATTCCATCATGATCCATTAAACGAACCGCATTATCTCTAAAATCTGGGATTTTAAGTACTCGTTCCCTGATAAGATGTAAGCTCTTCGAACGCAACGAGTCAAAGCTTCCAGAAACCGCATTCTTGCCAAATCGAGCGAATAATTCCTCAACTCGGTATCCCCCCTTTATACACACACCAGCTTGACCCATCAGGTCGCCGAGAACAATTACCGGGCTTCTGCTGTTTCCTGAGATAAATGACACAACGTCGGAATTGATTTCACCTTGACGATACAAACGAACCGGTGGAACGTGTAAACCCTCAGAAAATAAATCCCTAGCATTTGCCGGACAGCTCCCTGGTACAGCCCCTCCGATATCCGATTTGTGGGCAATGCTGGCGGTGAACGCTACTAACTCATCATCAAAAAAAACTGGAACAGCTACCGAAAAATCCGGATTGTGCGGACTACCTCCTTCCCACGGGGAATTACAAATGAAACAATCGCCCGGCAATATTTCGCTAAGATTAAACTTTCTAAGAATACCTGCCACAACGGCAGGGAAAGCGCCGACGTGGATAGGAAGAACAACTTTCTGAGCTGCCAATGAACCATCGTTAAGCAATACAGCACAGCTGGCATCATGGCTTTCACGGATAATCGATGAATAACCGGACCTAAACAAACCTGCTTGCATGTCATCGACAATGCCACTCGCCATGGCTCCTATAATCTCTTTATCGAAGATCGCATTCATAGCGAATTCCTACTTACGTCATGTTAATTTGAGGCTACTACAGCACAGCATCACCAGCCTAATTAGAAGTAGTAACCCCCCCTAACTTATTTTTATATAACTGATCTTATTTCTGCATAGCTTGTGAAGCGATATTTTCATGTTTTAAGCTACTATGGACTTTATGAAACCCATTTTCTCTTTGACATCTCACTAAGCGCGACATGAGCTGTTTTTTATCGCACGAGCTGGATACAATTTAAGGATTTAGCAATACATGTTGTTAAACCCCAAGAATCGGCATATTACCTTTAGAAAAACAACCCAATGGGAAATCCCCATGCTTATTCTCAACGATGGATCCAGTATTTTCGATTCACCGATCATTCGTGATTACCTGCTTTCAACCCACTCACTATATTAGGGTATTAAACAACAGGCCAACTTCTGGGGGTACAGGACTCGGTTTTCCTTGTTGAGTCAAATGAGTGATGCAAGCTCGCAAGCAAGGAAACCATTGGCGCAGCGACCGTCTCAATCTGAAGGAGTACATTTTCGACTCAGCAAGCTACACCGAGTTTTTACTCAACTCGAAACCACATGGAGCTCGCTCGAATCAGAGCTCTATATGGTATCAATAGGGTTCGCATGCACATTTGACTGGTTGTTGCATCGGTCCCCAGAAATCAATCAGGTCAGCTTGTAACCGAGTATTACCAATTGGTTCATTAAATTCACCCTGCGCTGTTCCATGGAAAAAACGCAGATTCCGGCCTAGGTTCCTAGGACCTATGGGTGCTCTAATTGTGTAAAAATTTCGGTAGGTAAGTCTTGTCCAACCCCAGCTGATAGAGCAAGCTGCATTGTGATTCCAGCAACGACAGCAAATTGAAGCCCTGACCCAAGATCGTTCACAAAACACGTCCGCTCTTGAGCACTGACTCGCCCTTTAACGGCACCCGAGACTAATTCCGGAAGCGTTGGACACGCAGCAAAATCGAATTCATCAGAAATCCCCCAACCACGACCGCTGGAATGATCGGGAACGATTAGATCGTTGGCCTGCGTTAGCAACGGCTTCGCATGCCCAACATGCACACAGACGCTGTCAGCGAGCTCGAGCACCTGTCTTGAGATTTCAGGTGGCTTGATTGAGCCTACGTGCATACCCGCTTCAAAATGCTCGACCTCGAACAATGAGTCTATCGAGCTGGTTGCGCACAGAACGATATCAGCTCCCTGAACTGCCTTTACAAACGAATCAACAGCGCAGATATCTTGGTTAAATTGTTGACTCCAGTCCCTACAAAAACGTCTCGCATTTTCAGGATTTGGACTGAATATCCTGACCATCTCAAGTTCGGGGCGTACGGTTAACAATCCCAACAGTTGGGAACCGGCTTGCCAGCCAGATCCGATAATCGCAGCCGTCCGGCTATTAGTTCGTGCTTGGTAGCCTGTACCAATGGCACTAGTTGCTCCGACCCGCATCCGCTGAATAACGCCGTCTGGCATTATAGCTAATGGTTCACCTGTTTCGGTTGAGAATACCAAAATCAATCCTGTGTACCGGGAACCAGGGGCCGCGGGAACCTTAACCCGGCGGTAGCTATCCCCGATTTTGGGCCAGGTGACGATATCTGAGTTGATCCGTACTGCCCCGACGCCAAGGCTGGGCGCTATGCCATCCATGGTCTTCAAACCGTAAACAGACCCTCCGCTAGGAACAATTGTGTCAGAACGTTGTCGGGTGACAGCGACCCCTGAAAGGAAATCGAGATAGGCATCGTTCAGGGCGTCGATACACTGCTCCATGCTAAGGATTTTTGTAATTTCTCGATTATTTAAAATAAGCGTCAAGTTTTTGCCCTTTGATAATATTCCGTCGTAACATCCTCGTCTCTCCCGCCGGGAAATCGTTCCGGGCGTGGCATGTCGACCAATTATCCCAAATCACGAGATCACCCTTAGCCCAACGATGCGAAAAAGTGGCCTCGCTCTGACCGATAGCATCAAACAATAGATCTAGGAGACTCTCATTATCAGACAGATTGGATCCGTCTCCCTCAAGACGAATGGTACAGAGCGGGTTTAGATAGAGGGCGGGCCCTTGCGAATTTGGATGCCGTATCACGCAGGGATGCGTCGCGCTCTTGGCCAGACCATTGAGGGTACCGTAGGTAGGTCGCTCAGCGATATTACGATAGTCAAAGGAGTGAATTCCGCTCAAATATTTGATACGACTGATCAGATCTTCCGGAAGAGAGCGAAATACTGCGCGCATATCGACGAACCGGGTCTCGCCTCCCACTGAGGTGACTTCCAAAGCGTAAAGTATAGTCGCTCGATATGGTTCGTCTATGAAACAGCCATCATGATGTAGCCACATCTCACCGTCAGGTAACGAGCCTATCGGGACACCATCCTTGCGGACGTTTGTAACAAGGCCCATGTAGTCCGCTAAAGGGAAACTCTCAGCGCGATCGGCCATGGGCCTAGAGCGTTTCGACGGCTCGCCGAAAATTTTTGCCATCTCCAGCTGCTGGGATTCGTTCAATTCGAGGTCTGGAAAAACAAGCACCCCGAAACTGTCGAGCGCATCGTTGAGCACTAGCCTATCTGACGCCGGTAGAGCGTCCACATCAAAACCCTCAACGATAGCCCCAAACACCGGGGATATCGCCTTGAACTTGATCCTACTCATGGGTTGGGTATGAATTTTTCCATCTTCGCATCCACCCCATTCTTGCGCATTTCTTCCAACCAGATACGGTGAATATCAGGTTTCTGATCCTCGTACTCGACCTGGTCACCACCGTCTTTTATGCTGGTCGACACGGCGCCCTTTTCACCCGGCTTTATTCCGAGCAGTGAGCGTCTGTTCGCTGTTGTAAATGGATACCGGGTCCCACCAATCCCTGTAGCGAGGTAACGTGCGGGGTTGGTCGATGTATTAAAGTGTTGGTGGAACTGCTGATCGGCTGGCGGGAACACCACACCATGTTTCCAATCGACCCTCGTGAAGTCGGGATCACCGTCATACCAAAGTAAAGAATATCCGTGGCCTGTCACACACATGACATGAAATCCCGGACCATGTCGGTGACCTTTTTTATAGGTCCCAACAGGCATTTCAGATATGTGAGCGTGCATTACCCCATCAGCAAGAACAAACATGATATTCGTTCCACCTGCGCCGCGATCTCCCCACGCATGCAGTTCAATTTCGGCGAGATCTGGAACAAAGTTGGTTTCCCACATATGGTTTCCTTGGCGGATTTCGTGAAAATCGCCGTCACCTGTAAAGTAACCATCCTTGCCTGCTCTGACCGAAAAATCATATGACTGATCAAACACAAACGACTCATCGTTAAACAAATTCATCACTGTTGCACAATTTGTTGTAGCAACAATCAAGGCTCTATCGTTACCACTTCCGTTGAAATGACGATATTTGGCGTTCAAAGGGATTGCGAACAGACTGCGGGGACCCCACTCGAACAGATGTTTTGATCCATTAGCGAGCTCAACCTCGGTTGATCCATGTCCTTCCAAAACATAGACCACCTTCTCAAAGAGATGCTGTTGCACCGCGGTCGATCCCCCCTTAGCAATCTCGAGCAGGAACATGCTCGAGAAATCACCACGCCCTTTAAGATGAACAGCTGCGCCATCACAACCGAATCGATTCCACGGCTTTACTGGGACCTCAAACAGGTCAATACCTACATCCTCTACAACAGGAATACCCTCTGCATTTACCCACTCTAAGTAGGGATCAACACCATACCGCGGTTCGCCAACATTCATAATTCCTCCTAATGTTCTAATTGCTGAGCTGAGTCAAACACGAGCGATTTGATGACCAATGGAATGACACCGGGCGGATTTATCATTTCCCCGACGTCGATATAATCCAAGTCCGACAAGACAATGCCATCCAACGACAGTAAATAGTCGCCCTTGTTCAATTCCTCACTCAATATACGACCCAGTAAACGACCAACGTCTCCGTCAATCACCACCACCAGTGGTGAAGTTCGCTCTGGAAGACACAATGCTCCATCTATTGCGTCCGCTATTGCTTTAAGACGTTGATAACTTGGTTCTCCACTCCAAGAAAATGCAAGAGCAACCGGCCCACTCTTGTCGACATCCCTCATCTGGCATATATCAATAATCTGCTCAGCAACAAATTCTGAATCAATATCTCCTTGAGATAGATCGACGTTTGGATGGACTACGGGAACGTTCCTCAACGGTAAAAATTCGAGACTGTTGGCAAAAATTGTCTTACCGGAGACCTGAACAGTGAACTGGGAGGCACCGATCACGGTCGCTCGAATGCCATGTTGCACGTCCACGGTGACCGGGACACTCTGAGCTGATCTTAGCTGCCGATTGAGTTCGATTGCTAGATCGTACGCGAGATCTCCCAGAGGTTGATTCTCTCGTCCATAGATAAATTCCGACACGCCACCGGAAAAACTCATCTCCTCAGGAACTACAGACCAAGATAGTGGTTCCGTCAGAAGTAATGAATCCAAAAGTGAATCTGGCTCAGCTCCTGAAATCACCGAAACCAGAGCTTCGGCCATACAAATGATAATTTGCTGTCTTTGAGCGTCAGAGATGTCAGATACACGGTCAAACAAAATTCCCAAATGATTCGACACCGTTGAGATCGGGTCATCACAACGAACCCAATTTCCACTATCGTCAGTGGCCATCAGACGTCCTCCAATGGCACACGCAGCTATGGACACTATCGTCCCCGCATCAATGAGCGCGAACTTTGTCGTGCCGCCACCAATATCGACGTGCAGAACTCTCTTTTTATACTGCTTAGAACGTTCAACAGCCCCAGAACCGTGTGCGGCCAGCACGCATTCGAGTCGATGTCCGGCCGTCGCGCAAACAAACTTCCCCGCTTGTTCTGCGAATAACTCATCTATAGCCTTGGCGTTGGATTTCTTAATTGCCTCACCGGTTAGAATGACCGCTCCGGAATCCACATCATGCTTGTGTAAACCAGCGTTGAAATAGGCTTGCTCAATAAACCTGTTTAGCTCGTCAGCATCAATAAGTCCGCTGTTTAAGAAAGGCGTAAAGTGGATCGGAGACTGCCACAAGATTTCCCGCTTGATAACTTCGTATCGACTCGACAGTCCCTGCGTCCGCCGCTGCAGATGAACCTTCGCAAAAATCAGATGCGACGTTGATGACCCGATGTCAATCCCAACCGTCACCAGCTCTATGTGCTCTTGCTCCCAAATGGAGTCAGCGACGGCTTTCTTGCTCTGGACCGACGGATGATGGTCGTGGCCTTCGTGGGCCCTAACTGGATTCATCAAAGCTTAGTTATCTAATTAATTCAACCAAAAAAACGCCGGTGCTACCGGCGTTTTTCTCGCTTACCTGATCGCGGTAATTACTTCTTGAATCACGGCGTCGGGGGTACCGTAAGCAGTATTCACAAGCCCCGCGACTTCTTCGCCGGAAATCGGAGACAAATCGAACCCACCCTTCTCAGCATCAGCCAGAAAATCAGGATCACTCATCGTTGCTATGAACGCGGCCTGAAGCGCTGCCGCGCGATCAGCAGGAACACCGGGAGGCGCGACGTAAGGGCGTCCGAGTCCTTGACGAGCAAACATCAGATTTAGCATCTGGGTTTGCTTCTTCGAGTTATAACTTTTCACCAGATCCATAACCAGAGGAACGTCTGGGAGCTCAGGATGCGCGACTGTTGACATTTGCATTAGCAGAACTAGATCGCCACTCGCTAACAGATCCTTACTCTTAGATTTGATCGATGACCAAGACCAACCACAGCGAGCATCGAGCTCACCTGCGATCATGGCTTTCACTACATCTTTGCCGCCCCCGTAAGGGCCTACCACCTTGAACTTAGTGTCAAGAACATAGTTAAGCAATTTTGGGAATTGATCTGTATCAGATCCGCTTCCGTTGCCACCGGCCAACACTTCACGGGTCCGCAAATCTTTCCACGACTTAATACCACTCTTCGTAGTCGTGGCGCAGATAGATACTTCGTTGTTCGCGGAACCTATCCAGTTGAACTCATCAGCTGAAAACTTAGCCTTCTTGTTTCCAAGTAATGGCTCGAATGGAACACCTCGTGAAACGGCGCCAATCGCTGTGCCGTCCTGAGGAGCACCCTCCCAAAGCCAATTTGTGAGCTTAACGCTGCCCGCCCCCGGCATATTCTTTGGAACGATATTGGGATTACCTGGGATATGTTTACCCATATGACGAGCAACCAATCGTGCGTAACCATCGTATCCACCGCCTGGCTTGTAACCGATGTAGAGCTCGACGTCTTTTCCTTTATAGAAGTCTGCTACGGCGTCCGCCAGTACACCCGCTGAGGCGGTAACACAAGCCAGACCGATCACTGCAGCTTGAAAAAGTTTTTTCATTATTTTTCCCCGTTTATTTGTTGCATGTTCTGCAAGTACCAGACTAGATAATTCGATTCAAAATGTAAGTCCTATCTCAGACCATTTTAATATTGGCCAGTGTATTACCCAATCTTACTGCGACTATATCGTGGGAATGATTCCTCTAAGCTCCGGGAATATCATTCTAATTAATGACTCTGGCCAGGCTATGTGGAACCCTTGGTCG
This sequence comes from Gammaproteobacteria bacterium, assembly GCA_002717305.1. GTDB lineage: Bacteria > Pseudomonadota > Gammaproteobacteria > Pseudomonadales > Litorivicinaceae > HIMB30. The sequence goes on along the minus strand of PBDH01000017.1, from coordinate 15,321 downwards.
AACACGAAATAAATCAAGCAACCAATCACAACAACATAAGCTGTCGTCATTCTAAGCGACTCATCCCCACGGATTCGCATGTATCCTATAACAAATAATGCAGACGCGACCAAAATACCACCTACCCACCAAGCGAGGAGGAAGCCACATAGCCACAAGAAAAACTCGAGCACCCGAAAATTATATGACGTGCGAGTGAGACTGCCGAGATCCGACGATAGATCCAACGCCGAGCCTTCTGAATAACCTGCATTACCTCGTCGAAAAATCGCATTTGATAAGGTAATCGATATGATTACTAACGTGATAACTATAATAACCTGAGGAGCACCTTGGGATTCCTCGTCCCACCCAAATGAGCTTACTAGTGCCCACATCAATACGCCGAGAAGACCAACTGGAAACAAATCAGTCATTCGAAGCTGTGGCGCAGAAAAACCAAAGATATCTACTTTCTCTTTTTTTATGAAAACCCTAGTAAAAATGGGCTGCAGTAAACTCAGGGCTGCCAGCAAAAGCATTACAGTGCATACTGGCTTGAGCACCCATGCCCACTCATAAATCTGATACGAGATCCTCATGTAGTCCTCGACGATCCCACCCAGCACAAATCCTAGAATAAGCGGGGGACGAGGCCATTTGAGGTGCTTCATCGCCCAGCCGACGACACCAAAAATCAACAGCGTAAAAAGATCACCCCAGTCCGCAGACGCTTGATAAGCGCCCACCATCATAATTGAGATAATTGCCGGAATGACTAACGTGTATCGCAACGTCGCGATCTTGGCGAACTGACCACTGAAAGCAAAACAAAGCCCTGCACCTAAGATATTAGCCAACGCGATTGACCAGACCATAGTATAGGTCACGTCTAAATTATCAGTGACCATCGACTTACCCGGAACAAGTCCATGAATCATGAAGCCACCTAACAAAAGCGCCATCGACGCTGAGCCAGGCACGCCGAAAGCGATCGTTGGAACCAGCGATCCGCCCTCTTTTGCATTATTTGCACTCTCCGGCGCAATTACTCCTCGAACATCTCCCTTTCCGAAGGTCTTGTCCGCATCTTTGACCGACTTCGCCGCGTATCCATAGGCAAACCAGTCAACAACAGCCGAACCAAGTCCAGGGATCGCTCCGATCATCGCTCCGAGCGATCCACACTTTGCGACTAGCCACCAGTTTTTTATTACGTCCCTTAAACCTACTAACATGCCTTCTGTGAGCTCGTATTTACTTGTGTCAGAGATTGCCGTTCGACGGGCGGCCACATCACAGATCTCGGGAAGTGCAAACAGCCCGAGTGCCACCGGTAATAGAGGCAAGTCATCAACTAAATACAATGTATCGAACGTCCAGCGCTCTTGCCCTGTTTGTGGATCCCCCCCGACCATCGACAGCAGTATTCCAAATCCTGCCATCGATAGACCACGCAGTGGCATCGAGCCAGATAATGCAGAAACCATCGAAAGACCAAAAATTGAGAACGCCAGCAATTCTGGCGAATTTATGTGCAGCAGTATTGGGCGGAGCACGGGAATCGTGAGGCCAAGCAGGAACGCTCCCCAGAGCCCCCCGATCAAAGACGCAGCATATGCNGCGCTCAGAGCCCTNCCCGCCTCACCNTTTTTCGCCATGCTGTGGCCGTCTAAGACNGTCGCCTGCGANGCCGAAGTTCCGGGAACACCNAAGAGTACTGCTGGNATCGTNTCACTGGTAGACGTAACCGCCCCNAGACCCAGCATAAAGGCAAAGGCNGAGTANGCGTCTAGATTAAAAGTAAACGGTAGAAGTAGAGCGAGGCCAGCCACCCCGCCGACGCCTGGCATGATGCCAAGCGCGAGACCAATAATGGTACCCATGCCCAGATAGAAAAGTCGCTCTGGCTCTAACAGAACCGAGAGTGCCGTTATGGCGACCTCCAGGAGTGGCGCATCCATTACTCGTTCCTTATTTTCTTATTTCGCTTGATACGCTAACACGGCTATTAGCACTGTAACTAGGGTTGAGACAGAACGTAATCATCTTGTGTAGATAGAAAAAGACTCCTACGTCAAAAATTTATATTCCTCAAAATCCGGAGACCGCTCCAGATGCCGATCGACCTTAAAAAGTTTTATCGCTTCCCTGACCTGTCCCGCAATGGGGACTGAGAATCGTAACCGATCAGCCTCCGACAAAAACAGCGCCATATCTTTCTCGGCCCAAAGTGCTGGTCGATCATCTGCGCGAGTGGACATGGCCCAATTCGCGCCGCTACTTTTCTCGAGCGCAATCCTAAGCCTTTCTTTGTCGACGCCCATCCTTTCACCAAAATCAAGACCTTCCATTGATGCTGTGAGACAGGCCCATAGCAGGTAGTTGTTCACAGCCTTAGCGACCTGCCCACTCCCGATCGGACCGAGGAATTCAATATCAGTGCCAAAATGAGCCAATAGTTGTTCTAGTGAATCTAATAGACCACGATCACCGCCAACAAAAAGCAACAGATCGCCTGACTCTGCCGCCATCTCGCCTCTGGCGATCGGACAGTCGAGCAGCTTGACAAATTTAGTCTGGGACAGCCGCTCAGCTAAGGCGCGCATGTAACTGGGCCGTACCGTCGCGCAAACCACAATTGTAGTATCTGAATCAATACCGGAGATCAGCCCTCGCTTACCGAAGATAATTTCCGTAACTTCAATTTCAGTACCCGCGACAACGAAAATATGCCGGCAGAGTCGTGCGAGAGACTTCGAATCATCGATCCAATTTACACCTTTATCTCGAACCGACTGTTTGAGCGATACCGCTTTATCTGTTCCATAGACCGGATAAGAATCAATTAGTCGGAGCGCCATTCTTAGACCCATGCGGCCCAAACCCACAAATCCGATTTTTTCCGTATTCATTCCTATCTCCCTCAGCGCTTGTAAATTGTTTTAGGCGGTCCGATATTGTGTATCACAGTTCAATTTATCGTGAGAAGTCGATGCAATTACAGTCTTTTAGCGCAGACTACATCCATACCATAGATAACTTAGATTTAAGAGATCCTGCCGATCGCCGACTAGTGATCGGAAATATGCCGGTGTGTTCGAACGAACATCTGGACAAAGCAGTCGAACAAGCAAGAAAAGCCCAGAAAATATGGGTTAAGCAATCGGTCGATCAGAGGATCGTGTGTATCAAAAACTTCATCCCACTTCTCGAAGAAAATTTAAATTACATTGTCGAGGTGCTCAAAACCGAGCAAGGGATGCTTGACACCGTTGTAAGACGTGAGGTTCAAGAATCAGTTGTACAGATCAATCATACATTGAGCATAGCCTCAGATGAGTTGGCGTCATTGCATCATAGTGATGAATCCTTTAAGGCTGTTGTACGGAAGGTTCCTTTTGGCGTTGTCGGCGCGATCGTTCCTTGGAATGCACCGGTCTCGTTAGCGACTGCTAAAGTGATTCCCGCACTTCTTGCGGGTAACGCCGTCATCGTCAAGCCGTCACCCAGGGCTCCTGCCGGCGTCACTGTATTCCTCGGTTTATTGAGGGACTGCTTACCACCCGGTCTGCTGAGTCTATTGCACGGAACGAATGATCTTGGAGAGGCGATGATCAAACACCGCGACGTCAGGAAAATCTCGTTTACCGGCAGTACTGCTGTCGGAAAGCAGGTGGCCGCATCGGCCGCGGCTGAATTAAAATCTGTGCAACTTGAGCTTGGCGGAAACGATGCGGCGATTGTACTCAAAGATTCAGATTTTAATATTACCGCTTCTCAAATCGTTGACTCTGCCTTCCGTAGATCGGGTCAGTATTGCTATGCGACCAAACGTGTTTACGTGCATCGATCAATAAAAGAAGAGATGATTGGGGCTTTAGTAAAATGTGCCGATCACCTGAAGATGGGCGCGCCGTCGGATACAATGTCAACGATTGGCCCAGTCATAGATGATGATGCGCAGCACCGATTAAACACACTTATCGACCAAACCCGATCTTGTAATGCCGTAGTCAGGCCGTGCGGTACAATTTTAGAGTCGGCTGATCTACGCAACGGTTGCTATGTCCAACCGACACTTGTCTGGAATATCGAACATTCTCATCCTCTTGTTATTGAAGAGCAATTTGGACCTGTCCTGCCAATACTCGGATACGATAATACTTTAGAACTAGTTAAGGAGTTAAACAGCGAGGACTACGGGCTTAGCGGCTCCGTGTGGGGCGCAAACCTTGAAGAATTGAGTACAGTCGCCCGCGAAATTGAAGCTGGGCGAGTTTTCATCAACGCTGCTAGAGCCATGGGCGATTTTTCCGGCGAACTTCCATCCGGAGGCCATAAGCACAGCGGAATTGGCTGGGAAAAGTCTACATTTGGACTGAGAGAATATTACCAATACCAGACAATCAACGGCCCGGTGTACTAGTTACGAATATCCTGCAGAAATAATTCGGTTGGGATTTCCCTGCTAACGCCTGCCTCGAGAGCTTTCTCGTAGAGTAGGCCAGCGACTGCGTGGAACTGATTCCCTTGAAGGTTGCCTCGCTCGGAATAAGTCACATCCTCACTCTGACGATCAAAGTATCCGGTCTTTATCACTTCGGCAAGATAGATCAGCCGGTCCCCGCCCACCGCACCGTGTGCTCGCTTGCTTGATGCCAGCGCTTTTTTAGAAAAACCAGATCTGGCCTGCCACGTCAGGTGTTCGTCGTCAAATGGAACATCTGACCAACCAACAGGTGGGTCTGTGTTACCAAAACGCAAGAATTTGGACACTTTTTCCTGCACAGCAGCAGGAATGCCACCGCCTCCACCAACGTTCAGTAGGTGTTGACCCGGTTTGATATACTCTGGTCTGATAACTGGAACAGCTGAATCCGTAAGCCCCATAATGATATCTACCTCCCGGACAGCGTCGTCTGGTGTGTCAAATGGTACAATATCAACTTCTAATTCAGCGGCCATCGTCTTGGCAAAAGTCTCACGGTGGTCCCTGGTAGGACTATAAACTTTAACTTTCTGTATATCTCGGACATGAACAACTGATCTCAAATGATCTTTCGCCATTCCCCCTGACCCAAGCAGACCGACGACACTAGAATCTTCTCGACTCGCATACTTCACACCTATCGCACCGTCAGCGGCAACGCGCATGTGCTGTATTATGCCGTCATTAATTAAGGCTAGCGGCTCTCCGTTTTCGACCGAAAATAAAAGTATGAAACCACAGAAAGTTCCGGGTTCAACGCAGTACTTCTCTTGCGTAATTGAGGATCCGGAGTGCTTATGGTAAATCATATCTGACTTACACCGGATAGCGAAATACCGACCAGCGCAACCTCCCTCCATCGTCCCCCACCGATAGAAACGATCAGGATCAGCCGACGGAATTTCCACATCAACTCTTGGGCGACATACAGCCCTACCGGAAAATAAGTCCTCATAGGCACTCTCCAATGTCCGCGTTACCTCATCTTGGCTGACTAATCTCGCGACATCGGAATTGTTAATCACCTTCATCTAGAATCCTTATCCAAGTTCGATATCGAGTCCAATATCAAATGTTGAGGCAGACATGGTTATCTGAGAAGACGATATATAGTCAACACCGGACTCCGCGATGGCTTTGACGGTGTCGAGCTTCACACCACCAGAAGCCTCAAGGGTAGCCCGACCCTGATTAATACGGACCGCCTTGTACAGAAGATCAGTTGCAAAATTATCTAACAATATGCAATCGGCCCTCGATGAGAGCGCTTCCTCGAATTGCTCCAACGTATCGACCTCAATCTCTATCTTGACCAAGTGCCCAGCAAACGACTTCGCGGCGAGAATAGACTTTGTAATACCTCCGGCAACCGCAATATGATTATCCTTAATTAAAATAGCGTCATCCAAACCAAAACGGTGGTTTGAACCACCACCACAGCGAACCGCATACTTTTGCGAGGCTCTTAAACCAGGAACAGTCTTCCGGGTGCAGCATATCCTTGATTTCGTTTGAGCAATTTGCGAGACAAAATCCGAAGTTAGAGTGGCTATTCCAGATAAGTGGCATAGAAAATTTAATGCAGTACGTTCTGCTGATAAAATCGGTCTCGCGTTACCCGATACCGATGCGATCACGGTACCGGCTGACACTCGAGTCCCATCAGACACCCGTCGCTCAAAATCGAGCTGGGGATCAATGCATTCGAAAGCCACGGCCGCATGTGGCAGACCACAGACAACGCCATCATCGCGCGCAATGAAAAATGCCGTCGCGCGCTTATGAGATTCAATCGTTGCCTGCGTCGATAAATCACCCGCCCTGCCGAGGTCCTCAACCAATGCCCGCTCAATCTCTTCTTTTATGAGAACCTTAGGCAAATCCAATGGAATCTTCTCCCTCTCAAAAATTTAATAGGGGCCTTCTATAAAAACCGGCTTCCTACGCTCCGCTGAATCTAACACAGCATGACAAACCTGAAGCGTGCCAAGACACCAACGGCCTGTTTGAACTGGCCTCTTGTCCAACCTGATTGAATCATAGAGGGCTTTGAAGACAGGCTCCCTCGGACTAGCAGTTACTGCGACTGGGATGATTTCTTTTTCAAAGTCTTTGTACACAGTTATTTCCCTTGGTCCAATTTTTAGATCAGCATACTCACATTGCACGATCAAAGGACCGAAGTGCTCATTATTTGCAGCGATTCCGCATAGACTCTTCGCACTAAAGGTCCGGGCTCGCTTAGCCTTTAGCTCGTCATCACGTGAGACATCTGCCAACGCTCTTCTGGAGCCTCCGTAATTGTTGGGATCTTTTGGATTTCCAGTCTCCCCAATCCAACCCTGTAATTCGTCGGAGTCAAACCTGGCGTATCCCGAGTATGTGCACTGAGCAGTGACCCCATTGCTAAATCTAAGCATTGCCTGATAAGACAATTCTGTGTCACGTAGCGTATCCCAGTGCCCCGTGAATGCATAGACTTCGGTAACCTGTCCCCCGGCTAGAAGACGGACAATATCGAACTGATGTGCCCCCTGCGAGAACAATACGCCTCCACCATCGGTTGTACTGAGCTCCTCGTCTCGACGTGGTCTGTACATAAAATCAGTGTAATTGAAGGTATTGATTGCCAGAACCCTGCCAAACTGACCGCTTTCAATTAGCTGCTTCGCTTTGAGTATAGGCCCATCAAAAGAGTGCGCTGGACCCACCATCAAGGTTACTTCATTCATTTCACAAGCGGAAATCATCCGTTTTGCGTCAGACAAGGTAATCGCAATAGGTTTTTCAACAAGCACATGCTTACCATGTTGGGCTGCCTGCACCGCCATCTCCGCGTGAAGCTGATGGGGGGTAGCAATGTGAACTGCCTCAATAGATGGGTCATCAAGCAAGTCGTCGTAGGAAGAATAGGTGACCCCTTGAAATATATCTCGAAAAGCAGCACACGACTCCTCTCGAGGCGCAACGGCAGCCAGAAACCTAACAAATTGGCTGACAAGAGCCGATGGGGCCGTTAGAGCAAATCCTCTTCCAAGACCCACGACCCCCACTCGAATTGGATCAGTAATCTTCGAAGTCAATCTCGATATCACCTTTTCCGCGGGACACGCACACCATAATCGCCGACTCATACTCGTCCGACTCAAGAACAAAATCACGATGCTCCACCGACCCAGACAATAGCTTCATTTTACAAGAGCCACAGGTACCACTCTCACAAGAGCTCGGAACTCTTAAACCTTGGCCTCGTAATGTTTCTAGTATCGTTGCGCTATCACCGACTTCAAACGACTCGCCGGTTGATTTTATAGAAACGGTAAATGGTATGTTCACGTAGTCACGACCGCTCTGCGGATTAAAGTCTTCAAAGTGAATTTGTTGTTCTGGCCAGTGACCACTCAATGCCTTGATTTCATCCATCAACGGTCGCGGCCCACAGCAATAAACGTGGTCCGGATTTGGAATCATAAACTCGTCCCAAAAGTCATAAACCTCTTCGGGGTCACCGCCATCAAAATGAACAACAACGCTATCATCAAACGTATTCTTCAAATCTTGCCAATAAGCAGCATGCTCCTCAGAGCGGGCGCAGTAAATCAGACGAAAAGACTTTCCACTGGATTGACAGGCTCTCGCCATACCGATTAACGGGGTGATACCGATACCCCCACCTATAAATAAATACCCAGGGGCGTCCACTAGAGGAAAGCTATTATCAGGCCGTTGCACTATGACCGAATGCCCCACATTCAGCTGTTCGTGCAAGGATTGAGAACCGCCACGGGATTGGGGCTCCAATTTCACAGCAATCTGATAGAGGGTTGGCTTGTTACCGTCGTTAATCAGAGAATACTGACGATTAGCCCCGCAGGGTGTCGCTATTGCAATGTGTGAACCGGGTTGGAAAGACGGCAGCTCTGATTCATCTCCTGCAGCAAATTGAAATTCGAGTATATCCTTCGCTACCTGTTTTTTTTGGCTGACCAGTAAGTTAAGTGCATTGGACTCGTTCATTGATTTCGATATCTAAGTAAATATAATTAGAAATCTAAACGTTTGCCTGATTCGTGTAAACACGCGACAGAAAATTAGATTAAACGAGGGATTTACATGCTGACCCCGGAAGAGAACGAGCTTTTAACACAAGTTACGGATGGTGCTCCGATGGAGCGAATCATGCGCAGGCACTGGGTGCCGATCTGCTTAAGCGAAGAACTCCTAGAAAACGATGGCACACCCCTTCTCATTGAGGTATTCGGTTGTCGATACGTCGCATTCCGTGATACGAACGGGTTGGTCGGGTTACTTGATGAGTTATGCCCTCACCGCCACGCATCCTTGCTCTATGGTCGTAACGACAACTGCGGACTGACCTGTCTCTATCATGGTTGGAAATTTGATGTTGATGGCAAATGCATCAGCATGCCCTCAGAGCCGGATAGTAGTGATCTGATTACAAAGGTTAAGCACAAAGCCTACCAGACAAGGGAATGGGGTTCGTTCGTATGGGCATGGCTCGGAGACGAAGCTGAGATATCTGAATTCCAACCTCCAGCCTTCGCGCCAACAGCAGACACAAGAGTGTCAGTAACAAAAATCCGTATCCCAGCTAACTGGGCTCAGATCATGGAAGGCCAAATCGACTCATCCCATTCCTCAAGTCTACACTCCTCTGACATGGTACCAGCGAAAGTTGAAGGCGCGGCGGCAGACGATAAGGCGTGGTACCGCCCCACCACAGATCGGTCGCCACGAATGCAGGTGGAACGGACTGATTACGGATTTCATTACGCAGCTATTCGGCATCCAATCAAGAAGCCGGCTTTGAATGAATATTTCAGAGTCACCGAATACATTGCCCCTTTTACGTGCCTAATTCCGCCTAATTCCAGCTACAACGTCACAACGGTAGTCGTTCCAATCGATGACGAAAATTCGATGTTTAATTTCATAGCTTGGGGTGGCGAAACTTGTCCCGATACAGATGAGTGGAGAAAATTCAATTACTCGGTTCCTGGGGAGGACCTTGATGAGAGGTGGGTGTCAAAAAGACAACCACACAATAAGTTCTTACAAGACCGGGAACGGATGAAACAAGGTAATTTCACCGGGGTCCCGGGAATCCCAAATCAAGATATTATAATGTGGGTCTCGATGGGCGCGACTGTCGACAGAACCACGGACCGACTGGGAGCGTCCGATATGGCGGTAGTCGAGTTTCGAAAACTAATGGTCGACGCGGCAAAGACAATGCAAACAACTAGTCAAGCTATCGGATCCAGTTCTGATCTGAAACATATTGAAATAAAGTCCTATGAGGGAGTTCACTCAAAGGAGACCGACTGGAAAACCCTTTGCAGAAACTGAGAAGCCCAGTTTCTTTCCGGGCTTCTCATAGTGATCCGCTTCGGATCTACATCAGTCCCGCTTCTTTATACGCCTTGACCGCACCAGGATGGAATGGGATCGCATTCTGCTTAACCATCATCTCCGGATTCAGCGCACGCATTGCCTTGTGGACGCCCTGAATCTCACCGACATTGCTTATGAGAGCCTTAGTTACTTTATAGACCTCATCGTCTGACGTGTCAGAATTGACAACTAACATTGCCGTTAATGCCAACGTAGGGTAATCATCAGACAAGATATCGTAGGCCTTGCCAGGTACCACCATCTGACCCGTTCCCATTACACCGCTGACTTTATCCCTCACCGCTTGCGATACTGGCATCATGACCATAGACATCGAGTTCAAGATATCACGAATCGACGAGTGCCCGACAAAGAGATTATTCATCACCATATCGCCTTGGCGATTTTTCATTAGCTCAACAATGCCCTTTGAGCCGGAAAACTGAACACTTCCGCCCCATGATTCAATATCGCTCAAAGTGATGCCGTATGCGGCCAACACTTCCAACGCCTGATTGTGTGCGATAAGGCCTCGCTTATTAATAATCAACCGAACCGGTGGTTTCTTAGATTTCAGATCTTCATACGAAGAAATACCATACTTATCGGCGAAGTCTTTGGTTACCATTGGCTGGAATGCGCCGAAGTTATACATCACAGCCATCGCACGCAGATTAGTGACCGGCGCTTTATAAGGATCCGTGCCTTTCGCAGCGATCTTCGCTTCTGCATCATGCATTATGCCGAAATCCACCTTTTTAGACGCAACCTGCACAGCGTTAGCAAAACCACCGCCCGAGGTCTGATAGGTTACCGTCGCATTAGGATGACTGGCCCGCATTGCCTTATCGACACCGGCTCCCAAAAGCGACCATAAGCCACCTGGACTGGCCCCTGCCAAAATATAGTTGTCTTTGGCGACCACATTGACAGACGCTAGACCTATACAAGTCCCAACGACCACAGCTTTTAGTACTTTTCTTATGCCCAGCATAAACACTCCTTTTTTTTGTATAGTTTTGCTACACCATTTTTACATTAGCTCTGCCACTTAGCCAGAACCAAAACAAAATTCCAATACCAGCCATAAATCCTAAGCCTTGATACGCAAAAAAAGGCGTCAACAACGGGATCACTAGAGCGAAAGTTAACAGTCGCTGAAATGCTCCCAACGAAATGTTAAAGCACCCTGCTGATGCAACAGAGATTAAGAGAAATGCAAGCACGGCTCTCAGCGTAGCCCAAGTCACTTCGATCAAAGATCCCTCCCCCAGCAGCGCTGGATCTAGGACAAAAAAGAAAGGAAGTAAAAATGCTCCCACAGCGAACTGGACACCTTTAAATGATATCTTCATCGGATTATCGTCTGCGATGGAGGCCGCCGCGAAGGCGGCGACAGCGACAGGTGGAGTAATCGCAGACAGGACTGCGTAATAGAGTAAGAATAGATGCGCCGCCATCTCTGGTACACCCAACTTAATCAGCAATGGACCGATTAAGACCGCGGCCAAAATATATGAACTCACTGTCGGCATGCCCATACCCAAGACGATCGTCATAATTGCGGCAACAATCAGTGTCAGCCAAATGGCGTCTCCGGTCATTAGAAATACGAGCGCTGAAAGCTTTGCCGCAAGTCCCGTCATGGTAATACCGCCGATTACAAATCCGGCTGCTGTGCATGCGCCGACGACGGGTGCCAGGCGTCGACCCGTTTCCGCCAAGGTCTCAACCATCCGTTTAACGGACAGTCGGGTTTGTTTCCTGAAGAATGAGATCACGATCACGGCGACCGCACCGAACAACGCAACAAAGGTTGGACTGAACCCCTCGAATAATGCCCAAACGATCGCAGCCAGGGGAACTAAAAACAAGCCGCCGTTTTTCATAGTCTCAGACAACGGCGGTACTGAACTTTTTTCCAGCCCCTTTAGACCTAACCGGACCGAGGTATAGTGAACCTGTGAGTAAACAGAAAAGTAGTACAAAAGAGCGGGGATTGTTGAGGCGACAACGATATCGAGATACGGAATACCTGTGTATTCGGCCATGATGAACGCAGCAGAGCCCATCACAGGTGGCAATATACTCCCACCTGTGGAAGCCGCCACCTCAACGGCGCCCGCGACCGTCGCCGGATAGCCAATTTTTTTCATCATCGGAATCGTGATCGAGCCGGTGGTCACTACATCCGAGGTTGGACTACCAGAAATAGTTCCATAAAGACCAGAAGACACCACTGCAATTTTTGCCGGTCCCCCGACCCGCGCGCCCGCAACCGAGGCCGCGAGGTTATTAAAAAACTCACCACCCCCTGCGCTCGCTAAAAATGTCCCAAACAATACAAACAAAAGCACATAGGTCGCCGCAACTCTCAGCGGCGTCCCAAACAGACCGTCCGTTGTAAAAATCATGATGTCTAGGAAATGTTCAAAGCTGATATACCCGTGCCCAAACGGGGCCGGTAATACGTGACCATATAAATTGTAAGCCATAAAACAGATGACGATGCCCGTCAGCAAAAGTCCGACCGTTCTCCGGCAAACTTCTAAACACAGGACGATTAAAAACGTGCCAAACACCACATCAATCGTTGACAAGGGATCCAAAAGCGTAATACGCGTCGCTATCGCGTTAGAGTTTATTGCGAAATACAGACCACAGCCTATACTGGAAGCTACGAAAATCCAGTCATAGATAGGAACTCGGTCAGGATCATCCTCGAGCCGTTCACTCCCAGCCGCGATTGTGGAAAATACGAGAACTAACATGAAAGACAAGAACAATGTCACCAATACGAGCGCATCAAGTCTAGAAAAAACCGCCGCATAAGCTGACCATAGAATAAATATTGCCCCATAGGCAGCGAGTAAATAACCGACTACACCCTCAGGTCTTCGCGTATATCCAGAGCTAAAAAAACCACTAAAACTCATTGGTTAGACCTTAAATGACTCGAATGTATTTTCAAAAAAAAGATCCTCCGGGGACATTAAACTATCGGTAATACCCTGTTCGAAACAATACCTAATAAATGTCTCGAGGGTTGCGCGATTTTCTTCGATGCCATAGGCCCAGATATCATGATCACCATATAAATTTCGCGAGTCCCTTAATGCTGAGAATATCCATGGCATTGGAATCGCGGAGGCCGTTGCATCCGAGAGGCGTATTACGCAGCGTTCCCTCGCCCGATCGAGCCCCTTATAAATTGTTTGCGCAACCCAAGGATTTTTATTCAGTACATCATCGCGGATAACAATCGTATGCATAATCGGGAAACATCGAGTTTTCTCGAAATAATCACGCTCTATAGCACGAGGATCATCGAACATCCTTGCAACTCGCGGATCCTTGTCTTTAAAGGACTGAATGGGATGAGCCGTAATAACTGCATCAACTGCGCCCGACAGAAGCAGATCATTGAGATTATGGTCCGTGTCCGGCTGGAGATTGACCCACTTCGGTAGATTGAACTTCACCTTTTCAGATCTACCCGGCTGATGAACACCCGACTGTATCCATTTAATTGAACTTAGGTCTATGTTGAACTGGTCCGCGAGTGCACCTCTTACATAGACTCCCGCAGTTTGGCCCCACTCTGGTATTCCGATTCGGCGACCCTCTAAGTCTTTCGGCTGTTTAATCTCAGAATCTGTTCGGACATAGATTGCTGAGTGGCGAAAAACTCTCGACGGAAATACTGGAATGGCAGTACCACGAGCCTGATTCTTGGATCTGAGGCCGACATATTTGGCGAAAGAATGCTCAGAGATATCGAACTCTCCGAACTTAATAAATCTGAAAAAAATCTCTTCAACGGGAAGGTTGAGTTTGGTCAGTTCTATCCCTTCGGTGACTACCTCTGGCTCAAAAATATCTCGAACATGGTCGTAGTCGTGGCAGGCGAACGTCAGTCTCAGCATCAATGCCCCGTAAGCTAGATCAATTTTTATTATTAGAATGGCTCACTTGCAGAACGCTACTACTTAGGTATCTAATCGTCAACGAAGTCGGGGAATATTGATAAATCAAAATAATGGGGGATGCAAACTGATGGACGCTCTTGTGTTGCTATCTTTTGAAGCGCTCCTCGCGATCACTCTCATCGTGTTTCTTGGCGGTTTGATCAAGGGATTCCTCGGATTCGGGATGCCCCTTTTTGCAACACCGCTACTGGCATTGTTCATGCCATTACTCAGTGTGATCCCGATGATGGCCGTCCCGGTCTTGGCGTCTAATATCTACCAAGCGAAATTTTCTCGTCAGAGTTTCGAGTACGTCAAAAGATTTTGGCCACTCGGAATTGGTCAAATCATCGGAGTAAGCATTGGAGTGCAGGTTTTAGTCAGCGCAGACTCAAATGTGGTCAAAATTTGTCTCGGCCTCATCGTTCTTACCAACATTATATTACGGACTACGAGATGGAAATTGAGGATCGCACCAAAACAAGAATCGATCAGTGGGCCGATTGGTGGCTTGGCAGCTGGTGTTGTTGGAGGCACCACGTCCTTCGTTGGTCCGCTGTTGGTCCTCTACTTATCCTCACTTGAAAATCTGAAAAAGGACGATTTCGTAAAGGCCATCGCACTATTATATCTCGGAGGTTTCCTTCCTATGTACGGTGGGTTGGCAGTACTCGGATCATTCAGCTGGACACAACTAATTGGCTCATTCGCGATCTGTGTACCTATGCTGATTGGAATTTGGCTAGGTGAAAAAACGAGGTCGAGAGTTTCGGAGGGGTTGTTTGAAAGAGCTGTGATGATTACGTTAGGCCTTATTGCGTTATCCCTCATCTATCGTTCACTAACCAACATACTAGGATGGTAAACACAGAAATGTCAGACAAAACGCGAAGCGAACTAAATAACATATCAACTTTTCCTACTGACCAGTCGATCGCATATCTAGCCCGAGAAGTAACTCGGATCTATACACGAGACCTACAAAATGCGATCGCAGTGCATGGCATCCTAATTGGTCAATATCATTTCTTGAGAGTCCTCTGGGAGAAGGATCAGATTACTCAGCGCGAGCTCGCAAACGCTGTTGGTATGAAAGAATCAACGACCTTTACCGCGCTTGCGGGGATGGAAAAAAAGGGATTGCTCACCCGGAAAAGGAACTCAGGTGATAGGCGGAAGATGACAGTCAAACTTACTGACAAAGCTCGAGCGCTCAGATCAACGTTGATCCCCGTTGCAAAAGCTGTAAACGATCGACCATTGAAAGGCCTCAACCCAAATGAAATTTTTCAACTGAAGACCGCGCTAGAGAAACTGCGAGATAGTCTGGCAGGCGAGGTCCGATGAGCGCCTCAATGACTCCAATAATAGTCATTACTGGAGCGGCAAACGGAATAGGTCGAGCCACCAACGAGCTTCTAAAGGCAAACGGCGTGTCAACCATTCCTTGTGACCGCGAACCCTGCG
>PBDH01000016.1 GCA_002717305.1 Gammaproteobacteria bacterium | reverse complement strand
CCGGACGTTGGTCAATCCAGCAAATTTTGAAGCCCGTAGCCCGAAGTCTGTAGCATACTGATCCTAATTTACAGCTGGCCGACAAAATGTTCGAGACCGCTCTACCTCGCGTTGCTCGGGCACGCACTCACTTGTCTGAGCATAATTGGACAGCCGTGGCTAGTTAAATTCAAAATTTTAGCCAAATACTGATTTAGAGGCTTGCACTGATGTCTGGTTTGGCTGGTGGAGCTCAAAAGTTATTTATTGGTGCCCCGATGGCAGTAGTTGTCCATACTGATACTGCTATGCAGGAGCTCAGGGCGAATGCGGCATTATCGAATGATTTTTTTCTGTGCACTAATGGCCAAACTGCGCCCATGAACTAATTGGCACTGCTTGCTAACGAGTGCGGAGCAAATCTCCTCGCGACAGCAAGAACCAGATCAGCTCTTGCGTGCACTTGTCACGGTACATTAGATTTGATTTTTTTTGTTCGACTAAAACAATGTCTCGCTTCACCAATCGACTTGTTTGTCAGGTGATTCAAAAAGTTCTGGGAGAGTCTATCCAGACGGCTCTTCATGCGGATCGGAAATTTAAAAATCTTATATCGGGTCTTTCAGAACGGGCTGTTGGTTAAAAACTGGTCTATCCTGTATGTAACGGGAGACCAGCGTGGCCAAAGTAAAATCCATCTATCAATGTCAGGAGTGTGGCGCAACTTCGCCACAGTGGGCAGGACAATGCCCAGGTTGCGAGGCTTGGAATACATTGATCGAGTGTGTTCAAGCGCCCGAGTCATCGCGAGGAAAACCTCACGGATATGCAGCCGCTGTTGCAGAAAGGGCCAAGTTATCAGCAATCAAACCGGAAAGGCTGGAGCGACTAGGCTCAGGATATACAGAATTTGATCGTGTTTTAGGCGGTGGCTTCGTACCGGGGTCGGTGATTTTGGTTGGTGGCGCCCCCGGCGCTGGAAAAAGTACGTTACTTTTGCAGGTTACGACCCAGCTTTCATCACAGAAGCCTTGTCTATATGTGACCGGAGAGGAATCACTTGAACAAATTGGGCTCCGGGCACAGCGCTTGGGTTTGGTTGCAGATCACCTTGAGTGTGTTTCTGAAACACGAGTAGAGGCCGTTTCCGCTATCGTCGATCAACTAAAACCAGCGTTACTGGTAGTCGATTCCGTTCAAGTCATGCAGGTAGAGTCATTAGCTGGAGCGCCAGGAAGTGTTGGCCAAGTTCGAGAGTCCGCGGCTAAGTTGACCCGTCTTGCGAAAGCGAGGGGTGTGATTGTCCTGCTTGTGGGCCACGTCACGAAGGAGGGCGCATTGGCGGGCCCGAAGGTTCTTGAACACATTGTGGATGCCTCTCTTCTCTTGGAGGGGGACAACGCAGGTCGGTTTAGAACATTGCGCGCGCAAAAGAATCGGTTTGGATCTGTGGGAGAGCTTGGCGTTTTTGCTATGACAGAAACTGGTCTTCGGGAAGTAAAAAATCCATCTGCTATTTTTTTAAGTCGTCCAGACAATTTAGCGTCAGGTTCGGCAGTGATCTGCACCTGGCAGGGCACTCGACCTTTATTGGTTGAGGTCCAAGCGTTGGTGGATGCTAGTTTAAGTGGTTCCCCAAAGCGCATAGTCGTAGGTCTTGATGGCCAACGCCTCGCTATGTTACTTGCAATTCTGCACCGTCATGGCCATTTACAACTCGGGGATCAAGATGTCTTCCTAAATGCGGTTGGTGGTGTCAAGGTCACTGAAACCGGAGCAGATCTTGGAGTACTCCTTGCATGCATCTCTAGTTTCCAAGGAAGTGTGATCCCTAAAGAATGGGTAGTGTTTGGGGAGGTCGGCTTGTCCGGTGAGGTTCGTCCCGTAGCCTCCGGACAAGAGCGAATCCGAGAAGCCGCAAAACATGGCTTCAAGAAGGCAATCGTGCCGTCAGCAAACGCACCGAAGAAGGCAGTAACCGGAATCGAGGTGTATCGAGTGGAACGTATCAGCGACGTTTTGGAGTTATTTGATGAGTCGTGATTTGGAAGAACTACGTCGGGATTATCAGATCGGACAGTTAAATGAAGATGATGCTGGATCGGACCCAATTGCTCTGTTTGTCCGATGGCTTGCAGATGCAAAAAATACAACACAGCTGGAACCTAATGCGATGACTTTGGCGACCGTAGACAGTGTGGGTAATCCTCACGCGCGAATTGTCCTGCTGAAAGGACAGGAAGGTCGTGACTTTAAGTTTTATACCAATTACTCGAGTCATAAAGGTGAGGAACTTAGGGCGTCTCCCAAAGCCGCGCTTGTGTTTTGGTGGGATCAGCTTGAACGTCAGGTCCGTATTGAGGGCGATGTTGAAAAACTCTCAGGCGAAGAAAATGATGCCTATTTCCAAGAACGACCGAGGGGTTCGCGGTTGGGTGCTTGGGCTAGCCGACAATCTGAGATTATTGATTCGCATGATGTACTTACAAAAAAAATGAGTCAGCTTGAGGATCAATATCCGACTGCCGCTCCAAGACCCAGTCATTGGGGCGGGTATATGGTCCGCGCCACCCGAATCGAATTTTGGCAGGGTCGTTCGTCGCGGTTGCATGATCGTTTAGACTTTCGATTTAACGATAAGACTTGGGCTCGCGTGCGTCGGTCCCCCTAGTATGCGACATTGGAGAAAGGCGTCTTTATGATGCGGTTGCTTAAGTTATTTTTAGTTTCTCTTTGTTTTGTCGTTCCAGCAGTCGCGTCGGAAGACGTGTATGTGACCGTCACGGCTTTAGGCGAGCTGCAGAAAAATATCGCTTCTGATTTTCCTGCGAACGTTGTGCCCATCGAGAGGAGTCTGCTGGCGGCTGCTATTTCTGCAGAAATCACCGCGATTAGTCTGCGTCCCGGTGATGAGGTAGCAAAGGGATCAACCATAATTCGGCTTGACTGCAGAGATACCAAGCTACGCCGAGACCTCGCCGCTCAGGAGGTTAAGCAAGCTGATGTGCAATTAAAATTTAGCGAGCGGCAAGCAGCTCGTATCGCTAAGCTGGCAGAGACCAACATTGCTAGTGAAGAACTTAAAGATACCCGTGCCACAGAACTACAACAGGCGATCATAAGTTTAGCGTCAAAACGTCTTGCGTTGAAGGAAACCAACTTGCAGGTCTCCAAATGCAAAGTAAAGGCGCCGTTCGACGCGATTATCGTTGAGCAGCTCGCATCTGTAGGGACACGAGTTTCTGTTGGCAGCCCTATCCTCGAAATCGTATCGAAAGCCTTCGATATCAGAGCGCGAATTCCGTTTGACTCTGCAGCCGATATCCAAAAGAACGTTTCATTCATTGTGCAGGATCGGGAAATCCCTGTGCAAATACTCGCCGAGAGTGGTGCAGTAGATACAGGAACTGGCACGCGATTACTTCGGTTTAAGTCGGTTGAAACTATAGATCCCGGTGTACCCGGCGTGCTTCGAATACGCTCGAAAAAGATGGTGCTTCCGGCAGATTTCCTAGTGGAGCGAGACCGCATCTATGGAATCATGATCGCTAACAGTGGACGAGCCAAATTTATAGCACGAACAAACGCGACACTTGGCCAACCAGTAGATGTGACAGATCTTGACCCGGGGACCCTTTTGATAGAGGAGGGTCGCTTCAAGGCCCGTGAAGGGGATCAGTTGGTGATTCGTCAATGATCGGATTTGCACGATTACTGATCGGCAACAAAGTACTGACAAACCTCACTTTTATTTTAGTCTTGGCTATGGGTGTTCTCGCCTATTGGTCACTACCTCGCCAGCAAGATCCAACGATTAACTTTAATTGGATAGTTATTACAGTTGCCTGGCCTGGCTCAGCTGCGCTTGATGTAGAGAGTCGGATTACCGACCCAATTGAAGAAGCGATTCAGAGAGTCGATAACCTCGATTTTGTGTCTAGTTATTCAAGAGAAGGTTTGGCTTCGATTCTGGTCCGATTTGAAGATATTGCAGAGAGTGTATTCGAACGCCGACTGGGTGATCTGCGTCGTGAAGTTAACGCAGCGGAGGGTAGTTTTCCCGAGGAAGCAGGGCAGCCAATATTTATTGAGATCACATCGTCGAATGCATTTCCTGCGGCAACTATCGCGCTGGTTGGATCTGGTGATGACGACAGTCTCCGCGAGCAAGCGGTTCTGATTGAGAAGGAACTGGAACGTCGCGAACTGATTGATCGAATTGATTCCCAAGGCATGGCTGATCCAGAGATTAGGATTGAATTTGATGCAACACAGCTTGCCGCGCTTGGGCTTGCGCCATCTGATGTAGCCACAACCGTGCAAACCTATTTTCAGGACTTGGCTGCGGTAGAGCTAGATGTTGCAGGATCTAACTGGCTGGTAAGGTTAAAAGGTAAATCAACAGATGCCTTTGATTTAAATCGTTTTCCAATTTTAGGACGAGATGGCAGCCTGCGAATTGGTGATGTTGCACGTGTCACTCGCACGCAGGCAGAGCGGTCGGAACTAGTTCGTTACAGAGGCTCACCGGCCGTGCTGTTGGCTGTCATGAAAGCCGAAGGCGCCAATACCCTCGAACTCGTCGATGAATTGAAGGCTTACATTAGTACCAGAAATGAACTTGAGTCCGTGACAGGTACAAAGCTTATTTTGATCGACGATCAAACAATTCCTACTCGGAAAGCCCTTACGATCATGCAAAATAATGCATTGATTGGTTTGATCTTGGTCCTGATTGTCGCCTGGATTTTTTTGGGGATTAAAATCGCGGTACTTACAGCGATCGGTATTCCCTTTATTCTCGCGGGTACCTTCTGGATCTTGCAGGGGATGGGCCAAACACTGAACGTTACAGTACTGCTCGGGGTTGTCATCGCGCTTGGTATGTTGGTTGATGATGCAGTAGTTGTTGTTGAGGCGATTTACTATCGAATTGAGCGTGGATTTTCCAGCATTGATGCAGTGATTGACGCCTTGGCTGAGACGGCAGCGCCGGTAACGGCGGCTGTATTAACCACCGTCGCTGCATTCATGCCCTTGATGCTACTACCGGGAATTCTCGGCAAATTTATGATGGTTATTCCATTAGTGGTTTCAATTGCGCTGTTGATCAGCTTGGTAGAAGCGTTCTGGATGTTGCCCAGCCACGTGATCGGCTCTGGGGTGACTATGGATCGCGTAGGCCGGATTCAGCGCTTCCGTACCCGGCTTAATCGCGGTATCCGGCATATCTATATCCATTTGTTGGTGCGTGCGATGCGGCGTCCGATCGTGACACTCGCGATTTCTGGAATCGCCTTGAGTGGCGCAGTTGGATTGCTAACGAGTGGTAAAATTCGAGCAGATTTCTTTGCGTCTGATCCAATCCGGGTTTTCTATGTCAATGTCGAAACAGAGTCAGGCACGCAACTTGAGCGAACACTTGACCTCGCGCTCGAGGTCGAGCAAGTCGTGCGATCTAATCTGCGAACCAATGAAGCGCGTGGAATTGTCACGTACGCTGGTCAGCAATTCACGGAAACGGAGCCGCTGCGTGGAAGTCACAGGGGCCAGGTGCTAGTTGGCTTAAACCCCGATGGACGGGAGGTGTCAGAGATCGTTGAAGGTATGCGAGAGGCTGTCCTTCAGGTGCCTGGTCCCTCAAATGTTACTTTTCTGGAGTTGGCTGGTGGACCACCCGCGGCGAAGCCCATTTCCATTAAAGTACGTGGTTCTGAGTTCGCGGAACTCCGCTCAGCTGCTAACAAGGTCAGAAGTATTCTTGGTCAGACCCCGGGTATCAAGGATATTGTTGATGATGCGCAAGATGGCAGGCTGGCATTGCAACTTAAGCTGGAACCTGACCAAGTTGCGCGATCTGGGATTAGTCCAGAAATTATCGCTCGGAATATTCGGATTCTCGTGGATGGTGAGATCGTTCGATCTGTTCAGGATCAGGGAGAGACCGTTGATATCCGAGTCGTGGCTGCCGATGGACAGTTCTCTTCACCTTCAAAGTTATTAGCGGTACAGTTGCCAACAGTTTCAGGAGAGATGGTCTCGTTAAGTGAGCTTGTTGACGCTGAGCGGGTACCGGCACTTGCTACCATTAGACATTATAATTTCAGGCGAACTATTACCGTTGAGGCGGACATTAACTCGGAGCTGACCGATACTGTAAGCGCAAATCAGGCAGTGATTGAGGCTTGGACTCAACTGCAATCGTCTTACCCGAACGTGAATTTAGATTTCTCAGGCGAGCTAGATGATATTCAGGAAAGTCTGGATTCTATAGGTATCTTGTTTTTGTTTGGGATTGGAGTGATGTATCTCATTCTGGGAACACAGTTCAGAAGTTACGGCCAGCCGTTACTGATTCTGGTGACGGTGCCGCTTGCATTTACCGGCGTAGTTTTGGGCTTGTTTGTGACGGGTAATCCATTGTCTCTATACACGTTATACGGGGTGGTCGCCTTATCTGGTATTGCAGTAAATTCCGCGATCGTCCTAATCAGCGCGGCGAACGATCGCCTAACTTCCGGGATGAGTTTGAAACATGCGACTTTGTATGCCGGTCGGCGGCGGGTCGTACCAGTCGTAATCACTGTAATGACAACGATAGCTGGATTGTTTTCTTTGGCCGCGGGTCTCGGTGGTTCTTCACTAATTTGGGGCCCAGTCGCTACAGCAATTGTTTGGGGTCTAGGTTTCAGTTCTATACTGACTCTTTTCGTTGTCCCTATCCTTTATTATCTGACCGGTAAAAAACGAGAACGCCGTCTAAATCCCAAGGCTTGAAAAATCTTGAAGTGATCATACCCATTTACTAAGACGCCGTGATGGGTCCCACCGATAATGCGCTCTGTCGTTGTGAAGAGCAAAAAATTTGATCGCTTTAGGAGGATCATATGACAATAGACCTTTCTCCCTTATATCGTACCGCAATAGGCTTTGATCGTTTGGCAAGCATGCTTGAGAATGCTAATCGTCTCGAGAGCGCTGGGTATCCGCCTTATAACATCGAGGTAATCGGTGATGATGAGTACAAGATCACGATGGCCGTGGCTGGATTCACTGACGACGAGTTATCGATTGAATCAAAGCAGAACGAACTTTCTGTTGCTGGAGAAAAATTGGAATCGGAAGAGGAGCAGAAGTTTCTGCATCGTGGCATTGCGACACGAAGCTTCGAGCGTAAGTTCCAATTGGCAGACCATGTTTACATTAGGGGTGCACAACTCGAGCATGGCTTGTTGCACATCGAACTGTACCGGGAATTACCAGAGGCCCTAAAACCTCGCTCAATCTCGATTGAGGCTGGAAAGCTTATCGAGAGCGACGCGTAGTCGTGAAAGGCCCGGGAGACCGGGCCCTCTGTGTATGCTCTCTTTTAATCTTTATGGCGCTTAAGACCCATATTGCAGGGCAGTATTCTGTTGTTCTGGGTTGACCTTCGCTCACGCCAAATCGAAATCGATGAGGGAAAGGGTAAATATGGGCTTATTCGGCAGGTCATCAGAAACCAAAAAGATTAATAATCCCATGGAGCCCGATATATCACGGTCGTCGGCACGGGACTGATCGTAAGCGATATTACTAAATCTTTTCTGCGAAGTTTGGTATAACCTTGCTTTTAGGGAGGAATGAAATGAAATTGCTGAAAGAATTAACTCATGGTGATACGGGATTTGCACTCATGCTTATCCTGATGGCCGCGACTATTATGATGCTGGCATTCTGATGGGATGCGATAATCGTCCTGAATGATTGCACATTTATTTATAATTTTTAGGTCCAGTAGCTTTTATTGCGCCATAACGCAATCCCATCGTAAGTGTCCCGCTGCTTGTTGAAGTATGCTGTTGGCACGGTCATCGATATGAATGAACCTATTATGAAATTGGTTAAGTCATCGCACCATTGTACCGTGCCCGCTGTTTTCGTATTAGCCGTTATAGATGCCTTATATCTTGATAGTTTCCGGTCCTTTATTGAGTCTTTCATGTTCATGGTCACAGTCGTGATATTTGGTACTGTAGCGATCGACGTTGTCAGGGACGGGTTTATGGAAACCACTGAATCTCGCTTGGTGAAAGCGCTTTGAACCGAAAGGATTTTCTGAGCGCTGCCTTTGATCACGCCGTGCACGCTGCTCAGGCTAGTTGCCTAGTTCCCCATCTAACTCACTTAGAGCCAATCGAGGGTCGAACGGTATTTCTGGTGGTTGGAAAAGCTGCTTCGCAGCAGGCTAATGTTGCCGCACAGTGCCTTGGCGAGATTGCCGGCCTGTGCATTATTCCGAAAGGCCACAAAATCAACACCAGTCTGGATGTTATAGAGGCTTCCCATCCTGTTCCGAACGCAGGAAGTCTTGCTGCTGCTAAACAAGCATTGGATTTAGCACGATCAATCGGCCCATCGGATCGCCTCATTTGTTTGATATCGGGTGGTGGCTCGGCCCTGATGTCAGCACCGCTGCCATCGATGGATCCAGACCTCAAAACGCTTACCCACCGGGCACTTTTGGCGTCGGGGGCGACGATTTCGGAGTTGAACACGGTGCGTAAGCAACTGTCGCTTGTAAAGGGTGGTCGGCTTGCGGAGGCATGTCAGGGCCAGGTATTGAATTTCCTAGTTTCAGACGTGCCAGGAGACCGTGCTGAATTTATTGCTTCAGGGCCCACCGTTCCGGCGAGCACGAATCAACAAGATGCGATTGATGTGTTAGCCCGTCATCAAATCGATATTCTTGATGCGCTTCTACCATGGCTGACCGATGCGAAACATGCAACACCAGCGCCTGATTCAGACTGCTTTCGACGTGTGAAAACGACCATTGTGGCTGCACCATCACAATCGTTAGGAGCCGCTAAGTCGTTCATCGAGTCGCAAGGTGTGGACTGCTGGGTCTTGGGGGATGCGATCGAGGGCGATTCAGAAACTATTGCTCGCGCGATGGCAGAGACAGCATTATGGCAGCAGCGTCATCAGAAATTGGACCGGCCACTATGCCTGTTGTCTGGGGGTGAGACCACGGTCAAGGTGATAGGTACTGGTGTCGGTGGCCCTAATGCGCATTTTGCGCTGGCCTTGCTTGATGCATTAGACGGAGCTCGAGGTATTTCTGCAATAGTTTGCGATACTGATGGTGTTGACGGTGCCGCAGAAATTGCCGGAGCCTGTATCGACGACGAGACCCTTGAAAAATCTAAGGCGGCTGGGCTCGATCATCGTGACGCCCTTCTCCGTCAAGATGCGCACACGTTCTTTCAATCCTTGGATTGTTCGGTGGTTTCTGGTCCGACTGGGACAAATGTTAACGACTTCAGGGCGATTTTGATCGAACCCTAACTATTCTCGAGCATTACGATAACGATGCTAATCGTGAGAATCGACGAGATGGTCGAGATAAAAATACTGGTTGTCGCTGTCGACGGTGACACCTGATAGCGACTCGCAAAAAGGTACATATTCATGCCGGTAGGCATGGCGGCCAACATCGTTGCAACCGACAGCCAGAGCGTACTGAGACCCAACCAAGAACCTAAAAAGAATACAGCTGTTGGGTGGACGGTGTTTTTCAGTACAGTGATTAGAACCGCGGGTCCAATGGAACCGGAAATTGAATAGCTTGCCAACGAACTACCAAGAACAAATAGGGCCGCTGGGACTACACTAGTTGAAACAAGGTGAAACATGTCCGCAGCAACCGGATGGAGCCCTATGTTTGTTAGTTTCCACAAGAAGCCCGCTATTAAACTGACGATTAGGGGATTGGATATAAGACCGAGGAGAACCTGCTTTGGTAGGTTAAAAAGTCCTGTATCCCTGCCGCGGGCGATCTCTATAGCCACCGTCACAGCAGTAAAAATGGTTATGCCGTGTACTGATATCAAGAGAAGTAGTGGGAACAGAGCATCCCCACCTAACGCGCGGGGAATGAGGGGGATACCTAGCAAAACAGTATTTGAAAAAGATGCGCCGAGGCCGATAATTATGCCTTCAACAGCTGAGCGTTTAAGTAGAAGCCAACCAATAAGTAAGCCCACCATGAATACCAATGCGAGCGGAATGTAATAACTGGCGAATAAATTGACCGTCGATACTTTAGGGGGTTCAAGCTGAACGATTGCTGAAAACAACAGCATCGGGACCGCGAAATCAAAAACGTACTTAGATAAACCATCTCGATGGGTATTCTTGAAGAAGCCAAGCCGTGTGGCAACGTACCCAATCATCCCCAGCACGAGGACTGGGGCAAGTATATTTAAGACTTCGCTCATTAGGCTCCTTAAGGAAAGAGATAGGTCTTTTGATCGGGAATATTATCAATAAGGCCTCTGTCCCTCATGAAACGTGCAAATTGATTCCACGAGTTCGGATCAGTTTGACGAGTTTCACGAGCAAGTTTCGGCAACGTGTCACGCCAGGCTCTGCGATTTAGTTCGTTGTCCAAATCATCGGGCCGGAAACTGATAAACGAACGATAGGACGTATCCGGATCATTAATGATCATGCGTGTTGCTTTATCAATAACGTTGAGAAATCGCTCTAGTTTGTCGGTTCCAGCATAGTCTGGGTGAGCAACAAGAATAAGTTCCTCGTAATCGGGAACACCGTGATCTTCCGGAAAAAATGCACGACCAGGGCGACCATCGATATCCATCTGGTTTAGTTCGAAATTTCGGAATGCACCAATAACAGCATCGACTTTCCCAGCATACAAAGATGGTGACAGTGCAAAGTTGACATTTACCAGATTCACGTCTTTGAGAGTTAGACCCCGGGATTCCAGCATAGCTCCGAGGACTGCGTCCTCGAAGCCTCCGACTGAGAATCCAATAGTTTTACCCTTAAGATCAGAAATGCTTTGAATCCCTGAGTCAGCGAGTACCACCAGTGAATTTAGTGGACTTTTGACGATCGTCCCAATTCGCATCAAAGGAAGCTGATTATTTAGGTCCACCATTAATGAGGGCTGATAACTGATGGCAACATCTGCTTTTTTTGCGGCGGCTAACTTGGGAGGTAGCGATGGGTCCGCAGGCTCTATTAGAGTCACATTCAAACTTGCATTATCAAACATTCCTGTTTGTTCAGCTACTACCAATGACGCATGGTCTGGGTTGATAAACCAATCTAACAGTACAGTTATCTCGTCTTTTGCTGCATGACTCATTGAGCTCATTAGTAGTAACAGCATCGTGACAAGTATTTGGAAAGAAATATTGATGTGCATATCGTTGCCTCCTGATCAAAAGTTGCGNGCAGTAGGTCAACAAAANGNANGNNTGTTGCTATTGGCTTCCTACGCCGGNATTAACCGGATCAGGTTCAAAGGGTACTTCTCAGCTCGTGCGCCCCTGCCGCGGGATGGAGTATACACGCAGCGGGCCTAGAATGTTACTNGTATAGTTCAGGGCATATATCGCGAGTACTTATAGTTTTACCTTGTTCACCATTGGACCGAATGATTTCGCCACGTTCCTCAATATACCGTTGGAAGTTTGGTTCGCGCCTGTATACGCCTTGGGCGACATACTCAAGGACAGCCTCGGTGTGAAAGCTCCTGAGTTGCGATTCAATGCGGATAATTTCGTTATCCTGAGTATCGAATAATACTAAGCTGGGCGCATACTTGATCTTAAGGTCTCGGGAAAAATCGCGCGACGTCGCCATATTACCAGACGGAGTAATGACAGGTGCTTCTGACCACATATCAATTTGTACGGTGTAAAAGGGTTTGAATCTATTCCTCACTGCATCAAGTGACAATACACAGCGGTGAAAAAGATCACAGTCTGGGCAGTTCGTCTGTTCAAATAAAATCGCTTTCGGTTGCCCCGATGTATCTAGATTGGCGCCAAACTGAATAAATGGTTGAGAATTTAGAGAAGCATTTACTGACTGAGGTTTGTTGGCTGCCAGATATTCGAAGATGGTTTGTGAATGGTATCTTTCGGTATGCACATAGGTAAGCGCGACTTTCATCTCTGCGGGCGATACATGGCCATTCAGTCGGAGAACTGGCTTACCGTTTGAATCAAAAAACATGATCGTCGGTGTGAACTGGACCTCGAGTGCTCGCGCTATCTCTTTTTCTGTCGTTGCTTCACTATCTAAACCGAAAACCTCTTTTGAGCCCCAAATGTTCAGCGCAACTACATCAAAATGTATATCAAATATCTCGCGGATGGATTGTTGGGTAAGGTTTTTCTCGATAGTGTCTTTACAATACGCGCAAAAGTCTTGCCAAAAAAATACAACTAGGTGTTTGTTTGACTCTGCGGCCTCGAGGTTGTCTTCAGACAGATCTAGGAAGCTAATTTTAAACCATTCAGGTAGCTGGAACGTGTCAAAAGTAGTGACCTGTTGGACAGGTTCCGAGCTTTTTGCAGCGTGCATCGTTGGAGGTATGATGCAGGTTAATGCAATGAAACAATATCGTATTATGATTTTTGCCATAGATCCCTCCGGCAGGGCGCGATATAAATATGCGCCCACACAAGGGTGTGTCAAGTTTTACTAGACAAACGTTTAAGCTCTAAACGACGACGATGAAGGACAGGCTCCGTGTAACCGTTTGGCTGGTCTACGCCCTTCAAAACCAAATCGAGTGCGGCGTTAAAAGCAATGGATTGATCAAAATGGGGTGCCATCGGTTGGTACGCTGGATCACTTGCATTCTGACCATCCACCACCTTGGCCATTCGCTCCATGGTCTCTCGCACTTGGGACTCATTGGTAATCCCGTGCGTCAACCAGTTCGCAATTGCCTGGGAGCTAATACGAAGAGTTGCTCGGTCCTCCATCAAGCCAATATTGTTAATATCTGGAACCTTTGAGCAACCGATTCCCTGATCTATCCAACGAACTACATAACCGAGGATGCTCTGCGAGTTGCTATCGAGCTCTTGCTGAATCACTTGGGGTGACCAGTTTGGATTTTCGCGCAGTGGTATTTCGAGTATTTCGTCAACCGTATTCCGACGACTGCCTTTCATCTCGTTCTGCACAGCTAGCACGTCAATCTGATGGTAGTGCAGAGCATGTAAAGTTGCGGCGGTCGGAGAAGGAACCCAGGCGGTATTCGCCCCCGATTGTGGATGAACTATTTTTTGTTCGACCATGGCCGCCATTAGATCTGGCATCGCCCACATACCTTTACCAATCTGAGCTTTTCCCTGAAGTCCACATTCTAATCCAATGTCTACGTTCCAATTTTCATATGCAGATATCCATGTGGCTCTTTTCATATGCACTTTGCGGATCATGGGTCCGGCATGCATGGACGTGTGCATCTCGTCGCCTGTCCTATCCAAGAAACCAGTGTTAATAAACGCAACGCGATCAACTGCTGCGTTAATGCAAGCTTTCAGGTTTACAGTTGTCCGACGTTCCTCATCCATGATGCCTAGCTTCACCGTGTGACGAGGAAGCCTCAATATGTCCTCGATTGCGCCAAACAGGCGGTTCGTGAAAGCAACCTCTTCCGGGCCGTGCATTTTCGGTTTCACGATATAAATAGAACCTTCACGTGAATTCTTGTTGTTAACACGCTTGAGATCATGAACTGCGATCAGTGTTGTGAAGATGCCATCAAGTATTCCTTCAGGTACCTCGAGGCCATTTTTGTCTAGAATTGCTCTATTGGTCATTAAGTGGCCGACGTTACGAATAAACATCAATGAACGTCCGGGCAACGTTAATTCCTCGCCTTCAGGATCTTTGTAAACACGATCCTTGTTGAGTTGACGAACAATATTTTTTGTATTTTTGAACACAGACTCAGTCAAATCACCTTTCATCAGACCGAGCCAATTCTTGTAAACCAGTACCTTGTCTTCAGCATCGACAGCCGCCACTGAGTCTTCGCAGTCCATAATGGTGGTCAACGCTGATTCGATAAGCATGTCGGCAATACCGGCTGGATCTGAATTCCCGACTGGTCTCGCTTTATCAAATTGAATCTCAACGTGCAGACCATTATTTTTGAGTACCACTGAGGTTGGTGAACCTTCATCGCCTTGATATCCGACAAATTGTTTAGGGCTCTTCAATCCAACAAGTCCGGTAGGAAGATTAACTTTGAGTGAACCACTTATAACCTTGTAAGACGTCGCATCAGCGTGGGTTCCACTCATGAGACTGAAGGTTTGATCAAGGAACGTCTTTGCGAATGTGATGACTTTCTCACCACGGATGGGGTTATATTCGAGCCCAGGAGATGCACCACCGTCGTTAGAAATGACGTCTGTCCCATAAAGTGCATCGTATAGACTCCCCCAGCGCGCATTAGCTGCATTCAACGTATACCGGGCGTTCATTAACGGGACAACCAGCTGAGGTCCTGCAGTGGTTGCAACTTCGGGGTCAATATTTTCCGTGTTTACGGATACGTTCTCTGGTTCAGGCAGGAGATAACCGATTTCTTCGAGAAACGCTTTATATTCAGTGGCATTGTGGGACTTACCGTTGCGTGCCTTATGATAGGAATCTATTTTTTCTTGCAGCGCATCTCTTTTGGCGACAAGTTCACGATTAATAGGAGCAAGCTCATGAATTAGGGCGTCTATTGCAGTCCAAAATTCACGAGCATCAATCCCAGTGCCTGGGATTGCTTCATCAGTGATAAACCGATAGAGCTCGGTTGCAACCTCAAGGCCACCGCTCGCAGTACGATCCGTCATTTCATTTCTCCGCAAATGTTCTGTCGAGAAGCTAAAGAGGCGAAAGGTAGCATAAATAGACTGACTTCAATAAATGGATGTGATTCCCAATTTTTCATTTTAAAAGGTGATTGTCAAAGTTTCTCCGAATCAAATAGAGCTATTTAGGATAAATATATAGCCCATCGATTGGCCAACGAAAGGACTCTAAATAATTGAAAAGACATTTTATTTTTTTCATGGTATGTGGAAGGACGTAGAGGGCTCAAACCGCACGCGTAGCGGATGACAGTCAAGAATTATAAATTTAAAGAGGTTCTTCACAGTCGCAAAAAAGTAATATCTTTTAAGTTAAAGATACTCGCTTGGTAGTCAGCCAACCTTGTATGTTTCCCATCACTATCATCTTTCATCGGTCTACGGCTATCCGTGACCGAGCCTCGGGATTGAGTCGTGAGTCGGATAGTCATATCTCTTGAGAATGAAATAAATCAATTACATCATTTCTATGCTTTTTAAATACAAATCTGATGATGGTTTGTCTGAGATTTAGTGCTTATTATGAGGAATGGTGGAATGCCAACAATCTTAGGGGCTTTTGGTTGGGCGCGCGCAAACACCGGCAACTTGGGCATTACCTCGCAAAGCCTAACCTAAGAGGATTGGAATGTTCTTTTGGATCGTGAAACCACGTGTTTATTGGCGAGAATTTAAAATTAATGTTCGATACGACGCTAATTACTGAGATCATTTGCGCGAGTAAGGCCTTTTCCTGAGTCTTTATAAAAACGAATAATCAGGAACCTAATTCGTTAATAAACAGGGAATTTGCTTGTTACATCATATTAGACGGTAGCGTCGAATGAGGGTGCAAAATATTAAGTTCAGATCAATCAGAGGCTTACTCAGACAATAATTGGAAATATTGATCAATGAAAAAATCTAAAAAACTTATACATGTCGGCCTAGCGAAATCTATGTCCTCAACACTTCAGATGCTTTGGACAGATTCTGATAACTACGAGACCAAGAATCTTAAAGGGATAACTGATAAAACCGATTCATTTTTTGATGAATATAGAAATGATATCGATGGCTTGGTTGCTCAATTGGAGGGCTCACCACTGCCTTTCGGTTTTGAAGCCACTGATAAACTGCAAGTCTTGAGTGGGGAGGGACTAGCTTCTAGCTGGCTTTGTCATTCGCCCGAACTAGCAGCACATATTCCTAAACGTCAGAAGTTACTAGCAAACATGTTTGGGCCGCTTGCCGAAAAGGTTTTAATTATAATAAGAAATCCAATAGATTGGATCCGCTCTGCCTACGCCCAGTCGCTCAAAGAAGGCGGATCTCACAGCCCTGATAAATATATAAGTAATTTTAGAGTATCGATAGAGAAAAATTTAGATCTGAGAGCCCTAGTAGCGCACTGGGAACAGTTTGAGGCCGAGGTAGTTATTCTTCCGATGGAACTATTCAAGGAGAACGAGGAATCATTTTGGATTTCATATGAAAGAATGCTGAAGATGTCTCGACCCGAAAGCTCTCGATCCCACCAAGTCGTTGCAAATCCGAGCTTTTATGACACATTAGAAATTCATCAAAGCATCAATAAAATATTGAGCATTCTGGAAACGGCTTGTGTTGAAAATGAAAAATATCCGGTTGTAGACGGCGTCATAGAGGGGCTAAGATCCGCTCGTGAATGGGGTTCGAGATCGGCAATGGAACGGCTCAGNGCAGANCAAATTCTTGAANTAACCGAGCTGCTATCCCGAAAAAAAGAATCAAGAAGACTTGAGTTGCCAACTGAGTTAATTGAACACTTGCAAAAAAACTTTATTGANTTTCTTGGAAAAACTCCGAATTTTGCCTTTANGCAANTTCTTGAAAAATATCAGCAATCCGTAATTTCAANTTAGTGTGAATGCAAGTATTNACGTTGAAAAAATTATTTTTCAATCCNAAGGCCCNTGGCTTTGCCAGCGATTTTGCANANCCAACATTAATTAGNCAGNCGCCCTCAAAATTTTTATTGAACAAANCTCCGCGGTTNAGGGAGTGTAATCTTCGTCTCNTTCTTTTTTGTAAGAAAACGCTAGCNNNGACGAAACTTTACAAANATATTAAATGAANCATGTAAAAGTGTCAGACGTTTCGNAAGCTGTTCNAGGAACGTAATGAAGCCTCGATCGACGGGGTAGATGAGACANNGGTTTGGCTTGAGTNGCGGAAGCAAGTTAAAAGAAATCAAANGTTTTTATNCTGAAAANACGACCNGTTGTAAAAAGTATCTGGCNAAGAGACTTTAATTNTTTGAGAGTGTCTTAGAGCTTGAAATTTGANTAAGTGTATGAGTCTTAACAATAAAAATAAGCGATGAGNCACCTAAATAGTGATTATGGNGGAGCCGGCGATAACAAGATCTNTNCTNGAATCAAANNATTTANGGANTTTTATTAAATTCGNAAATTCTTCAGNGTTACTAAAATTTTAACTCATTTGATGATGTTTGACTTTTTTATTGNNTAGTTCGCTANCTNTGACCACANAATTTATGGTGNCNACCTGAAATTTTATTTTTTCAGGTGAGTTGATTTTTCAACACAATTATTCGAGNAAAGGGTCAGGGTNTTGNTTGAATCTTAATAGGTGNTACCGAAATTTATTTCGCGGCTTAAATTCAGAAATTTGCACATCNCGAGGGTCTTTTACCCACACTTCTCGATTAGGATGCATGCCTGCACCGAAAACAGCAGATACCGCTGAACAGCGCATACGATTCAAAAGCCTAGAATCAATATCGCCAACAGACGGATGGATACCGTTATTTTNATTCACNACAATATCCCAATTTTNTCTGCGTTTCTTNTAAATTGATTCATCNGCTAACTGCCTACAGTTCAACTCATTNTTATTTAAGTCGACTATTATATCNTCACCNTTNTCGATAAGACCGATAGGGCCCCCGGCCGCTGCCTCAGGACCAACATGNCCAATCACCAACCCAACGGANCCACCAGAAAATCTTCCATCCGTCATNAGNCCNACAACGATATTTCGCTCTCTACACAACGCAGTAATTCGGGANGTAGAGTCCAACATTTCCGGCATACCNGGGGCACCAAAAGGTCCCTCGTAGCGCACTATNATCATATCGAAGTTTTCAAANNGCTCACTCTTCATGTCTAACGCTTNCAGNAGTTNCTGCTCGCCATTGAAAACNTTGGCNTTACCNTNNAAGATATTNTTTTCCANCCCTCCCTCTACACCNGCNAATTTGAGGACTGCACTGAACTCTGGTGACAAATTTCCTCCCAAAACTCGCAATCCCCCGGTCTCNTTAAATGGNTTATTNACACTGAAAATCACATCACCATCCGGNCTTGGTGGGGCAAGGCGNTCTATCTGCTCNGCTAGCGTNTCACCAGTACATGTCAAAGTGCTNCCGTTGAGGAGTCCAGCGTCNAGNAANTCTTTTACGATCACTTGCACTCCGCCNTTGCTATCGATATCNACCATAGAGTAGGCNCCNAAAGGCCGCGCATTCACAACCACAGGGATTACATGCTTTGAGAGATAATTGAATTCCTCTGGNCTCATAATATCTTTTGCAAAATCTTTGAATCCAGCTGCACGCGCCAACTCGGGAGCGTGAAGAAGAACATTTGTCGATCCGCCAACAGACATCGCTACAATAATCGCATTCCTGAGGGAGTCACGNGTAACAATNTCTCGCGGNCGTNTATTTCTGCTCATCAAACCGACAAGGTAATCAATCAACTGATTTGGAAATTCAGAGGTACGACAAATATCTTGGGACGCTGGCGAAATCATATGGAGTGGCTCCATTCCCACCACTCCNATAAATGTCTGCATCGTGTTGTACGTAAACATNCCGCCGCAGCTACCAAAGCCTGGNCATGCTTCNTTAGCNATCCGACGTTTTANTTCTTCATCTTCGCTNCCAGCTAATTGATAGGCGGTAATCAGATCAATAGTNTCGCCAGTTACTGAATCAACACCNGGCCTGATAGATCCATCTGACATGATGATTGCAGGTCGATTGTGCTCGAGCATGGCTGCTANGGTACCGACTGGAGGTTTATCACAAGCGACTACTGCAATNGTCCCCTCTAAGCCAGACGCACTCAAATGCTCCGTAAGCGCGTCATTTGTGACTTCTCGGCCAATNAATGAATAACGCATCTCTTTAGTACCATTACGGATTCCATCAGAGGTAGCCACAGTAAATTCCGGTTGAACTAGACGCATTCGTAACTGCCCGGGGGCCGTCCCTACACGATCTCTGAGTGCATCATGAATAACATTTACTTTATGCATCACCCCAATGTAGCACTGGGAATCACCTTTATTNCCGACGACNCCNACGGANGGTTCATGGATTAGATCTAGNTCNGTACCNAGTTCNCNCGCAATGCCAAAAGTTTGAGAGTTCCTTCCNGGATTCCTATCTATNAGTATGGTTNTCGGATTCTTCATTATTTCCTCATCAGCATGACTGGCAGTCCATGCGAAACNAGCAGACTTTAATTTTCTGTTCCAACCGCACTAAACCATTAACGTAAATAAATNNTGGGGCNATCTGTATTATTCTATGCATATCATATTACCCTGNCCACTTTATGGCTAGATCNGNGAGACTACTGTGAGGNAACCAAATTTTATTTGATGANAACAAATTTTACTNCTTTNTTNAAACGTNACGAGTNCGAGTGCNCTGGAANAACTCTAGNNCAATTNTNACTAAGAATNTGAGTNAAGANAGATNNNAATCTGNACTATNTTATNNGATTTCAAANATNTTTTCGCCGNGATNATAAANAATGTNNAAACANGAACGCGTAGATTNTATTTTAAANCGTTTGAATGAACTGTATCCNGAAACGCCAANACCACTTGGTCACAATAATATTTANGAACTTTTAATCGCTGTTTTACTCAGCGCCCAATGTACAGATGAGCGTGTAAATAAAATAACTCCTANTTTNTTTGAAAAAGCAAATACACCANTTNNGATGATCGATNTTCCNNTAGAAACNATCTACAAAATTATTCGTCCTTGCGGTCTCGCACCAAAAAAATCGGAAGCCATTNTNGAANTATCAAAAATNCTCGTTCANAAATATGATGGNNTGGTCCCNAATACTTTTGAGGACCTAGAGGCNCTTCCCGGCGTTGGACANAAAACCGCNAGTGTTGTCATGTCCCAAGGCTTTGGCTTTCCTGCNTTTCCAGTAGATACNCATATTCATCGATTAGCTCAAAGATGGGGNCTAACTAAAAANGGNAGTAGCGTNTCTAGNACAGAACGAGANCTNAAATCCGNGTTTCCAAAAACNCATTGGAATAAGTTGCATTTACAAATAATTTTTTATGGTCGCGAGTTTTGCTCCGCNCGGGGTTGCGACGGACGTATTTGTGAGATTTGNCGAACTTGTTTCCCTAACAGAAGACATGCTTTCAAAATCCGTAAATCATAAAAGAAAAGATGACGGAACCTACGTCGCATCGTGTGTTCTAATAGTGGCTACTTTAATAAGATCAACAAAAACCGGTAAAAAAATTAATCAAACAGAATCTAGTTTTAAAATTTCTTAAAAGCCGATTTGTCGTCTGG